>DBMN01000190.1:0-14194 GCA_002298965.1 Rhizobiales bacterium UBA697 | reverse complement strand
GCCATGTTGGCGAACATCGCCTTGCGATGTTCCCAGGTGCGGTTGAGCTTGCGGCCAGCCTTGCCGTGACGCATCGGTCTTCTCCGGGTGCGGAGCAGGTTGCCCTGCCCTCGTTGGCGGCGATCGTCTCGATCGGCGCTTCGGTNNTCACCGTGGCACCCCGGGTATTGTGCGTCCGGGCTTGGAAGTCTTTGTCACGAAGGGACCTCGGCCCGCTTCGCGTATTCCGGGACCGGAGCCGTGGCTCCGATCCGTAATTCGAGAGGCGTCATACAGCCTCGGACCGCTCTCGAGAAGCCCCCGAAGGGACGAATTCTCAGAGCTGGTGATCCTCGTAGCGCTTGGCGAGCTCTTCNNTTCTCGAGCTTCATGCCCAGCGTCAGGCCGCGTGCGGCCAGGACTTCCTTGATCTCGTTGAGCGACTTGCGGCCGAAGTTCGGGGTGCGGAGCATCTCGGCTTCGGTCTTCTGGATCAGGTCGCCGATGTAGACGATGTTGTCGTTCTTCAGGCAGTTCGCCGAACGCACCGACAGCTCGAGCTCGTCGACCTTCTTGAGCAGCGCCGGGTTGAAGGCGAGCTCCGGGATCTTCTCCTCGACGGCTTCCTTGCGGGGCTCCTCGAAGTTCACGAAGATCGCCAGCTGGTCCTGCAGGATGCGGGCGGCATAGGCGACGGCGTCGTCCGGAGCGACCGAACCGTCGGTCTCCAGGCTCAGCGTCAGCTTGTCGTAGTCGAGAACCTGGCCCTCGCGGGTGTTCTCGACCTTGTAGGAGACCTTCTTGACCGGCGAATAGAGGCTGTCGACCGGGATGAGACCGATCGGCGCGTCTTCCGGACGGTTGCGGTCGGCCGGGACGTAGCCCTTGCCGGTGGCGACGGTCAGCTCCATGCGGATCTCCGCGCCCTCGTCGAGGGTGCAGATCGCGAGCTCGGGATTCAGGATCTCGATGTCGCCGACGGTCTGGATGTCACCGGCGGTGACGATGCCCGGGCCGGTCTTGCGGACGACCATGCGCTTGGGCAGGTCGCCGTGCATCTTCACCGAGATCTCCTTGATGTTCAGGATGATGTCGGTGACGTCCTCGCGCACGCCGGGGATCGAGGAGAACTCGTGCAGGACGCCGTCGATCTGCACCGCGGTCACGGCCGCGCCCTGCAGCGACGACAGCAGGACGCGACGCAGCGCGTTGCCGAGCGTCAGGCCGAAACCACGCTCAAGCGGCTCGGCGACGACGGTCGCCTTGCGGCGCGCGTCTTCGCCCGGCTTCACCTCGAGCTTGTTCGGACGGATGAGTTCCTGCCAATTCTTGTGAATGGTCACGGGGTCGTACCTTTCGGGCAATGCGGCGGGATATCGGTGGCGCCCACCACCCTGCCCGCGCCGCCGGAGGGAGAAACGAGAGAAGCGGCGGGTGGACGACCCGCCGCTTCCGAGGGCTGCCCGCCCTCGATGGGATGTCGATCCCCGGCCGGGCCAGGGATCGCGCGATCAGACGCGACGACGCTTGCGCGGACGGCAACCGTTGTGCGGGATCGGGGTCACGTCGCGGATCGAGGTCACCATGAAGCCGGCCGCCTGGAGAGCGCGCAGCGCGGATTCACGGCCCGAACCGGGGCCACGGACTTCCACCTCGACGGTGCGCATGCCGTGCTCGGCCGCCTTGCGGGCGGCGTCCTCGGCGGCGACCTGAGCGGCGTAGGGGGTCGACTTGCGCGAACCCTTGAAGCCGAGAGCGCCGGCCGACGACCAGGAGATCGTGTTGCCCTGAGCATCGGTGATGGTGATCATCGTGTTGTTGAACGTGGAGTTCACGTGCACGACGCCGGAGGTGATGTTCTTGCGTTCGCGCCGCTTGACGCGAGTGGCTTCCTTGGCCATGTGACTTACCTGCTTTGGATATCTTCGCCGCCGTAATACCAGCAGCTCCACCCGGACGGACGTCTCACGACGCGCGCCCGAAACGAATTACTTCTTCTTGCCCGCGATCGCCTTCGCCGGACCCTTGCGGGTGCGGGCGTTGGTGTGCGTGCGCTGGCCGCGGACCGGAAGGCCGCGACGATGACGCAGGCCGCGGTAGCAGCCCAGGTCCATGAGACGCTTGATGTTCATCGCGACCTCGCGACGCAGATCGCCTTCGACGAGGTAGTCGCGGTCGATCACTTCGCGGATCTGAAGAACTTCGGCATCCGACAGCTCGTTCACGCGACGGTCATACGCAATGTTGACCTTCTGCATGATCTCGTCGGCCTTCTTCTGGCCGATGCCGTGGATGTACTGAAGCGCGATGACGACGCGCTTGTTGGTCGGAATATTGACGCCTGCGATGCGGGCCACGGTTTCTCTCCAGTCAAATCACGGGAACGCCTCGCGACGCTCCCGATTCGAGCCCGGCCATCCCTCGCGTGACGGACAGCCGTTCACGACGAAAGGATCGGTGGCCGAAAACCCTTCGGTTCCGGCCCCGATCGCTCACCATCGCGATGTGGGCCGGTCGATACAGGATTCCGCGGCCGAGCGCAACCGCCCGGCCGCGGAACCTCGTTCCTTCGTCGTACGGGTGGCCCCCGTACGACGAATCTCTTGCCCCGCTCAGGCGCCGAGGATGGCGCCGATCGCGGCGGTGACCTCGTCGATCGACTTCATGCCGTCGACGGTCTTCAGCTCGCCGGTCGAGGCGTAGTAGCCCGACAGCGGAGCCGTCTTTTCCTGATACTCGCCGAGGCGCTTGCGGAAGCTCTCGGGATTGTCGTCGGCGCGCGGCGTGCCGCCGGCGGCGATCGTCTCGGCGACGCGGTTCTCCATGCGGGCGACCAGCGCGTCGACGTCGACGATCAGTTCGATCACCGCGTCGAGCTTCAGGCTCTTGGAGGCGAGCATCTTCGTCAGCGCCTCGGCCTGCGGAACGGTCCGCGGGAAGCCGTCGAGGATGAAGCCCTTCTGGCAATCCTTCTCGTCGATGCGGTCGGAGACCACGCCGATGACGATGTCGTCGGAGACGAGACCGCCCGATTCCATCACCGCCTTGGCCTTCAGGCCCACGTCCGTGCCGGCCTTGACGGCGGCGCGGAGCATGTCGCCCGTCGAGAGCTGCACGATGCCGTGCTTCTCGACCAGACGGGTGGCCTGCGTGCCCTTGCCGGCGCCCGGCGGTCCCAGAAGAATGAGCCTCATCGACGTCCCCCCTTGAGCTTCGCCCGCTTGATCAGACCTTCGTACTGATGTGCGAGCAGGTGTCCTTGAATCTGCGACACCGTGTCCATGGTCACGGAGACCACGATCAGCAGCGACGTGCCGCCGAAATAGAACGGAACGCCGGTCCAGGAAATCAACAGTTCGGGTAACATGCACACCAGGACGATGTAGATGGCGCCGAGAACCGTGATGCGGGTGAGGACGTAGTCGATGTACTCGGCGGTGCGCTCGCCCGGGCGGATGCCGGGGATGAAGCCGCCGTGCTTCTTCAGGTTGTCCGCGGTGTCGACCGGGTTGAAGACGATCGCGGTGTAGAAGAAGGCGAAGAAGACGATCAGCGCCGCATACATGAACATGTAGAGCGGCTGGCCGTGGCCGAGCAGCGCCGTCACCGTCGTCAACCAGCCCGAGGTCTGGCCCTGCTGGAAGTTGGCGATGGTCGCCGGAACCAGCAGCAGCGAAGACGCGAAGATCGGCGGGATGACGCCCGAGGTGTTGAGCTTGAGCGGCAGATGCGAGCTCTGGCCCTGCATGATCTGGTTGCCGACCTGTCGCTTCGGGTACTGGATCAGGAGCCGTCGCTGGGCACGCTCCATGAAGACCACGAAGCCGATCACCAGGATCGCCACGACGATGATCGCGAAGATCGCGAAGGTCGAGATCGCGCCCTGACGGCCGAGTTCCAGGGTGCCGGCGATGGCCGAGGGAAGGCCCGCCACGATGCCGGCGAAGATGATCAGCGAGGTGCCGTTGCCGATGCCGCGCGAGGTGATCTGCTCACCCAGCCACATCAGGAACAGCGTGCCGCCGACCAGCGTCACGGTCGCGGTGAAGCGGAAGAAGAAGCCCGGCGCGGCGACGACGCCCGAGGCGCCCTCGAGACCGACGGCGATGCCCCAGGCCTGGAAGATGGCGAGGATCACGGTCAGGAACCGGGTGTACTGGTTCAACTGCTTGCGACCCGACTCGCCTTCCTTCTTGAGCGCTTCCCAAGAGGGGACGACCGTCGTCATCAGCTGCACGATGATCGAGGCGGAGATGTAGGGCATGATGCCCAGCGCCAGGATCGCCATGCGGCCGACGGCGCCGCCGGAGAACATGTTGAAGAGACCGATGATGCCGGTCTGGGCGTTGTTGAACGCCTTGGCGAGGGCTCCGGCGTCGATGCCCGGCAGCGGCAGATAAGTGCCCAGCCGATAGACGAGAAGCGCACCCAGCGTGAACCAGATGCGCTTCTTCAGTTCCTCGGCCTTGCCGAAGGCACCCCAGTTGAGATTGGCCGCGAGCTGTTCGGCAGCAGACGCCATGTCGGTCTCCGGTGCTTCGTAAGGGAGTATGTCCGATGGTTCGAAAGCGGCCGATCGCTCGGCCGCTTCCATCAATCTCGAAGGGCGGGGCCGATCACTCGGCCGCGTCCGCCTTCTTCTTCTCGGCGACGACGACCTTGCCGCCGGCCTTCTCGACCGCGGCGATCGCGGGGGCGGAGCCACCGGCGATCTCGAACGAGAGCGCGCCCTTCGGCTCGCCCGGTCCGATCAGACGGACGCCGTCCTTGACCCGACGGATCACGCCGGCAGCCTTCAGCGCGTCGGCCGAGATGACCGAAGCCGCGTCGAGCTTGCCCGCATCGATCGCCGCCTGGACGCGGGCGATCGAGACCTCGTTGTAGTCGAGGCGGAAGATGTTGTTGAAGCCGCGCTTCGGCAGGCGGCGATGCAGCGGCATCTGACCACCTTCGAAGCCCTTGATGGCGACGCCGGAGCGCGCCTTCTGGCCCTTGACGCCCTTGCCCGAGGTCTTGCCCAGGCCCGAGCCGATGCCGCGACCGAGGCGCTTGCCCGTCTTGGCGGCGCCGACGTTGTCGCTGATCTCGTTGAGCTTCATCGCTCGGATCCTTCTCAGTTCTCTTCGACGATGCGAACGAGGTGGGCGACCTTGGCAATCATGCCGCGCACGGCCGGAGTGTCCTCCAGCGTGGAACGGCGATGCCGCTTGTTGAGCCCGAGACCGATCAGGGTCTTCTCCTGAACGTCCGGGCGACGGATCGGCGAGCCGATCTGCTCGACCGTGACGGTCTTGACCGTGGCGTTGTTCGACATGGGGTTCACCCTAGCTTTCTTCAAGACCGACGCCCCCTCGCCTCACGACGGGAGAGCAGCCGGTTCGTCTCACGCCTCGGCCGACGCGTCGGCGCCTTCGGCACCGCGACGGCTCTGGAGGGTCGACACCTTCATGCCGCGGCGAGCGGCGACGGAACGGGGGCTGTCCTCGGCCTTCAGAGCGTCGAAGGTCGCGCGAACCATGTTGTACGGGTTCGACGAGCCCATCGACTTCGCCACGACGTCCTGGACGCCGAGCGTTTCGAAGACCGCGCGCATCGGGCCGCCGGCGATGATGCCGGTACCGGCCGGGGCGGCACGGACGATGACGCGGCCGGCGCCATGATGGCCGACGACGTCGTGGTGGAGCGTGCGGCCCTCGCGGAGCGAGACGCGGATCAGACCGCGCTTCGCCGCCTCGGTGGCCTTGCGGATGGCTTCCGGCACTTCACGAGCCTTGCCGTGGCCGAAGCCGACGCGGCCCTTCTGGTCGCCGACGACGACGAGCGCGGCGAAGCCGAAGCGACGGCCGCCCTTCACCACCTTGGCGACGCGGTTGATGTGCACCAGCCGGTCGACGAATTCGCTGTCGCGTTCTTCCCGCTCGAGCTTTGCCATGTCGAATGATCCCTCGTGCGCAGCCTTCCCGGCGCGCCTCGTTTGTTGATCAGAACTCGAGACCGCCCTCACGGGCGGCATCGGCGAGCGCCTTGACGCGGCCGTGGTAGATGAAGCGGCCGCGATCGAACACGACCTCCTTCACACCCGCGGCGACAGCGCGCTCGGCGACGAGCTTGCCGACGGCTTCCGCCGCGGCCTTGTCGGCGCCGGTCTTCAGGCTGCTCTTGAGCGAGGCGTCCAGGGTCGACGCGGCGGCGAGGGTGACACCCGCCGCGTCGTCGATGATCTGGGCATAGATGTTCTTCGACGAGCGATGAACCGAGAGCCGCGGGCGGCCGTTCGCCGCCGCCTTGACGGCACGGCGCACGCGAGCCGCACGACGCTCCGTAGTGGTCTGATGGGCCATGGCGGCTGCTCCTTACTTCTTCTTGCCTTCCTTGCGGAAGATCTTCTCGTCGGCATACTTGACACCCTTGCCCTTGTAGGGCTCGGGGCCGCGCCACTCGCGGATCTCCGCGGCGACCTGACCGACCTGCTGCTTGTCGATGCCAGTCACGATGATCTGGTCCTGCTTCGGGCCGGCCACCTGGATGGTGATGCCTTCCGGAACCGGGAACAGCACGTCGTGGCTGTAGCCGAGCGACAGCGTCAGGGTCTTGCCGTTGAGGGCAGCCTTGTAGCCGACGCCGTTGATCTCGAGCTTCTTCTCGAAGCCCTTGGAGACGCCGACCACGAGGTTCGAGATCATCGTGCGGGACATGCCCCACAGCGAGCGAGCCTGCTTGGACTCGTCGCGCGGCTTGACCGCGATGCCCTCGTCACCCTTGGTGACTTCCACGAGATCGTGGACGGTGAAAGAAAGGGCACCCTTGGGGCCCTTGACGTTGACGGCCTGTCCCGCGACTTCCGCGGTGACACCGGCGGGAACCGGCACGGCCTTCTTTCCGATGCGTGACATGGGACTACCCCGTATCGTTTCCGGCCTCAGAAGACCTTGCAGAGCACTTCGCCGCCGACATTCGCTTCGCGAGCGGCGTGGTCGGCCAGAACACCCTTCGGCGTGGACAGGATCGTCACACCGAGGCCGTTGGCGACACGCGGGATATTCGCGACCGAGGTGTAGACGCGGCGGCCGGGCTTCGACACGCGGGCGATCTCACGGATCACCGGCTGGCCGTCGAAGTACTTCAGCTCGACTTCGAACTCGGACTTGCCGCCGTCGAACTCGACCTTGGTGTAGCCGCGGATGTAGCCCTCGGCCTTCAGCACGTCGAGAAGGTTGGCGCGCAGCTTCGAGGCCGGCGTCTTCAGCGAGGACTTCTTCCGCAGCTGCGCGTTGCGGATACGGGTGATCAGATCGCCCAGAGGATCAGAGAGGCTCATGGTACTTTCCTCACCAGCTCGACTTCACCAGGCCCGGGATCATGCCCATGTTGCCCAGTTCACGAAGCGCGACGCGCGACATCTTCAGCTTGCGATAGAACGCGCGCGGGCGGCCCGTCACTTCGCAACGGTTGCGAATGCGGACCTTGGCGCCGTTGCGCGGCATTTCGGCGAGCTTGAACACCGCCTGCATGCGCTCCTCCGGCGAGGACTCGCGATTCATGATCACCGCCTTGAGGTCGGTGCGCTTCTTGAGATCGCGCGCCGTCAGGTTGCGACGGCGGTTGTTCTTCTCGATCGAGCTCTTCTTGGCCATGTCTTTCCTATCCTCTGCCGTAACGGCTCACTGACGGAACGGGAAGTTGAAGAGCTTGAGCAGCTCCCGGGCTTCGTCGTCGGTCTTCGCCGTCGTACAGACGATGATGTCCATACCCCAGATCTGATCAACCTTGTCGTAGTTGATCTCGGGGAATACGATGTGTTCCTTGACGCCCATGGCATAGTTGCCGCGGCCGTCGAAGCTCTTGGGGTTCAGACCACGGAAGTCGCGGACGCGCGGCAGCGCGATCGTGACCAGGCGGTCGAGGAACTCGTACATGCGGGTCTTGCGAAGGGTGACCTTCGCGCCGATCGGCATGTTCTCACGGATCTTGAACTGCGCGATCGCCTTGCGGGCTCGCGTGATGACCGGCTTCTGGCCGGCGATCTGCGCGAGGTCCGCCGCAGCGGTCGTGGGCTTCTTGGAGTCGGCAGTCGCCTCACCCACACCCATGTTCAGAACGATCTTGTCGAGCGTCGGCACTTCGAACGCGTTCTTGTAGCCGAACTTCTCGATCATCGCCGGGCGCACCACGTCCTCGTAGTGCTTCTTCATCCGCGGCGTCAGGGCAGCCTCAGCCATCGATCACTTCTCCCGAACGCTTGGCGAAACGGACCTTGCGGCCGTCCTCCAACTTCTTGAAGCCGACGCGCGTGGGCTTGCCGTCCTTGTCGGCGATGGCGAGGTTCGAAAGGTGGATCGGAGCCTCTTTCGAGATGATCCCGCCTTCGTTCACGCCCTGCGGCTTCTGATGCCGCTGCACCATGTTCACGCCACGGACGAGCGCACGCTCTTCCGTCGGCATGACCTGAACCACTTCGCCGGACTTGCCCTTGTCACGGCCGGCGAGCACGACGACCTTGTCGCCCTTCTTGATCTTCGCGGCCATCACAGCACCTCCGGCGCCAGCGAAAGGATCTTCGTGTGGTTCTTGGCGCGAAGCTCGCGCGGAACCGGTCCGAAGATACGAGTACCGATCGGCTCCTTCTGATTGTTGATCAGAACGGCCGCGTTGCGGTCGAAACGGATAACCTGTCCGTCCGCCCGATGAATGTCCTTGCTGACGCGAACGACGACCGCCTTCATGACGTCGCCCTTCTTCACGCGTCCGCGCGGAATGGCCTCCTTCACCGACACCACGATGATGTCGCCGACGGTGGCGTACTTGCGCTTCGAACCGCCGAGTACCTTGATGCACATGACGCGCTTGGCACCCGAGTTGTCGGCGACGTCGAGGTTGGTCTGCATTTGAATCATGACCGACCGCCTTTCCTAATTAGTGTCGCCGAGCCTCAGATCGCGCCGACCGGACCGAGGACCACCCAGCTCTTGTTCTTCGAGAGCGGACGGGTCTCCTCGATCGCGACCTGATCGCCGACCTTGAAGCGGTTCTCTTCGTCGTGAGCGTGGTACTTCTTGGAACGACGCACGGTCTTCTTCAGAAGCGGATGGGTGAAGCGACGCTCCACCTCGACCACGACGGTCTTGTCGTTCTTGTCGCTGACGACGACGCCCTGCAACACGCGCTTCGGCATTGCCGTCTCCCTCAGTTACCGCTCTTGGCGGTGATGACGGTCTGGATCCGCGCGATGTCGCGACGGACCTGGCGCACACGCGCCGTGTTCTCGAGCTGTCCGGTGGCCTTCTGGAAGCGAAGGTTGAACTGCTCTTTCTTCAGCTTCTCGAGCTCGTCGGCGAGTTCGTCGGCCGTCTTCGTCCGGATGTCGGCGATCTTCATCGGTCAACCCTCTCAGTCGGCGATACGCTCGATGAAGCGCGTGCGGATCGGGAGCTTGGCGGCTCCCAGACGCAGCGCTTCTTCGGCGATCTCGTGGCTCACGCCGTCGATCTCGAAGAGAATGCGGCCAGGCTTGACACGGCACGCCCAATATTCGGGAGCGCCCTTGCCCTTACCCATGCGCACTTCGGTCGGCTTCGAAGAAACCGGCACGTCGGGGAACACGCGGATCCACACGCGTCCCTGACGCTTCATCTGACGGGTGATCGCGCGGCGGGCCGCCTCGATCTGACGGGCGGTGACCCGCTCCGGTTCCAGCGCTTTCAGGCCATAGGACCCGAAGTCGAGGGAGAAGCCACCCTTGGCGTCGCCCTTGATCCGGCCCTTGAACTGCTTGCGGAACTTCGTGCGCTTCGGCTGCAGCATCGTCGTTCTCTCTCGTTATCTGTCAATGCGCCGCCGGCCGTCAGGCCCGCTCGCCGTCACGGTCGCGATCGCGGCGACCACGGCCACGACGCTCACCGTCGCGCTCCCGATCACGCTCGCGTCCTTCCGGACGGTCGCGGCGGGTGTTGTCCGGCTCGAGCGCACGGCGCTCGGAAGCCATCGGATCGTGCTCGAGGATCTCGCCCTTGAAGATCCAGACCTTGAGGCCGCAGGTGCCGTAGGCCGTGACCGCGGTGGCGACACCGAAGTCGATGTCCGCACGCAGGGTGTGCAGCGGAACGCGACCTTCACGGTACCACTCGAGGCGAGCGATCTCGGCGCCGCCGAGACGGCCCGAAGCGTTGATGCGGATGCCTTCGGCACCGAAACGCATCGCCGACTGAACGGCGCGCTTCATGGCGCGACGGAAGGCGACGCGACGCTCGAGCTGCTGGGCGATCGAAGCGGCCACCAGGTTGGCATCGATCTCGGGCTTGCGCACCTCGACGATGTTGATGTGCACTTCGCTGTCGGTCAGCTTGGCGACGCCCTTGCGGAGCTTGTCGATGTCGCCGCCCTTCTTGCCGATCACCACGCCCGGACGAGCGGTGTGGATCGAAACCCGGCACTTCTTGTGCGGACGCTCGATGACCACCTTGGAGACGGCCGCCTGCTTGAGCTCGGCGAGCAGATACTTGCGGATCGCGAGATCCTCATGCAGCAGCTTGCCGTACTCGCCCTTGCCGGCGTACCAGCGGGAATCCCAGGTCCGGTTGATGCCGAGCCGGAGACCGATCGGGTTGACCTTCTGTCCCATCAGGCGGACTCCACTTCGCGGACGACGATCGTCAGGTTCGAGAACGGCTTTTCGACGCGCGAGGCGCGACCGCGGGCACGAGCGTGGAAACGCTTCATGACCAGGGCCTTGCCCACGAAGGCTTCGGCGACGACCAGGCTGTCGACGTCGAGCTCGTGGTTGTTCTCGGCATTGGCGATGGCGCTCTCCAGCGTCTTCTTGACGGTGCCGGCGATGCGCTTGCGCGAGAAGGTGAGTTCGGCCAGAGCGGTCGAGACCTTCTTGCCACGGATGAGGGCGGCGACGAGGTTGAGCTTCTGCGGCGAGACGCGGATCATCCGCGTCAGCGCCCGAGCTTCGGTGTCCTTCAGCGCCCGTTCGGTCTTCGGCTTCGACATGGGGCTTACTTCCTCTTCGCCTTCTTGTCGGCAGCGTGACCGTAATAGGTCCGGGTCGGCGAATACTCACCGAACTTCTGGCCGACCATTTCCTCGGAGACGAGGACGGGGATGTGCTTCTGACCGTTGTACACGCCGAAGGTCAGACCGACGAAGTGCGGCAGGATCGTGGAGCGACGGCTCCAGATCTTGATCACTTCGGCGCGGCCCGAAGAACGCGCCTTCTCGGCCTTCTTCAGGAGGTAACCGTCGACGAACGGGCCTTTCCAGACAGAACGAGCCATGGATTACTTACCCTTCTTGGCGTGGCGCGAGCGGACGATGAACTTGTTCGTCGCCTTGTTCGACCGGGTCTTCTTGCCCTTGGTCGGCTTGCCCCACGGCGTCACCGGATGACGGCCGCCGGAGGTGCGGCCTTCGCCGCCGCCGTGCGGATGGTCGACCGGGTTCATGACGACACCACGGTTGTGGGGACGACGACCGAGCCAGCGAGAGCGACCCGCCTTGCCGATCGAGGTGTTCATATGATCCGGGTTCGACACCGCACCGACGGTCGCCAGGCAGGTGCCGAGGATCAGGCGCTGTTCGCCCGAACCGAGGCGGACGATGACGTAGCCCTGGTCACGGCCGACGATCTGAGCGTAGGCACCGGCGGAACGGGCGATCTGACCGCCCTTGCCGGGCTTCAGTTCGACGTTGTGCACGATGGTACCGACCGGGATGTTGCCGATCGGCATCGCGTTGCCGGGCTTCACGTCGACCGAGGCGCCGGAGATCACGGTGTCGCCCACGGCCAGACGCTGCGGCGCCAGGATGTAGGAGAACTCGCCGTCGGCGTACTTGATCAGCGCGATGAACGCCGAACGGTTCGGATCGTACTCGAGACGCTCGACCGTCGCCGACACGTCGACCTTGCGACGCTTGAAGTCGACGATGCGGTACGTGCGCTTGTGACCGCCGCCCTTGAAACGGGCGGTGATGCGGCCGAGGTTGTTGCGGCCGCCGGTCTTCGAGAGACCCTCGGTGAGGGTCTTCAGCGGCTTGCCCTTGTACAGGCCGGATCGGTCGACGATGACCAGCTGGCGAAGGCTGGGCGTGACCGGGTTGAAGGTCTTAAGAGCCATTGTTTCTCTACCCCTGCCTTCAGAGACCGGTCGTCACGTCGATCCGGTGGCCTTCGGCCAGCGTCACGATCGCCTTCTTGACGTCGTCCTGCTTGCCGACGAAGCCCTTGAAGCGCTTCACCTTGCCCATGCGGACCAGGGTGTTCACCTTCTCGACCTGCACCTTGAAGAGCGCCTCGACGGCGGCCTTGATCTCGGGCTTGGTCGCGGACTTGGCGACGTTGAACACCACCTTGTTCTGCTCGGCGGCGATGGTGGACTTCTCGGTGATGACCGGCGAGCGGATCACGTCGTAGTGCGAGAGCTTGACGGTCATGATCACGCCTCCGCCCGGAACCGAGCTTCGATCGCCTCGACCGCGTCCTTGGTGAGGACGAGGGTCTTGCGACGCAGGATGTCGTAGACGTTGATGCCCTGGATCGGGAGAACGTCGACGTTCGGGATGTTGCGAGCAGCGAGACCGAAGTTGGCATCGATCTCGGCGCCGGCGACGACCAGGACGTTCGCGAAGCCGAGCTTCTCGAACTGATCGGCGAGCGTCTTGGTCTTCGGCTCGGCCGCAGTAGCCGATTCGAGGACGACGATCGAGGCCTCCGCGGCCTTGGCCGAAAGCGCATGCTTCAGACCGAGGGCGCGCACCTTCTTCGGCAGGTCGTGCTCGTGCGAGCGGACGACCGGGCCGTGGGCGCGGCCACCGCCACGGAAGATCGGCGCGCGCGCCGAGCCGTGACGGGCGGAACCGGTGCCCTTCTGCTTGTAGATCTTCTTGCCCGTCCGGGCGATCTCCGAGCGGCCCTTCACCTTGTGGGTGCCGGCGCGGCGCTTGGCGAGCTGCCACTTGACGACGCGCTGGATGAGATCCGCGCGGGGCTCGAGGCCGAAGATCTCGTCGGAGACGGTGATCTTGCCGGCGTCGGTGCCGTCCAGCTTCTTGACCTGGAACTCCATCACTCGGCCCCCTTCTCTTCAGTGGCGGCGACCGGAGCGGCGGCCATGCGGAACGCGCCCGGAAGCGGCAGGTCGCTCGGCGCCTTGCGCTTCACGGCATCGCGAACGATGATCCAGCCACCCTTGGAGCCGGGAACCGAACCCTCGACGAGGATCAGGCCGCGCTCGACGTCGGTGCGGACGACCTTGAGGTTCTGCGTGGTGACACGCTCGGCACCCATGTGGCCGGCCATCTTCTTGTTCTTGAAGGTACGGCCCGGGTCCTGACGGTTACCGGTCGAACCCAGCGAACGGTGCGAGACCGACACGCCGTGGGTGGCGCGCAGACCACCGAAGTTCCAGCGCTTCATACCGCCGGCGAAGCCCTTGCCGATCGAAGTGCCGGTGACGTCGACGAACTGGCCGACGACGAAGTGATCGGCGGTGAGCTCGGCGCCCACTTCGATCAGCTTGTCCGGGTCGACGCGGAACTCGACGACCTTGCGCTTCGGCTCGACGTTCGCCTTGGCGAAGTGGCCGCGCTGCGCCTTGGTGGTGTTCTTCACCTTGGCGAGGCCGGCACCGAGCTGCAGCGCGGTGTAGCCGTTCTTCTCTTCGGTACGGTGGGCGACGACCTGGCAGCCGTCGAGACGCAGGACCGTGACCGGAACCTGCTCGCCCGCATCCGTATAGATGCGGGTCATGCCCAGCTTCTGTGCAATCACACCTGAACGCATGGCGTTCTCTCTTCTTGTGGAGCGTCACCGAAGTGATACGCGCCTGATTTAGTCAGAGGCTCGGAGGAACTCACGTTCACCGAGCATGGCTGTCGAACCAGAGGCTCTCGACCGGTTGCCCGATCAGAGCTTGATCTCGACGTCGACGCCCGCGGCGAGATCCAGCTTCATCAGCGCGTCGACCGTCTGAGGGGTCGGATCGATGATGTCGAGGAGACGCTTGTGGGTGCGGATTTCGAACTGCTCGCGGCTCTTCTTGTCGACGTGCGGCGAGCGGTTGACCGTGAACTTCTCGATCCGCGTCGGCAGCGGAACCGGGCCACGAACCGAGGCGCCGGTGCGCTTGGCCGTGCTGACGATCTCGCGCGTCGAGGCGTCGAGGACCCGATGGTCGAACGCCTTGAGGCGGATACGGATGTTCTGACCGTTCAT
>DBMN01000331.1:5506-5773 GCA_002298965.1 Rhizobiales bacterium UBA697 | reverse complement strand
GGCGTCGGCATGTTCGCACAGACCCGAGGCCCCGCCCGTGACCTCGGCCGGCAGCGGCGTCGGGGCCGCCATCGGCGCCGGGGCGGCGGGCGACGGCATCGCCGCCTCGGCCACGCCGCCGACCGGGAAGACCGCCGGCATCGCGCCGTGGTTCGGTGTCGGCGCCACCACCGGCTGGCCGGAGGCGAGCATGGCGATCGGATCGGGCATGCCCGGCTTCTTCGGCGCGCTCTTCCACAGCAGGGCCGACAGGCAGTTGCCGGTGTG
>DBMN01000331.1:0-5481 GCA_002298965.1 Rhizobiales bacterium UBA697 | reverse complement strand
AGTTCGCGCACGTTGCCGGGGAAGTAGCAGCGCGACAGGAGCTCCAGACCGCCCGGCGAGATCGCCATCTTGCGCCCGTTCTCCTCGTTGAACCGCGTCACGAAGGCGCGGGCGAGGTGCGGAATGTCGCCGGGACGCTCGCGCAAGGGGGGCAGGAACACCGGCACCACGTTGATGCGGTAGTAGAGGTCGGCGCGGAATTCGCCCTTGGCGACCGCCTCCTCGAGGTTCTTGTTGGTGGCGCAGACGAGGCGGACGTCGACCTTCAGCGTCTTGGTGCCGCCGACGCGCTCGAATTCGCCCTCCTGCAGGATGCGCAGGAGCTTGGCCTGGAACGAGGCCGAGATCTCGCCGATCTCGTCGAGCAGCAGCGTGCCGCCGTTGGCCAGTTCGAAGCGGCCGGCGCGCTGGCCGACGGCACCGGTGAAGGAGCCCTTCTCATGGCCGAAGAGCTCGCTCTCGAGCACGCTCTCGGGCAGCGCGGCGCAGTTGAGCTTGACGAAGGGCTTCGACTTGCGGGGGCTGAGATCGTGGATCGCCCGGGCGAAGAGTTCCTTGCCGGTGCCGCTCTCGCCGCGCAGCAGCACGGTCGAGTTCGACTTGGCGACGACGGCGATCGTCTGCAGCACGCGTTTGACCGCGACGCTCTCGCCGACGATGCCGTCGACCTTCGGCGTCGCCCGCGGCACGCGGTTGGCGAGCTCGTTGCCGAGCGCCTTCTCGAGGCTCGAGCGCTCGTCGAGCAGGCGCTGGCGATCGGCCGAGAGGATGCGGTGCAGCTTCACCGTCTGGCCGGTGAGGTTCGCCACCATCGACAGGAAGCGCAGGTCGTCGTCGATGCGGAACTGGGTACGGCCGTCCCACACGCGGTCGATGGAGAGCGTCCCCACCACCTTGTTGTCGGCCTTGATCGGCACGCCGATGAAGGAGACGCGCATGCCGGCTTCCTCGGCGAGGAGCCCGTCGGCGGTCTCGAACAGCGGATCGTGCGAGATGTCCTGGGCGACGACCGGCGTCGTCGTGGCGACGATGCGGTCGATCACCGCGCGCGGCAGGCTGTCGATGGCGCGGCCGCGCTTCGGCCCCTGCTCGGCCCAGCCGGCGGTCGCCACGATCTCGACGTCGCCGACGTCGTCGAGGACGACGATCATGCCGCGGCGCATCTGCAGGAACGACGTCAACACGTTGACGACGTTGGAAAGCGTCATCTCGAGGCGCGCGGGCGTCGTCAGGATCTTCGAGATCTCGTAGATCCCGAAGAGCGCCATTTCGGCGTTGGCCTTGGCGTAGGTCGGCTTCGGTCCTTCGACCGGCCCGGCATCCTGACGATCCGGGCCGAAGGCGGCAGCGGTCGCGATACCCATCGTCCGTCTCCTCGTCAGATCTCTTTCGGAAGATCGCGACGGCGAACCTCGAAAGATCTGCTGGAACGGAAAGATGCTGCGCGTCGACCGCCGAAATGTCACGCCGCTTTTGGCGTCACGAACGCGGCCGGATTGCACAAACGAATTGCATTAATTCCAAAAAGCCCTACGCGGAAACACGCAAGGCCAAGTCTATCGTTTCGTATACGATAGTTTGCTGCGTCGCAACATCGTGGTCGATCAGAGCAGCTGCCCGCCGTTGATGTTGATCTGTTCGCCGGTGATGTAGGACGAAGCTTCCGAACAGAGGAAGTGTACGAGTTCGGCCACTTCTTCCGGCCGCCCGAGACGTTTCATCGGAATGAGCGGCAGGAACTTTTCTTCCGTACCGGGCGACAGAATGTCGGTGATGATTTCGCCCGGCGCGATCGCATTGACGCGAATACCGTGCGGCGCATAGTCGTTCGCCATCTCGCGGGTCAGCGCCGTCAGCGCCGCCTTGGAGGTGGCGTAGGCGGTACCGGCGAAGGGATGGACGCGGCTGCCGACCACCGAGGTGATGTTGACGACCGACCCGCGCCCCGCCTTCAGCTCGTCGAAGAGACCCTTGGCGAGCATGATCGGCGCCAGCAGATTGACGTGGAACACCTGCATCCAGCTCATCATCGGCGTGGTCAGCGAGTTCAGCCGCTCACCGTTCGGTCCCTTGGGCGAGATGCCGGCGTTGTTGATCAGCGCATGCAGCTTGCCGTTGCCGATTCGGCGCTTGATGTCGATCATCGCCAGCGGAACCTGCTCGCGGTCGCCGAGGTCGCACTGGACGTGATCCTCCGGCCCCGCCTCCCACGGACAGCGGTTTCCCTCGAAGGCGTGGCGGGAAATCGTGATGATGCGCCAACCCTGATCGGCGAACTTGCGCACGATCGAGTGGCCGATGCCGCGGCTCGCGCCGGTGACGACCATGGTGCGGCGATCGCCGTCCTGATCCAGCGCCGGCGGCACGTGCTGGTAGGCGTGGAGATGCTCGTGATCGATCGGGCAGCCCTCGATCGCCTCGGCGCGATGCTCGCCGCCGTAGCCGCCGTAACCGCTCTGACCACCGTAGCCCTGACCGCCGTGCCCCGGCGCACCGTGGCCGGGCGCGCCGTGACCGGCCGGCGCCTCGGGGCGGCTGAACGTGTGGGTGACGGGATCGTAGCCCGGCGGATAGACCGGCTTGCCGTCGGGTCCGACCGGCGGCGTGTAGGTGTGGGTGACCGGGTCGTAGCCCGGCGGATAACGCCCCGCACCCGCCGCTCCGGCGGAAGCGCCGTGCTCATTTTTTGAGCGGTCGTCGGTCGGATGATCGGCGGACATGGGCGAATCCCTCGTTCTCGGCACCGGAGCGGTGACGGCGAGGCAAACGTAGTGTCCCCCTCCGCCCCCGACAAGGCGTCGGACGCGGAGCGGGGTCCCACGAAGCGATTCGTTCGCAGGACGACGACGGTCGCCGCACGTGAGGCCCTTCCCTTCTCCCGCAAGGGGAGAAGGAAGAGGCGCCTCACCCGATCTCCGCCAACCGCGAGAGATCGAACCGGGCGACCTCCTCGAGCAGATCGACGAAACCCGCCGCCGCATGGTCGATCGCCGCGCGGCCCTTCTCCGCCGACGAGGCCCGCGGATCGCCGACCGCGCCGGTCGGATTGAGATCCTGCGCCGCCCAGCCGAAGGCATGCGGCCCGTAGGCCCTGAGATGCCGGAACTCCCGTTCCATCTCCCCCTGCAACGACGGAAAGTCGGCGAAGGCCTCGCGCCGCACCAGATCCGGACGCAGAGCCATCACCATCGAGGTCTCGACGTCGCCGGCATGAATGCCGAGGCGGCGCTCGTCGGCGTCGAACAGCCCCTCGGGCCGTCCGAAGCGCGACCACGACGAGGCGACCGCCAGCAGGCCGTGACGCATGCGCAACTCGCGCACGACGAGATCCATGATCGGCACGTTGCCGCCGTGGGCGTTGACGATCACCAGCCGCCGCACCCCCGCCCGCGCCACCGAGGCGCCGATCTCCAGCCAGACCCTGGCGACGGTCTCCCATGAGAGCGTCAGCGTGCCCGGCGAAGCCTCGTGCTCGGCCGACCACGCGACGGCCTGCGTCGGCAGGAAGACGACCGGCAGCGCCTCCGGCAGCCGCGCGACGGTCGCGGCGACATGGCCGTCGGCGATGATCGTGTCGGTGCCGAGCGGCATGTGGACCCCATGCTGTTCCACCGCCGCGATCGGCAGCACGGCGACCCACGACGCGACGTCCGGCGAAGCGAAATCCGTGGCGACGAGATCGGACCAGAAGCGACGGGGGGTCATCGGATGTTCCTTCAGAGGCATTCGAGGAAGGCGCGTGCCGCCGCCCCGTGTTCGTGGCGAAGCTTCGCCACGTCGACGTCGACCGGCAGTCCGTCGACGACCTTCCAGTGGCCCGCGATCATCACCCGATCGGCGCGATGGGCGCCGCACAGGACGAGTGCCGCGAGCGGGTCGCCGGCGCCGGAGAAGCGCAGCTCGTCGAGGGTGAAGAGCGCGAGATCCGCCTGTTTGCCCACCGCGATCTCGCCGATGTCGTCGCGGCCGAGACAGCGCGCCGAACCCTTGGTCGCCCAGCGCAGCGCGTCGAGATGGGAGAGCGTCGCGTCGTAGCGCAGACGGCCGAGCATCAGCGCGTGGCGGACGCCTTCCATCAGGTTGGAATTGTCGTTCGACGCCGAACCGTCGACCCCGAGACCGACCGGCGCACCGGCGGCTTCCAGCTCCCGCGTGCGGCAGAGGCCGGAGGCGAGCACCGCGTTCGACGTCGGGCAATGGCAGATGCCGACGCCGTGGCGGCCGAGGCGGGCCACTTCTTCGTCGCCGAAATGGATGCCGTGGGCGAGCCAGGTGCGGTCGCTCATCCAGCCGACCTCTTCGAGATAGTCGACCGGCCGGCACTGGAACTTCGACAGGCAGAAGGCGTCCTCGTCGTGGGTCTCGCCGAGATGGGTGTGGAGGCGACAGTCGTGCTTCGCCGCGAGATCCGCCGTCGCCTTCATCAGCGAGCGCGTCACCGAGAAGGGCGAGCACGGCGCCAGCGCGATCCGGGTGAAAGAGCCTTCCGAACGATCATGGTACTTCGCGAGCACCCGCTCGCTGTCGAGGAGGATCGTCTCCTCGTCCTGCACCGCGGCCTTCGGCGGCAGACCGCCGTCCTCGACCGAGAGGTTCATCGAGCCGCGCGACACCGTCATGCGGATGCCGAGCGCGCGCGCCTCCTCGACCTCGATGTCGACCGCGTTCTCGAGCCCCTTCGGGAAGATGTAGTGATGATCGGCCGCCGTGGTGCAGCCCGACATCAGCAGTTCCGTGCCGGCGAGCCGCACCGCGAGGCGGAAGGCGTCGGGCGAGAGCCCCCTGGTCCAGATCGGATAGAGCGCCTGGAGCCAGGGGAAGAGCTCCTTGTTGATCGCCTTGGGGTGGGCGCGCGTCAGCGTCTGGTAGACGTGGTGGTGGGTGTTGACGAGGCCGGGGATCACCACGTGGCGCGAAGCGTCGAAGATCGTGTCGACCGGCGCGGCCGGCGAAGCGCCGGATGCCACCAGCTCGACGATGCGCCCGCCCTCGACGACGACACCGCCGCCGGCGTTCTCCGCCAGGATGGACAGGGGATTCTTCAACCACGACCGCATGCCGACACCTCGTCTCTTCGCGCCGCATCCTAGACGAGGCACGACGCTCCGTCACCGCGCGACGGTCGACGCAGCCCCCGCGGACCGCTAGTCTCCGCCCGTCCCGCCCGAAGAGGTCGCACGCCCTTGTCCCTGCCGCTCGCCGCTCTCGACCACGTCACCAAGTCCTTCGCCGGCGAGGCGATCGTCGACGACGTCTCGCTCGCGATCGCCCCCGGCGAGATCGTCGCGCTGCTCGGCCCCTCCGGCTGCGGNNCTCGGCCCCTCCGGTTGCGGCAAATCGACCGCGCTGCGCCTCGTCGCCGGGCTCGAGGTGACCGATGCCGGCCGCGTCGAGGCCCCGCCGAAGGGCTTCGGTCTGGTCTTCCAGGACCCGACGCTGATGCCCTGGGCGAGCGCGCTCGACAACGTCGCGCTGCCGCTG
>DBMN01000145.1:1370-17631 GCA_002298965.1 Rhizobiales bacterium UBA697 | reverse complement strand
CTCGCCGCCGCCCGTGCCGCCGGCGTGACCGGCGCGGTGCTGAACGACTACGGCTTCGGCGGCTTCCTGATCGCGCGAGGGGTCCCGACCTACATCGACGGCCGCACCGAGCTCTACGGCGGCAAGCGCGTCGCGCTCTATCGCAGGGCCGTGTCGCTGCAGGGGCTGTCGAGCTTCGACAAGGTCTTTTCCGATCCGAAGATCGGCTGGACGCTGCTTTCGACCGGCACGGCGGCGATCGATCTCCTCGACCGCTCGCCCGGCTGGCGCCGCGTCTACGCCGACGATGTCGCCGTGGTCCACGCCCGCGTCGTGCCCTGATCGTCGGCGGCGCGCTGCCCCCACGCCTCTTCAAAGACGAGGTCGTCGAGCGACAGCCGGCGGCGCCATCCCCGCTGCTCGAGTTCCGGCGAGGCGAAGGCGGCATCGACCCTTCCGAGGCAGAGGCAGGCGACGATCTCGATCGCCTCCGGAATGCCGAGCACGGCGCGCACCCGCTCCTTGTCGAGGATCGAGACCCAACCGACGCCGATGCCTTCCGCCCGCGCCGCCAGCCACAGGTTCTGCACCGCGCAGACGCAGCTGTAGAGATCCGTCGCCGGGTCGGCGCTGCGCCCCAGCACCACCGGTCCGGCCCGATCGCGGTCGCAGGTGACGACGACGACGACCGGCGCCTCGCGCAGTCCCTCGAGCTTCAGCCGGCGATGGATCGCCGCCCGGTCGTCCGGGAAGAGCGCCGCCTCGCGCTCGCGCGCCTCGAGGAAGGCGTCGTGCAGACGGGCCCGCACCGCCGGATCGCGCAGGACGAGGAAGTTCCACGGCTGCATGAAGCCGACCGACGGCGCCCGATGCGCCGCCTCGAGCAGGCGCCGCAGCACGGCCGGTTCGATCGGGTCCGGCCGGAACTCGCCGCGCACGTCGCGCCGCGTCGCGATGGCGCGGTAGACGGCGGCGCGATCGGCCTCGTCGAAGGCGGAGAAGTCGGCCATGACGAGACCGTCGCCCTCGGGCGGGACGGCGGACGGCGACGGCGACGCATGATCGCCCGCGGCGGCGGGCGCGAAGGTGGTGCGCGACATCGATGATCCCCTCGTGTCGACGCGACCCGGCGCCGACCAGACGCGGGGACCTCTTCGGCTCGGCCGGTCTCCCGACTGAGGATCACCCCGCTCCGACGCCTTCCCGGTCGCCCGGTGGCTCTCCCCTCGCGGGGTGTCGGAGCAGTCCCCCTTCACGGTGTTGGGCACGTCGCGGACTTCCACCGCGTTCCCGATTCTCCCGCGCGTGGCGGGCACCGAACCGCCGCGAGGGATGCCACGTCCGCGGGTTTTCCGGAAGTCCGAAACGAAAGAGCCCGCCCGGATCGCTCCGGGCGGGCAGGTCTTCTCGGGAGAAGGTCGACCGATCACTCCGCCGGAGCGGCCTCGGTCTGGTCGGCACCCGCCGGGGCGGCGACCGCCTTGGTCGGGTTCAGCGCGGCGTGGAGCTTGTCGCGATCGAGCTCGCCCTCCCACCAGGCCACGACCACGGTGGCGACGCCGTTGCCGACGATGTTGGTGAGCGCGCGGCACTCCGACATGAACTTGTCGATGCCGAGAACGATCGCCATGCCCGGCACGAGGCGCGGATCGACGACGGCGAGGGTGGCGGCCAGCGTCACGAAGCCGGCACCGGTGATGCCCGAGGCACCCTTCGAGGTCAGCATGGCGACGATCAGGATGGTGATCTGCTGCTGGAACGACAGGTCGAAGCCGAGCGCCTGGCTGATGAACAGCGTGGCGAGCGTCATGTAGATGTTGGTGCCGTCGAGGTTGAAGGAATAACCCGTCGGGACGACCAGACCCACCACCGGCTTGGAGCAGCCCGCGCGCTGGAGCTTGGCCATGATCTGCGGCAGGGCGCTCTCCGACGAGGAGGTGCCGAGCACGATCAGCAGCTCGTCCTTGATGTAGGCGAGGAACTTGAAGATCGAGAAGCCGGCGATGCGGGCGATGATGCCGAGCACCACGAAGACGAACAGCGCAGCCGTCACGTAGAAGGTGGCGATCAGGCCGGCGAGGTTGCCGAGCGCCTGCGGGCCGTACTTGCCGATGGTGAAGGCCATGGCGCCGAAGGCACCGATCGGGGCGGCCTTCATGACGATGCCGATGACGCCGAACACGCCCATGGCGACGTCGTCGATCAGGGTGCGGACCGGCTTGCCCTTGTCGCCGAGCATCATCAGCGCGAAGCCGAAGAGGATCGAGAACAGCAGAACCTGCAGCACGTCGCCCTTGGCGAAGGCGCCGACGACGCTGTCCGGGATGATGTTCATGACGAAGTCGACCGACTTCTGCTGCTTCTCCGGCGCGGTGTACTGGGCGACGGCGGCGGCGTTGCCCTGGCCGTGGAAGCCGTGGCCGGGGGCGACGATGTTGCCGACGATGAGGCCGATGGCGAGCGCGAAGGTCGAGACGATCTCGAAGTAGATCAGCGCCTTGACGCCGACGCGGCCGACCTTCTTGGCGTCGTCGATGTGCGCGATGCCCGACACCACGGTGCAGAAGATGATCGGCGCGATCACCATCTTGATCAGCTTGATGAAGCCGTCGCCCATCGCCTTGATCCACTCGTTGGTGGCGAAGGCCGGGAACAGCCAGCCGACGACCGCGCCGAGCACGATCGCGATCAGCACCTGGACATAGAGGATCTGGTGCCAGCTCTTGCGCACCTCCTGCGGCATCTCCGGCAGGATGTGGTCGGGCATGTGGATCTGCATGTTGGTCTCCCCCTCTCGGTCGTCACCCCGCGACGGCATCGCCCGCGACCCTCTCGGCCGTCTCGACGCATGCGAGAGGACGAGGTCCGCTCCGCGTGTCGCGCATGGGAAGTCGCCTTAAGGATCGCGCGGGATGCCCACAATTGCGGGTTTCCACACATGCGACGGCGGCGCGTCGAATCTGCGGGAAATATCAAGGGATTGAGCAAACCCCTTGGAGACTTGCGGCTTTCCACGATCGACCAAGGGTCTAATACAAAAGTCGCATCGATTGAATTGGATCGCGTCCAGCCATGCGACGAAGAAGGGCCGGCGTCGCCGCCGGCCCTTCGAATGCGTCCCTGCGATGCGCGTCGATCAGGGGAAGACGCCGACCGTCTCGATGCCGAGATCTTCCGGCCAGCCCATCATGCAGTTCATGTTCTGGATGGCCTGACCCGAGGCGCCCTTCACCAGATTGTCGATGGCGCACATGACGATCGCCCGCCCCGGCCGCCGATCGGCGAAGACGCCGATGTAGGCCCGGTTGGAGCCGCGCACGTGGCGGGTCTGCGGCGCGGTGCCGAAGGGCAGCACCTTCACGAAGGTCTCGCCGGTGAAGCGCTGCGCGAGGATCTCGGAGATCGACTGCGGCGTCGCCCCGCCCACGAGCTTGACGTAGACGGTCGCCAGCATGCCGCGGTTCATCGGCACCAGATGCGGCGTGAAGGAGCAGAGGACCCGCCGGCCGGCGGCGCGGGAGAAGCCCTCCTCGAGCTCCGCCATGTGGCGGTGATGGCCGACGCCGTAGGCGTGGAAGCCGTCGGCGACCTCGCAATAGAGGTTCGCTTCCTTGAGCGAACGCCCGGCGCCGGTGACGCCCGACTTGGCGTCGATGACGATCTCGTCCGGATCGATCGCGCCCGCCTCGATCAGCGGGATCACCGGCAGCTGGGAGCACGTCGTGTAGCAGCCCGGATTGGCGACGAGCCGGGCCTCGGCGACCTTCTCGCGAGCGAACTCGGTGATGCCGTAGACGGCCTCTTTCTGCAGCTCCAGCGCCTGATGGGCGTGGCCGTACCAGTACTCGTAGGCCGCCGGATCGGAGAGGCGGAAATCGGCGGAGAGATCGACGATCTTGATCCGCGCCGGCACCGCCTTCAGCACCTCCTGCGTGGTGGCGTGCGGCAGGGCGCAGAAGACGAGATCGACACCCGCCCAGTCCACCTCGGCGATGGTGATCAGGCGCGGCAGGTCGCAGCCGACGAACTGCGGGAAGGCTTCGGCGATGGTGGTGCCGGCCTTGCGGTCGGCGGTCAGCGCGGCGATGCGGACCTTCGGATGGTTCAGCAGGAACCGCAGCAACTCGGCGCCGGTGTAGCCGGACGCACCCAGAATGGCGACGTTGATCGTGTCGGACATGGGAATTCGATCCTCGGAAGACTGGTCGGGACGTATGACGGATTTCGACGACGAGGGGAAGACGGCGGCCGCGCGGGGCCGCCCTTCCGTCAGCGTCGTCGCTTCTCCGCCTCGAGCCCGAGCCAGGTCTGGGCGACCGCCGCGCCGGCGATCGCCGTGAGGTCGGCGTGGTCGTAGGGAGGCGCCACCTCGACGACGTCGCCGCCGACGAAGTCGATGCGGCCGAGCTCGCGCAGAATCGCCAGCGCCTCGCGCGAGGTGAGCCCGCCGGCGACCGGCGTCCCCGTCCCCGGCGCGAAGGCCGGGTCGAGCGCGTCGATGTCGAAGGTCATGTAGGCCCTGGCGTCGCCGACGCGGGCGTAGATCCGCGCGACGACGTCGGCGATCGACAGCGTCTCGAGCTCGTAGCCCCAGACGATCTCGACGCCGCAGTCGCGCGGCGCATGCGTGCGGATGCCGATCTGGATCGAGCGCGACGCGTCGATCACCCCGGCCTCGACGCCCCGCCGCACGAAGGCGCCGTGATCGGTCCAGTGGCCCGGCCCCGCCTGCCCCTCGTCGCCCCAGGTGTCCTGATGGGCGTCGAAATGGACGATGGCGAGCGGCCCGTGCTTCTCGGCGTGCGCCACCAAGAGCGGATAGGTGACGGAATGATCGCCGCCGAGCGAGAACAACTTGGCGCCCGAGGCGACCACCTCGGCCGCCTGCGCATGGATGCAGTCGTGCGCCTCCCACGGCCGGGCATAGTCCCACGACACGTCGCCGCGATCGACGACGTTCAACACCTCGAACGGGTCGAACCGGAACGGATACTGCGGATCGCCGTCGAGAATGGCGGACGCCCGCCGGATCGCCTGCGGCCCGAAGCGCGAGCCCGTCCGATTGGAGACGGCGGCATCGAAGGGAATGCCGAGGATGGCGACGTCGACGCCTTCGAGGTCGCGCGAGTAGCGCCGCCGCATGAAGGAGAGCACGCCACCATAGGTCGGCTCCGCCGCCCCGCCGGAGAGCGGGCCGAACACGGCATTGTCGGTCGGCCGCGGCCGAAGGGGATCACCGGTTCCGGTAGCCATCGTCTCGTCTCTCCGCGCTCCACCGCGTCCTACGCTCCGCCTCTCGTCCGGCTGGACGACGGCGGGGCGCACACCCTACCATTCGATCGTCGGTCGGTCGCGCCTCTCGCGCGCCCCCGACATGCGCTCGCTCCGCGACCTCGCGGAACCGCAGGAGGACGTGCCCCATGTCGATCCCTGCCCTCGCCCGTGCGACGCTCGCCCTCGCCGCCTTCGCCGTCGTGGCATCCGGCGCCCTGCCCGTCGCCGCCCAGAAACTCGACCGCACCTGCGTCGTCTCCGACCCGACCGGCACCCAACTCAACGTGCGCGCCGATCCGAACGGTAGAATCGTCGGCACCATCGCCAACGGCGTCTGGGTGGCGGTGCGCACCCGCACCAAGGTCGCCGGCAAGAGCTGGGCCTACATCCACGATTCCGACATGCACGGAACCCTCGGTCCGCCGCTCGGCTGGGTCTTCGACGCCTATCTGAAGTGCCTGTGACGACAAAGGCGGAAGAACCGAGACCCGAACGCAGAAAGGGCGGCCCGGAGGCCGCCCTTTCGAAATCCGGAACTCGTCCGCGCGATCAGCGCTTGGAGAACTGGAACGAACGACGAGCCTTGCGCTTGCCGTACTTCTTGCGCTCGACCACGCGGCTGTCGCGGGTGAGGAAGCCGTAGGGCTTCAGGACGGCGCGCAGCTCGGGCTCGAAATAGGTCAGAGCCTTGGAGATGCCGTGACGCAGAGCGCCCGCCTGGCCCGACAGACCGCCGCCCTCGCAGGTGGCGATGATGTCGAACTGGCCGTCGCGATCGGCGGCGAGGATCGGCTGCAGGATCAGCATCTGGAGGACCGGACGCGCGAAGTAGGCGCTGAAGTCCTTGCCGTCGACGGTGATCTTGCCGGTGCCGCGGGTCAGCCAGACGCGGGCGACCGCGTCCTTGCGCTTGCCGGTGGCATAGGCACGGCCGTACTGATCGACCTTGCGCTCGTGGACCGGAGTGGCCACGGCTTCGGCCTTGGCGGCACCGACGGCGGCGCCCAGTTCCTCGAAGGACTGAATCTCGGCCATTGTCAGACCCTCGCGTTCTTGCGGTTGAGAGCGGCGACGTCGAGCGCCGCCGGCTGCTGCGCCTCGTGCGGATGCGTGGCGCCAGCGTAGATCTTGAGGTGCGTCATCTGCTTACGGGCGAGCGGCCCGCGCGGCAGCATGCGCTGCACGGCCTTCTCCAGCACGCGCTCCGGGAAACGGCCCTCGAGGATCTTGCGCGCGGTGCGCTCCTTGATGCCGCCCGGATAACCGGTGTGCCAGTAGTAGACCTTGTCTTCGTACTTGTTGCCGGTGAAAACCACCTTGTCGGCGTTGATCACGATGACGTTGTCACCGAGATCGACGTGCGGCGTGTAGGTCGGCAGATGCTTGCCACGCAGACGCATGGCGATCAGCGAAGCCAGGCGACCGACGACGAGACCCTTCGCGTCGATGATCACCCACTTCTTTTCGACCTCAGCCGGCTTGGCGGAGAAAGTCTTCATTGTCTTACCTCGTGCCGGTCGATCGGCCCGGCACCGGCGATCCAGTCGCCCGCTCCGAAACCGTAAAAGACGAGGGCGGCCCTTCCGGACCGCCGTCTCGGGTGGCTTCATAAGTGAGACCACGCGCCCGGTCAAGCGGATTGTTGCGAAAAGAAAATCGCGAGCGAAGAAATTCGACAATGAATTCCATGACTTGCCTTATGTGGTATCATATTACGTATATCATGGTAATATCATACCGCATCGTCGCTCTTCGGAATCGAGTAGGTGAGCACCGCATGGGCGACCGGCTCGGCCTCGCCGTCGGAGAAGATCAGGCAGTCGACCACAACCAGCCGCTTGCCGCGCTTGAGGAGCCTCGTCTCGGCGACGAGGTCGGCGGGCGTGGGCTTGCGCAGGAAGTTGATGTTGGCGGAGGTGGTGACGGCGAGCCCGATCGGCCCGATCGCCACCAGCACGGCGATGAAGGCGGCGACGTCGGCGAGATAGAACTGCGTCGGCCCCGACACCGTGCCGCCGGGCCTCAGATGCCGCCCGTCGACGCCGAGCCGCACGCGGGCGTGGGCGCCGTCGGCTTCCTCGATCGTCAGCTTGCC
Source organism: Rhizobiales bacterium UBA697 (assembly GCA_002298965.1). Lineage (GTDB taxonomy): Bacteria > Pseudomonadota > Alphaproteobacteria > Rhizobiales > Ancalomicrobiaceae > Pinisolibacter. The sequence goes on along the minus strand of DBMN01000145.1, from coordinate 10,283 downwards.
GACACCGTCGGCCACCTGCGGGAACTCGCGCGCGATGAAGGCGGCGACCTCGGTCGCGCTCATCACGCCCTTCGGCCGCCCGGCCCGCGTCGCGGCTGTCGTCATTCCCCCCTCCCCCTGTTCGGTGCTCGATTGTTCGAGGCTCGACCTCCGTCCGGGTCGACCGGCTCGTCTCATCGATTAGAATAGACCGACGTGTACGAAAAGAAGAAGCCCTATACGAGAGGATCGCCCATGTCCGTCACCGCCCTGATCACCATCGCCGACGCCGACGGCCTGCGCCGGATCACGCTCGTCGACGCCGCTCGCCGCAATGCGCTGTCGATGCGGATGATGACGGCGCTCGCCGCGGCGATCGCCGATGCCGGGGCCGACGGACGCGTCCGCGTGGTGATTCTGGCGGCCGAGGGCCCGGCCTTCTCCGCCGGCCACGACCTGAAGGAGATCACCGCGGCGCGGGCGAACCCCGATCGCGGCCGCGCCTTCTTCGAGGAGACGATGAAGACCTGCGCGAGCCTGATGCAGGCGATCGTCCGCTGCCCCAAGCCGGTGATCGCCGAGGTGGCGGGCGTCGCCACCGCCGCCGGCTGCCAGCTCGTCGCCTCCTGCGATCTGGCAATCGCCGCGACCGGCGCCAAGTTCGCCACGCCCGGCGTCCACATCGGCCTCTTCTGCTCGACGCCGATGGTGGCGCTGTCGCGCAACGTGCCGCGCAAGAACGCCATGGAGATGCTCTTGACCGGCGCCGCGATCGGCGCCGAGGAGGCCGCCCGCATCGGCCTCGTCAACCGCGTCGTCGCCCCCGAGGCACTGACGGCGGAGACCGAGGCGCTCGCCCGCGTCATCGCCTCGAAGTCGCCGCTGACGCTGAAGATCGGCAAGGAGGCCTTCTACGACCAGATCGAGATGGGGCTGGCGGACGCCTACGACCACGCCGCCCGCGTCATGGTCGAGAACCTCCTCGCCCGCGACGCCGAGGAAGGCATCTCCGCTTTCGTCGAGAAGCGCCATCCGACCTGGGAAGGCCGCTGAGGCCCGACCGGGAGACCCTGAGACGTCGAAGGCCGCGGATCGCTCCGCGGCCTTCGGGAAATTCGGGTTCGTCGGATCGGTCAGCGACCGGAGCCGCGCACCATCATCATGAAGCGCGCCTGTTCGGCCGAGTCTTCCTTGAAGACGCCGGTGAACTCGGTCGTCAGCGTCGAGACGCCGGCCTTCTGCACGCCGCGCATCGACATGCACATGTGCTCGGCCTCGATCATGATGGCGACGCCGCGCGGATCGAGGTGCTCCTCGATCGCGGTGACGATCTGCGCCGTCAGGCTCTCCTGCGTCTGCAGGCGACGGGCATAGACGTCGACCAGACGGGCGAGCTTCGACAGCCCCACGACACCGTTCTTCGGGTAATAGGCGATGTGCGCCTTGCCGACGAAGGGCACCATGTGGTGCTCGCAGTGGGAATAGAACGGAATGTCGCGCACGAGCACGATCGATCCGTAGCCCTCGACTTCCTCGAACACGCGGTCGAGAACGTCGGCGGGATCTTCGCGGTAGCCCTTGTAGAGCTCCTCGAAGGCCTTCACGACCCGTTTCGGCGTGTCGACCAGGCCCTCGCGGGTCGGATCGTCTCCGGCCCAGAGGAGCAGGGTCTTGACGGCGGCTTCGGCGTCTTCGCGGCTGGGCCTTGCGACCGGCGCGAACTTCGCGGAGCCCGCCTCGCGGCGGGCGTCGACGACGGCATCCATGGATGCGATCTCCTTGTGGTGGACCACTTCACCCAAATCTACGGTTCCGCTCGCTGTCCGGATCACCGGATCTGGGGATTCTCTCCGACGCGTGGCAGAGGCCCCGATTGGACATCCTGCCACGACCACCGTTTCAGACTATATAATGAAACTTCCGCCTTTCGACAGGGGCGGGCTGCGACGGTTTTTCACGATGGTCCGTTCGACGAACGCGGACCAGCCACCCGCTCGGTGCGGGGGCGGACGACGAGGCAGGGATTTTCATGATCGACGACGTCTACAACAAGCAGATCCTGGCCCTCGCCCTCGACATTCCGCGCATCGGGCGGCTTCCCGCCCCGCAGGCGACCGCCTCGCGCCATTCGCGCCTGTGCGGCTCGAAGATCACCGTCGATCTCGTCCTCGACGGCGACCGGGTCGTCGACTACGCCCACGAGGTCAAGGCCTGCGCGCTCGGCCAGTCCTCCGCCTCGATCCTCGCCCGCCACGTCATCGGCGCGACGACGGCCGAGATCCGCGAAGCCCGCGACGCACTCTCGGCGATGCTGAAGGAGAACGGCCCCGTCCCGACCGGCCGCTTCGCCGACCTCGCCCTGCTCGAGCCGGTGCGCGACTACAAGGCCCGCCACACCTCGACCCTGCTTCCTTTCGACGCGACCGTTGAGGCGATCGAGCGCATCGAGGCAGAGCGGGGGGCGTGAGAGAGGCGCACTCTCGCGTTCGGCATAGAGAACGCCGGCCGTGTTTCGCGTAGACCGCCACGCGCACCTCTTCCCTTCTCCCCTTGCGGGAGAAGGTGCCCGAAGGGCGGATGAGGGGTGACGGCGCTCCTGCGGGCACAGCCTCTCGGAGATCCGTGACACCGCTCCTCCCCCTCATCCGGCGCTGCCGCGCCACCTTCTCCCGCGAGGGGAGAAGGGAAGNNTCGCGCCTGACGGCGCGCCCCCTCATCCGGCCCTGCGGGCCACCTTCTCCCACGGAGGGGAGAAGGGGACGTCCCTCGACGCGCGGTAAGAAGAAGGGCGCCTCCCGGCGCCCTTCCGCATTTCGGATCCGCTCGCGCCTCAGGCGACGTCGCGCTCGCGCTTGACGTCCGGCGGGGTCGCCTCTTCCCTCAGCTCGGCGATGACGTCGGCTAGCGACTTCACGGTGTTCGCCTGCGAACCGAGACGCCGCACCGCGACGGTGCCCTCTTCCGCCTCGCGCTTGCCGCAGACGAGGATGACCGGAACCTTGGCCAGCGAATGTTCGCGGACCTTGTAGTTGATCTTCTCGTTCCTGAGATCGACCTCGGCGCGGAAGCCGGCCTTGCGCAGCTTCCTGTGCACCTCGGCCGCGTAAGTATCGGCATCCGAGGTGATGGTGGTGACGACGACCTGCGTCGGCGCCAGCCACAGCGGGAAGTGACCGGCGTAGTTCTCGATCAGGATGCCGAGGAAGCGCTCCATCGAGCCGCAGATGGCGCGATGGATCATCACCGGCTCCTTCTTGGAACCGTCGGCGTCGACATAGAAGGCGCCGAAGCGCTCCGGCAGGTTGAAGTCGACCTGCGTGGTGCCGCACTGCCATTCACGGCCGATGGCGTCGCGCAGGGTGTATTCGAACTTCGGACCGTAGAACGCGCCCTCGCCCGGGTTGATGCCGGTCTTGATGCGACCGCCCGAGTTGGCCTCGATGGTCTTCAGCACCTCGGTCATCACCGTCTCGGCGCGGTCCCAGAGGTCGTCGGAGCCGACGCGCTTCTCCGGCCGGGTCGACAGCTTGACGACGATCTCGTCGAAGCCGAAGTCGGAATAGACCGAGAGGATCAGGTCGTTGATCTTCATGCACTCGTCGGCCATCTGCTCGTCGGTGCAGAAGATGTGCGCGTCGTCCTGGGTGAAGCCGCGCACGCGCATCAGACCGTGCATGGCGCCCGACGCCTCGTAGCGATGCACCAGGCCGAATTCCGCAAGCCGCATCGGCAGTTCGCGGTAGGACTTCAAGCCGTGCTTGAAGATCTGCATGTGGCCGGGGCAGTTCATCGGCTTCAGCGCGAAGACGCGCGCGTCGGCCTCCGGATCGTTCTCGTGGGTGAAGGCATAGGCCGACTTCACCGCGAACATGCTCTCCTGGTACCAGCCCCAGTGACCCGAGGTCTCCCACAGCGACTTGTCGAGAACCTGAGGCGCGTTGACCTCCTGGTAGTCCTCGGCGAGGCGGCGGCGCATGTAGGCGGTGAGGCTCTGGAACAGCGACCAGCCCTTGGCGTGCCAGAAGACGACGCCCGGCCCTTCCTCCTGGAAGTGGAAGAGATCCATTTCGCGGCCGAGCCGGCGATGGTCGCGCTTCTCGGCCTCCTCGAGCATGGTGAGGTAGGACTGGAGGTCCTTGTCGTTCAGCCACGCGGTGCCGTAGATGCGCGACAGCATCGGGTTGTTCGCGTCGCCACGCCAATAGGCGCCGGCCACCTTCATCAGCTTGAAGGAGGTGCCGATCAGGCCGGTCGAGGGCAGATGCGGGCCGCGGCAGAGGTCGAACCACCCACCCTGGCTGTAGATCTTGATGTCCTCGTTGCCGGGGATGGCGTCGATCAGCTCGACCTTGAATTTCTCGCCCAGCGCGGCGAAGCGCGCCTTGGCGGCCTCGCGCGGCAGCACCTCCTTGGTGAAGGGGGCGTTGCGGGCGATGATCTCGCGCATCTTGGTTTCGATCGCCGGCAGGTCGTCGACGGTGAAGGGCTTCGGCGCCCCCTGATCGTCGACCCGGTAGAAGTCGTAATAGAAGCCGTTCTCGATCGACGGGCCGATGGTCACCTGCGTGCCGGGGAAGAGCTCCTGCACCGCTTCGGCCATGACGTGCGCCGCATCGTGGCGGATCAGCTCGAGCGCCTCGGCGCGATCGTCCTTGGTGACGAAGCGCAACGTCGCGTCGCGGGAAATCGGGTCGGAAAGGTCGGTCTCGACGCCGTCGACGACCATCGCCAGGCACTTCTTGGCCAGCGACTTGGCGATCGATTCGGCGATCTGGAGGCCGGTGACGCCCGGCTCGAACTGGCGCGACGCGCCGTCGGGGAAGGTGATCGAGATCATGCTTCTTCTCTCCTCGAGGCTCACTCCCGGATACGAGCCCGGGTAAGCGAGGGGGTGGTACGATGGGACGCGGTCAGAGCCGCGTCGTGATGTAACGGCCGGTCCAGCGGCCGTAGCGCCACGGTCTATACCAGCGGGATTCGGGCGGCAACTCGGTCGGAACCGGGTCCCAGCCGTTCGCCCCCCAGGGGTGACATCTCAGGATCCGCGAAAGCCCGATCCAGAACCCCGCCCACAGGCCGAAACGGGCGATCGCCTCCTCCGTGTATTCCGAACAGGTCGGAAAATAGCGGCAGGTGCGGCCCATGAAGGCCGAGAAGGTCAGCCGATAGGCCCGGACCAGAAGCCGCGCGAGAAGCACGTGCGGCCGTCGCCACGACGCCGCGAGCGGCGGCAGCGGCTCGCCCTTCGGCCGCGCGCCCTCGCCCGCACCGCTGCCCTCCGCGGCGGCGGAGCGCTCGTCGGGAGCGGCATATCGAAGCGAGATCCGGCAGAGGTGGCACATGCGACGTTCTGGCCTAAGGGAAACGACGGTTGCGGAAAACGGCGGAACGGTTCATCATGTTGCACTGCACCATGATCGATTGTCGTCCGTCGAGACTTATCCCATGACGCCGTCGCCGACGAGCCCGGATCGCACCGGGCGCCCTCTCACGCCGCTCGCGCGGCTCGCCCATGCCGCCCATTGGGCGGCGGCGGCCCACAAGAACCAGCAGCGCAAGGGCATCGACGCCGAGCCCTACGTCAACCACCTGCTCGAGGTGGCGGAGCTCGTGCTCCATGCCGACGACCCCGGCGACGTCGAGGTGGCGATCGCCGCCCTCCTCCACGACACGGTCGAGGACGTCGGCGTCACCGAGGCCGATATCACCGCCGAGTTCGGCGCCCGCGTCGCGACGCTGGTGATGCACGTCACCGACGACAAGACGCAGTCCAAGGACGTGCGCAAGTGGCTGCAGGTCCAGCACGCCCCCGGCCTGCCGCGCGACGCCAAGCTGATCAAGATCGCCGACAAGACCTCCAACCTGCGCGCCCTCGTCCGCACGCCGCCGAAGGGCTGGGACCTCGCCCGGCTCGCCGACTACGTCGCCTGGGCGGCGGCGGTCGTCGAGGCCTGCGGCCCGGTCGACGCCGGGCTGGAGAGCGTGTTCCGGGACGCCCATGCGGTCGCCGCCGAGGCCTATCGCATCGAGCCGATCGCGGCGCAGGCCAGCCGCACGGCGTGACCGCGCCGCCGCCACGGCCGCGAAATCGCCGCGCGCCCGTGCTTTTCCGTGGACGGCATGTGGACGACCGCGTGAACGGGGCGTGAACAGAGTTTCCGGTGCGGCCCCCGCCGTGCCATGATGCCCGGTGATTCGGGGGGCGATCCGCCCCAAACCGACCGACACGACCCGACCGACAAGAGTGGACATGGCGAGCGACGATCTCTTCGGTGGTGCGGCCGCGCCCGCGGCGAAGCGCGAGACGGCGAGCGCGAAGGCGGTGGCCGTGAAGGCGGCGCTCTCGACCGCGGTCAAGCGCACGACGCCCGGCGAGAGCGACTACGACGCCTCCCACATCGAGGTGCTCGAGGGGCTCGAGCCGGTCCGCCGTCGCCCCGGCATGTACATCGGCGGCACCGACGAGAAGGCGCTGCACCACCTCTTCGCGGAAGTCATCGACAACGCGATGGACGAGGCGGTGGCGGGGCATGCCACCTTCATCGAGGTCCGTCTCGACGCCGACGGCACGCTGACCATCGTCGACAACGGCCGCGGCATCCCGGTCGATCCGCACCCGAAGTTTCCGGGGAAATCAGCCCTCGAAGTCATCATGACCATGCTGCACTCGGGCGGCAAGTTCGACGGCAAGGCCTACGAGACCTCCGGCGGCCTGCACGGCGTCGGCGTCTCGGTGGTCAACGCGCTGTCGGAGCTGCTCGAGGTCGAGGTCGCCAAGAACCGCCACCTGTGGCGCCAGCGCTTCTCGCGCGGCCAGCCGATGGGCGGTCTCGAGGACCTCGGCGAGGTGATGAACCGCCGCGGCACCACCGTGCGCTTCCGCCCCGATCCCCAGATCTTCGGCGAGGACGCCCGCTTCAAGGCCGAGCGGATCTTCCGCATGGCGCGCTCCAAGGCCTATCTCTTCGGCGGCGTCGAGATCCGCTGGTCCTGCGCGGCCGAATGCGTCTCGGCGTCCGATCCGGTGCCGGACAAGGCGGTCTTCCACTTCCCCGGCGGCCTCAAGGACTTCCTGCGCGAGCGCCTCGAGAGCGAGCGGCTGGTGGTCGAGGACGTCTTCGCCGGCAAGACGGCGCAGACGAGCGGCCACGGCGCGGTCGAGTGGGCGGTCGCCTGGTTCGCCGGCGACGGCTTCGTCTCGTCCTACTGCAACACCGTGCCGACCCCTGAGGGCGGCACCCACGAGGCGGGCCTGCGCCTCGCGCTGCTGCGCGGGCTCAAGTCCTACGCCGATCTCGTCGGCAACAAGCGCGCGGCTCAGCTGACCACCGACGACGTGATGACGTCGGCCGGCGCCATGCTCTCGGTCTTCATCCGCGAACCGGAGTTCGTCGGCCAGACCAAGGACAAGCTCGCGACGGCGGAAGCCACCCGCATCGTCGACGGCGCCATCAAGGACGCCTTCGACCACTTCATCGCCGCCTCGCCGGCCAATGCCGCGAAACTGCTCGAATGGACCATCGAGCGCGCCGACGAGCGGTTGCGCCGGCGCCAGGAGAAGGAAGTCCAGCGCAAGACGGCAGTGCGCAAGCTCCGCCTGCCCGGCAAGCTCGCCGACTGTTCCAACTCGGCGGCGCAAGGCTCCGAACTCTTCATCGTCGAGGGCGATTCGGCCGGTGGCTCCGCCAAACAGGCGCGCAACCGCTCCAATCAGGCGGTGCTGCCGCTGCGCGGCAAGATCCTCAACGTGGCCTCGGCGACGCGCGACAAGCTCGCCGCCAACCAGCTCCTCTCCGATCTCGTCCAGGCGCTCGGCTGCGGCATGCGCGGCCAGTATCGCGACGAGGACCTGCGCTACGACAAGATCATCGTCATGACCGATGCCGACGTCGACGGCGCCCACATCGCCTCGCTGCTCGTCACCTTCTTCTGGCGCGAGATGCCGAATCTCGTGCGCAACGGCCATCTCTATCTCGCCGTGCCGCCGCTCTATCGCATCACCCACGGCGCCAAGACCGCCTATGCCCGCGACGAGGCCCATCGCGACGAGCTGATGCGGACCATGTTCAAGGGCAAGAAGCCCGACATCGGCCGCTTCAAGGGTCTCGGCGAGATGATGCCCGGCCAGCTCAAGGAGACGACCATGGACCCGCGCACGCGGACGCTCCTCAAGGTCGGCATCCTCGACGAGACCGAGGAGCCGACGGCGGATTCGGTCGAACGCCTGATGGGCAACAAGCCCGAGGCGCGCTTCGCCTTCATCCAGGAGCGCGCGGCCTTCGCCGACGAGGCGGTGCTCGACATCTGATCGCGACGCGACGGCAGGGGCGGCGGCTTGACCGCCCGCCCGGTCGCGCCTATCGACGATCCATGACCGAGAACGCCCCCTTCCCCGCGCCCTCCTCCGACGCCGACGCGCTCGAGATGGGCACGACGCTCTCCCCGCGCTTCGACGCGAGCGGCCTCGTCACCGCCGTGGTGGTCGACGCGATCGGCCGCGACGTGGTGATGCTGGCGCACATGAACGCCGAGGCGTTGGCCAAGACGATCGAGACCGGCGTCGCCACCTACTGGAGCCGCTCGCGCCAGGCGCTGTGGGTCAAGGGCGAGACCTCCGGCAACCGTCAGCTGGTGAAGCGCCTGAGGGTCGACTGCGACCAGGACGCCGTCGTGCTCGAGGTCGAGGTCGAGGGCCACGGCGCCTCCTGTCACCGCGGCTTCCACTCCTGCTTCTACCGCGAGGTGCCGATCGGCCAGGCCTCCGGCCCCCTCGCCTTCGTCGAGGCGGCGCCGGCCTTCGACCCGACCGCGGTCTACGGCACCGCGTCCGGCCACGCTCCCCACCCGCCCGGCTGCGACTGCGGCGAGGACCACGGGACGAAGAAGGGCTGATCGGCGGGAAGCACGACGCCCCTTCCCTTCCCTTCCCTTCCC
>DBMN01000145.1:0-1332 GCA_002298965.1 Rhizobiales bacterium UBA697 | reverse complement strand
GGGAGAAGGTGGCCCGCAGGGCCGGATGAGGGGGCGCGGGCGAAGCCCGCATCGCATCTACCGCGAGACCTGGAGACTTCGCGCTCGCGCGCGATACCCCTCATCCGCCCTTCGGGCACCTTCTCCCGCAAGGGGAGAAGGAAGGGCGCGCGCGGCACCGCCTTCGCGTGCCTTGCCCCGTCGGCGGCCGCAGAGCCCCTGGCCCCCGCCCCGAACTCGCCCCCCAAGACCAACGTCCCTCTTCATCATTCATTGATTCAAATCGATTAATCTCCATATCGAGAAGAGATCCGAAGGAGGATCACATGCTCGAAGGTGTGACGAGGCGTCTTTTCGGCACCAACGGCAACGACGGCGGACCCGAGCCCCTGCCGCCGCCCCGGCGGCCGAAGATCGGTCTGGCGATCGGCGGCGGAGCGGCCCGTGGATGGGCGGCGATCGGCGTCGTCCGACGCCTGAAGGAGGCCGGCATCGTCCCCGACGTCGTCGCCGGCACCTCGATGGGCGCCGTGGTCGGCGCCTGCGACCTCGCCGGACGGCTCGACACGCTGGAGGACTTCGCCACCCGCCTCACGCCGCGCCGCGTCTTCTCGCTGCTCGACGTCCACCTCGGCGGCTCCGGTCTGGTCGGCGGCGGACGGCTCGCCGATCTCCTGATCTCCCACATCGACGACATCCGCGTCGAGGCGCTGCCCCGCCCCTTCACCGCGGTCGCGACCGAACTGGCGACCGGCCACGAGATCTGGCTCTCCTCCGGCCGGCTGATCGACGCGCTGCGCGCCTCTTATGCCCTGCCCGGCATCTTCGAGCCGGTACGCATCGGCAAGCGCATGCTGGTCGACGGCGCGCTGGTGAACCCGGTGCCGGTCTCGGTCTGCCGGGCGCTCGGCGCCGACGTGGTGATCGCCGCCAACCTGTCGACCGACACGTTTGCCCGCGGAACGGTCGTCCAGTCGCTGCCCGCCGACATGGCGACGCCGTTTCCGGAGCCGAGCGAGAGCCTCGGCCAGAGCCTCTTCCGCCGCATGTTCGGCGCCGGCGACGACAAGCCGGGCCTGACCGGGGTGATGATGCAGAGCTTCAACATCATCCAGGACCGCATCACCCGCTCGCGGCTTGCCGGCGATCCGCCCGACGTGATGATCGCGCCGCGGCTCGGCCACATCGGCCTCTTCGACTTCCACCGCGCCCGCGAGGCGATCGACATCGGCGCCGCCGCCGCCGACCGCGCCCTCTCCGACATCGCCGCGATGACGGCCGAAGCCGCCCGCTGACCACCCGGAGCTGACCACCCGGAAACGACGAGGGGCGCGGCGGAGATCCCGCCGCGCC
>DBMN01000070.1 GCA_002298965.1 Rhizobiales bacterium UBA697 | reverse complement strand
CCGCGGGCCGGATCGCACGGCAGCGCGACGGTATCCCCGTCGACGATGCGGATGCGGTCGCCGTCGATGGTCTCGGCGTGGGCCGTCGAGGCGGTGACGATGTAGCCGATCAGCGTCGCGCCGATGGCAAGGCCGACGAAGAACCCGCGCCAGCCGGCGGCCTCGGCGTAGCGTTCCGAGAACCCCGCGACGAAGTTTCTCGAATAGAAGTCGAGATGTTCGGCTTCTTTTTCGTCCGGCATCACATAGTGATTGGTACTCACCAAGTTGGGGACGCCGGTCAGTTCGATGATGAGCGTTTTGTCGGTCACGGCTTCGGCTCCCCACTCCATCCAACCGGGTCCTTCAACTGAGGGCACGGGATGGCAGGGCGGCACTCGGCTCGGAACCCCTTCGCCTCGGCTTCCTTGTTCCACTTCGGCGCGTAGTCTTCGCAGACGGCGCGGGCCTCCGGTCCATCAGGCCACAGCATCGTCGCCACCGGTTCGCCGGTCGAAAGCTGAACGATGACAAGGCACGTCTGCACCAAGTTGCTCATGGCTCACTGCCCTCCCATCGGATCGTCGTCGTATCCGCCGGACATCGGACCGGCGTAGTCGTCGGCGTCGCCTTCCGGCGGGCGGTTGCCCTGCTGGCGATCCAGCAGGGTCAGGACGGCATTGAAGCCGTTGAGCACGATCTCGGTCGTCCAGCGCTTGCCGCCCTGGGCCTCCCATTCGCGGGTCTGCAGCTTGCCCTCGAGATAGACCCTCGATCCCTTCTTGAGATACTGCTCGGCGACCTTTGCGAGGCCTTCGGTGAAGACCACCACGCGGTGCCACTCGGTCTTCTCGCGGCGCTCGCCGGAGGCGCGGTCGCGCCAGGACTCGGACGTCGCCACCGAGAGGGTGACGATCGGCGCACCGGACTGGGTGCGGCGGACCTCCGGGTCGCGCCCGAGGTGGCCGATCAGGATGACTTTGTTGACGCTGCCGGACATGGTCAGATCCTCACTCGCTCGAGAACATCATCGGGAGCGTCGAAGAACCCGAGTTTCCCGCGGCACGGGATGAAGGGGAGCGCGCGCGGGTCGCGCAGCACGAAGCCGAAGGGGCCGAAGAACCACGGGCTCTCGCTCTCGGTCACGCACTCGACGATCTCGACCGAACCGACGATGCCGCCGCGCTGGCGCAGGAGGTCGGATCGATAGGCGCACTCGGCGAGCGTCGCCCGATCGGCAGAACGAAGACCGGAGGCGTCGAGCATCTCCTCGGCGTCGGCCTCGTCGGGGACGTAGAGACCCGCGTGGATGAGGACGCGTCCTCGGACCTTCGTCGGCCACGACCGGTTCTCGATGTCCTTGCCGGCGGCGATGATCGCCCATGCCCACGGCTGGCGGATCGACAGGACTTTCATCTCGGGTTCCTCTCTTCCTTGGCTTCGAGGAAGCGCTTGTCGATCGGCGTGCGCGCCGCGAAGAGCTTCACGGAGAGGCCGTCGAGCACGAGAACGGACGGGCAGCAGCAGGCCGGGCATTCGACGACGACGTTGCCCTTGTCGGCGTCGGCGAACCCGCCGGCGTCGACGGCAACCCAGTTGTCGATGCGGACGCGCCACTCGTCCTTGCCCTCGGTCGCCGCGTCGACGATGTCCCAGAGCTTCACGGCGGCAGCGTCCATGTCTCCCCCGCAGTGCGGGCACGCTGGTACGGTGCGCTCGTGCATGAGTTCGCGGGTCATGACCGGCTTCGCCATCTCACATCCCTCTCTTGCAGACGTGCCGGCCGGCGGCGTCGAGGCGCGGGACGAGGCCGCCGAAGCGGCTCTCGAGGTACTGGCAGCCGGTGCCGTGATCGGTGCGCAGGCCGAGGCCGGAGCGCTCGCTGGCGCTGTCGGTATCGTCGCCGCTCGCGTGGATCAGCGGGAAGATGGCCCGGTCGATCATCACGGCGCCGACCTGAAGCACGGTGGCGAGACCGATCCAGATCAGGGCCTGTCGGAGAAAGGTGGTCATCTCACTTGTTCGCCATGGTGATGGCGATCAACCCGCCCTTTGAAGGGTCGGTGCGATCGAGATCGACAAACGAGAAAGTCGAACTCCGATCCGTCGTCTTGATGCCCGACAGAACCTCGTCGAGATTCGCCTTTGCCTCTTCCATGCTTCCGGCATCGATGACGCCAGAAACCAAATACTTCGAGGCGAGTGGGTTCGGCTCGCAGTTGCGCGTGAAATAGAATCTGGCCATGGATCATACCCTCATCGGCATGACGACGATCAGGCGGCGGGTGCCTGCGAGGTCGTCGGCGGGGGTCATCTGGACGGGCGAGCCCGGGTCGGTGGCGGCGATGGAGACCGTGTCGCCGCCGAGGGCGTCGAGGGCGCCGGCGAGGTACTGACCGTTGAGGCCGATCACGATGCCGCCGGACGCGGGGGCCGCCATGTCGACCGTCTCGACGGCACTGCCGGCGTCGGCGTTGGTGACCTCGAGGCGCATCTCCGACGCCGCCTTTTCGATCGTGATCTTGACGGCACGGCCGCGCTCGCCGCCGACGGTCATCACGCGGTCGACCGCCTCGCGCATCGCCTCGCGCGGGACGACGGCGGTGATCGGCGGCGGCGGCGGGATGACGCGGCCGTATTCCGGGAAGGTGCCGTCGATCAGCTTCGAGACGAGGGTCACGTCGCCGATCTCGAACCGGATCTTGGTGTCCGAGATCGAGAGGCGCGCCTCCTTCGGGTTGCCGCGGCAGAGCTTGGTGACCTCGGCGACCGTCTTGCGCGGCACGATGACGCCGGGCATGCCGTCCGCGCCTTCCGGACAGTCGCGGCGGACGAGCGAGAGGCGGTGGCCGTCGGTGGCGACGAAGGTCAGGAGACGGCTCTCGGCCTCGCTGACGTGGACGTAGACGCCGTTCAGGTAATAGCGGGTCTCCTCGGTCGAGATCGCGAGGGCGACGCCCTCGAGGGCCGCGGCGAGCAGGTCGGCGGGCAGGCCGAAGGCATGCGGCAGTTCGCCGGATTCCAGCGCGGGATAGTCGGTCGCCGGGAGAGCCTGCAGCGCGAAGCGCGCGCGGCCGGAGACGAGCCGGACCTCGGACGCGCTGTCGCCGGCGGCCTCGAGGCGGATCTGACCGTCGGCGAGCTTGCCGACGATGTCGTGCAGGCGCGCCGCCGGCACGGTGATCGAGCCCGGCTCCTCGACCTCGGCCGCGATGCGGGTCGAGATCTCGATGTCGAGATCGGTGGCGCGCAGGGTCAGGCCGCGGGCGTCCGCCGAGAGCAGGACGTTCGACAGGATCAGGATGTTGTTCCGGCGCTCGACGATCCGCTGCACGATGGTCAGGACCGGATGCAGATCGCGGCGGGCGATGGAGAGCTTCATGGGGTGGCCTCGGCGGCTGGTGTGGCGACGGCCTGGAATTCGACCTCGACCAACAGGTTTTCGATCCGACGGGCGATATCGCGAAGGGCCGATACATGCGCGGGCGACGCAATGTCTCTGGCGATCACCTCGCCGCCGCAGTTGTTCTTCCTCACCGTGAGAACGACGACCTCGTCGCTTCCGGAGAGCTTGACGCGCACGGCTTCGATCCACATGAGATCGTTTCCGATCCTTCCGCCGCTGCTGATCGTTTCGGCCATTTCCTGTTCCTCACGATGGTGATCGTCCGGTGCTGCCGGCGGCGGGCGCCGGCAGGGCGAGACGGTCGGGGGCCTCAAACCGGCTGAACGTCGGCGCGCTCCCAATTGTCGTGGTCGGATTCGGCGCAGTCTTCCGGCCCGTATTTCCGCTGGTCCGGATCGTCGAAATAGGTCGGCGCGACGTCGGCCGCATAGTCGCGAACGCTCTCGCCGTTTCCGTCCGTTTCTCCGGCGAGACGGACCATCTCGTCGACGAAGCGACGAACGAACTCTTCCTTCGTGATCTGCTCTTCTTCGGCCATCGGTTCTGATCCTTTCGAAAGACCGCCCCGGCCGGCGATCGGCCGGGGCGGTGGAGTGGCGCTCGGGAGGCGAGCGCGGGGGCGTGGGGGATCAGGCCTCGGGGGTGCCCTCGTAGACCGGCAGGGCCGTGTCGCGGGCGACGTAGAAGATGTCGTCCTTCAGGCGCTGGGTGATGTAGAGGTCCGGCCGGTGCATCGAGAAGAACCACTTGGTCACGCCGCCCATGACGCGGTAGCGCAGGCGCACCGGCACGCGGACGACATCGCCGCCGAAGAACGGCGCGACCTGCAGCAGGAAGGCGCCGGGGATCGTCAGCGGCTTGCCGTCGCCGCCGAGGTGGTTCTCCTCGAAGGCGATCTGCGCCGCACCGGTCTGCAGCGTGACGACGTTCTTGACCTTCGCCTCGACGTTGATCTGCAAGCCGCGCGAGATCTGGATCAGCGCCGACGGCGTCGCCACGGTGGTCTGGAGATCGCGCTCCAACCAGATCTTCTCGGCGTCCTCGGGGCTCGACAGGTCGGCGATGTGGTCTTCGATCCACGCGGCGAAGTCGCCCTGGGTCATCATCTCGCCGTTCTGCGCGATCCACGCCTTCCACGTGTCGGAGAGCGGATAGGCGTAGGCGATGCGATGCTTCAGGTTGTCGGGGCGTGTCATGATCGATCCAGCGACACCCGCCACGTACACGGCGTCGGGGGAGTCGGGCATGGGGGCATCGGTGGAGATCGCCGGCAGTTCGCCGAGTTCCGGCGCCTTCTCGTGATAGTCGATCACGGCCAGCAGGGACGGCTTGCGCCAGTCGGTGTCGGCGAAGATCGCCGAGTGCGGCGTCTTGTGCCGGTTCGTCAGGTCGACGAAGGACTTGAGCGTCAGCGCGGTCGCGGTGCCGCGCTTCGTGGCCGGGCGGTCGCGCCAGGCTTCGAAGAGGCGCGACAGGTCGACCACCTCGGGCGTGGTGCCGTGGCGGATACCGACCGGGATCTGCACGGGCAGGCCGTCGACCTCGGCGACGTTGGCGATGGTGGTGATCTCGAGGCCGCGCGCCTGGGACGCGAGGGCGACGAGTTCCTTGATGGCTTCGGCCTGAGTGGCTTCGACGGGCATGTGGGATCTCCGGGTGGTTGGGCTCGACCGATCAGGCGAGCGCGGTCGTGGGGGCGACGACGGCACTGCCGTCGCGGGCGCGGTCGCCGAAGTCGAGGCGGGTCTGCGACGGATGCTCGGTCGACAGCGATCCTTCGGCGTCGACCCAGAAGGTGCCGTCGGACCGCAACTTCTTCGGCTTCTTGGAGGTGATGTCGGGGGTCATGGTGACTATGCCGTCCTCGACCGCGAGGTCGATCGTCAGAGTGACGCGGCCCTTGGCCTTGGACTTCTTGCGACCGCCGCAGTGCTCGTAGAGCGCGGCAAGAGTGCCGGTCAGTTCGGCGTCGAGTTCGGCGGCGAGCTCGCCGT
The DNA here is from genome assembly GCA_002298965.1 of Rhizobiales bacterium UBA697. Lineage (GTDB taxonomy): Bacteria > Pseudomonadota > Alphaproteobacteria > Rhizobiales > Ancalomicrobiaceae > Pinisolibacter. The sequence continues at coordinate 5,237 of DBMN01000070.1, read as the reverse complement.
CGCCGATCAAGCCGATGACCGTGGTGGCGCTGCGGATCTTCTTCACGGGGGCCTCCTGTCAGGCGGGGAAGTCGTCGGGGTTGAGGCGCTCGCCGGGCAGCAGGGCGGCCTCGGCGGCGGCGCGGGTCAGGCGCCACAGGCTGGGGGCGCCGTCCTCGGACGACCGGCGAACCGTGGCGAGGCCGCGCGCCTCCATCGCCTGCCAGTCGGGATGGCTGAGGCCGAGGTGGTGGTTGCGGTGCGAGACCTTGTGGCGGTTCGGCAGGCCGAGCGCGCGGCGCGCGGCGGCGATCTCGTCGAGGCTCAGCAGCGGGCCGCTGGCCGTCGACTGGTCGAAAGCGGTACGGGTGGCGATGTTCACGGGCGATCTCCTGTCGGTCGCGGGTGTTCAGGCGGCGGTGGCGGGCTTGCGGCGCGGGGCGATGGCGCGGGGCGCGCTCGTCGCGCCGGTCCACATCGTCCACCGGCGCATCCATTCGGTGCGGGCCTGGCGCTGCGTCCACGGGATCAGGCCGCCGCGGATCCGCACCGGCTTGGCCTTCGCGACCGCGCCCCAGAGTTCGTCGACGGTCGCATTGCGCAGCCGCTGGCCGAGGATCAGGCGACGCTCGAGGTCGAGCATCCGCTCGTCCATCTCCCGCACGGCGCGGGCGATCGGCGCCGGCAGCGGGTGGGGGAGACCGGCGAGGCGATGGATCTGCGTGTCGAGCGAGGCCTTGAGCCCGTCGAGGCCGGCACGGACGACGCCGGTGCCGAGGGCCGAGCGCACCGCCCGGGCGAACTCGGGGCCGCCGGCGATCAGCATCGCCATTTCGGCCCAGTGCTCAAGGGCGAGCGCCGCGGGCGTGGTCAGGTCGCCGATCAGCGCCTCGTGCGCGTCGTGCGTCAGGAACGCGAGGGACGCGACGACGTCGCCGGTCTCTTCGAAGAGGGCATCCGCGCCGACGACGCAGTGCTGCGCCACCGTGTAGGGGTGCGGCAGTGCCTCGCCGGGGACCTCGACGCGGTGGCCGCCGAAGCGCACGAGGCGCGACAGCGGGCCGGCGATGTCCTTCTCGATGTCGATCATCGAGAGGTCGGGCTCGGCGAGGTCGATGGCGAGGCCGGTGGACGACTGCATGCGCGTCATGCGCTCTCTCCTCGGGTGTCGGGGCGGGGTGCAGGGTGACGCAGGCGGTCGGCCATGGACTCGATGCGCGCGGCGAGATCGAGCAGAGCCTGTGCATCCTGCCGGACCTCTTCGGCCAGCCGCTCGAGGCCGGCGATTCCCGCGGCAGCGCGATCGGCGACGTCGGTGGGCGCACTGCTCATGCGGCGATCTCCTCGGCACGGGACGGCGGGAGCGCGCGGGCGGCCTCGCGGGCGGCGAAATCGCGTCCGGCCTCGGTGAGGACGAAGAGGCGGTGACTGCCGCGCGCCGGCGCATCGGCCGGGGGCTCGATCCATCCGCCGTTGCGCAGGGCCTCGACGTCGGCGGGCGAAACGAACGTCGACCAGCCGCGCACGAACCACGTGCGATTCCCGAGGATCAGCGGCGCGCGGCGCGACAGCATGGCGCGCAGGATGCCGATGCGGGTCTCGGAAGGGCGGGCGCGGCGGGTCATGGTGCAATCCCTCGCGCCAGACCGACGGCAAGGCAGATCACGGCGCCGATGCTGAAGGCCGCCAGGACGATCACGGCCGAAATGTCCGTCGGCGCGTCGGCCGGAACGCGGGCCTCGGCGCAGGTATCGGGCTGGAGCGAGGTCCGCCAGTGCGCGCGGCAAGTCCGGCAGGTCCAGCCGCCGGCATCCTCGACGATGTCGCAGGCTTCGTGGAGCATGGTCAGTATCCCCACAGCCAGACGGTGAACCGCATGAGGGAGGACATCACGGCCACGATGAACGCGATGCCGGTGGCGCTGATCGCGTAATCGAACAGCCGATCTCCGAAGGTCTGCTTCGACATGGTCACGGTCCCCCGTGATAGAGGGCGGCGGTGCGGGCGATGCCGATCCAGACCTCGGCGCAGATGCCGGCGAACAGGATCAGCTCGGCGGGCCACCAGCGGCGCTTGCGGGCGACGTCCTCGAGGGCGTCTTCGAAACGGTGGAGCAGGATCGAGGGCCGGGTCATGCCGCGTCGCCTCCGATGTCGTCGAGCATCTGGGCCATGTCGCCGGTCACGGGGACGGCGAGCGCCTCGGCGATGGCCGCCTCGCCCGCCGCCGTGATGCGGGCGGCGGTGCGCGGCGAGACGGCGATGTCCACCTCGCGGGCCGCCAGACGCTCGACCGCGTCCTGCGTCGCGACGCGCGGATCGAGCGCGGCGGCGTGGGCCTGCGAGCCGAAGCGCTGCGCCTGGGCGCGGGTCCATCCGAATTCGGTGAGGTCGACCAGCACCCCGTGCTGGCCACTCCGGCGGGCGGCGAGGATGTCGCGCGCCATGCTCTCGACGATCGCCGTGGGCTCGGTGATCGAGCGGCGGTCGATGATCGCGGGCGGGGTCTCGTCGGACGGGGCGGGGCGCGGTGCAGACATTCGCATCTCCGACGGCGCGGGGTGCGCCGATGGAGAGAGAACGTATGCCAGTCATTTCTGGAAGTCAACTGGATATCCAGAAACATCTGGAATGCGACGCTTGTTCGCTTTGATAGTCTCCACCTCCGGATGCATGGAGGTCGTCATGAGACCAGCAATTCCCCTCGCTTTGGCCGTTGCCGCTCTTCTGTCGGTCGCTTCGCCGGCCGATGCCAGAAACACCCCGTGTTCCGGCAAGAAGGGCGGCGTATCCCATTGTTCCGGCGCGAAGTTCGTCTGCAACGACGGATCGATCAGCGCGTCGAAACAGACTTGTTCGTCGGGCGACCGCAGCGACGACGAAGCCGGGGCATCTTCCGGCGGAGGATCCGGAAAAGCATCCCGGATCAAGCGCGGCAAGAGGTGATGCAATGTCGAGCGTCGTCGTCCGAGCACTGCTCGTCGCCGTGGCGACGGGCTGCGCGACCCCGGTCTTTGCCGAATCCGCCGAGAACGCCTTGCGCCATGCCGGCGAGGTCATGGCGCTCGAGAAGCTCTGTTCGCGCCTGATCGTCAACCAGACGGCACTCGCCTTCATGCTGGTCGGCAACGGCGCCGATCTTCAGCGTCCCGACCACAACGCGATCGCGCTGGAGCAGGCGCGATCCGACATTCGGGCATGGTCGGGGAAGGGTGGCGACGCGGCGTGTGTCGCCGGTATGCTGCTCTACGGACCGAGCGGCTCGTCGGTGCCGGGGATCGTCAAGCTCAGGCGCTGATTCACGAACCGAACAGCTCGCGCATCGTCAGGACGCGGTGAACGGCCACGACCTGGTCGGCCTTGAAGTCGACGGCGCCGGGCGGGTTGAGTTGTCGCGTGTGGACGGTCGACCCGTCCGAGCGAACGTATTCCTTCAACCAGCTTTCGAGCGGCGCGCCCGCGTGATTCCGCGTCTGGACCACCACGTCGTCGCCGGCGCCGGCCGGGCGATCGGGCGAGACGAAGATCAGCTCGCCCGGGCGATACCTGGGGCTCATGGAATCGCCGCGCACGTAGAGCGCATAGACGTTCTTGGCATGGGTCAGACCTGGCGGGCGGCGAACGCGGTCGATCTCGCCGTCGACGACGAAGGCACCGGCCACAGACGCCGCGGCGACGCCGAGCACGGGGACGTCGAGCGGCAGCCGCTCGATGGCGGTCGCATCGACTTCCATCATTGCCGCCGTCGCGTTCGGCTGTATGCCGATCTGCGCCCGCAGTTCCTCGGGGCTCCAGTCCAACGCCTTGGCGAGGCGCGGCAGGTAGCCCGACCGCACATCGCGCTTTTCGCCGCGGACGATGTCCGAGACGTAGTTCTTGCCCAGACCACCGATTCGCTCGGCGGTGCCCGGTCCGCGATTGATCTCGGCCAGACGGGCGATGACGATTTCCTGCAAGGTTTTCATACCAGATTTATCCGGTAATTCGGCGTGACGCGCATTCCAGAAGTTCCGGGTTGAATATCCAGAATTGTCTGGTATGGTCAGCTTCATGGAAACGACCCTGACCAAGCACCTCGTTGCCCTCGCCGACGCCTACATGGCGGCGACGGGCATGTCGTCGGCGACGCTCTCGGAGCGCGCCGGTGGCGATTGGCAGTTCTTCGACAAGGTGCGCGACGGGCGCCTGAACTGGCGCATCCGCACCTATGATCGCGCGCTCGGCTGGTTTGCCGACAACTGGCCCAACGGGCTGGACTGGCCGGCCGACGTGCCGCGGCCCTGCGGCGTGACCGAGGAGAAGGCGGCATGACTGCCATTCCGAGGGGGTTGGCGATGCCGACCGACGATCACAACAAGACGGTTTTCTCGCCCGCCGGGGTGTCCGCTTCCGTTGGGAGCGGACTGGCGCAGCGGTCGTCGCCCTTCGATTTCATTTCGGCCGAAATCGACCGCAGCGCTAGGCGTCTGGTCGGCACGCTGCGGTTTTTTGCGGTTGCCGTCGAGGCGGAGAAGCGGTGCCATGACACGTCCTGATCGATAGGGGCGGCGAACCCGCCCGACACCGAGACCATCACACAGAAATTTCAATCCCGGAACGGGAAACGCCGAGGCGTTTTCCCGGCACGGGAAAGCCATGCCGAGGGTCTGCCTCATGTCCCATCCGATCCCCGATGCCTGGTTCCACCGGGTCAAGAGCGCCACCCGCGATCTCGTCAAGCTCTGCGGCGGCGTCGAGCGGGCCGGCGAAATCGCCCTCATGTCGAAGTCGGAAGTGTCGCGCTGGCAGGCGAGCGGGCCGGAGGTGATCATTCCGATCACCGCGGCGCTCGCGCTCGAGGCCGAATGCGGCGTGCCGTGCGTCACCGCTGCGATGGCGGGGCTCGGCGGGCGGCGCCTGACCGAGGCCGACGAGGCGCCCGGCGGCGATGCTTCGGCGATCATGTCGCGCCACGCCGAGCTGATGCGCGCCGTCGGCGAGATGATGACGGTCTATGCCGCCGCCGCCGCGGACGGGAAGTTCAGCCCGGCCGAAGCCGAGCAGATGGACCGCGCCGCGAGCAGCGTGTCGCGCAGCCTCGACGCCTGGCGCGCCGACGTCGCCGCCGCCAAGGGGCCCAGACTGGTGGCCGGGGGCTGATCATGACCGCGATCGACGAGACGTCCTCGGCGGGCCGCGCGGGTCCGCCGCCGATCACCGCGGCCGAACGGCGCGCCGAGCGCACGACGGCCGCCATGGATCTCGCCGTGCGGCTGGGGC
>DBMN01000185.1 GCA_002298965.1 Rhizobiales bacterium UBA697 | reverse complement strand
CTGGCGCCGCTCGCCCGGCTGAATCGCCATGTCGACCACGTCTGGACGGCGACGCCCGCCCTCGCCGAGGCGATCGGCGGCGACGGCATCGCCGTCCTGCCGCCGGCCCCGCCGCCCGAGATCTGGCGGGGCGACGCGAAGCCCGCCCCCGAGGGCGCGCCGCTGCGCATCGCCTATCATGCGACCGGCATCCACCTGCGCGAACACCGCTTCCTCGTTCCCGTCCTGGCCGAGGTCCTGCGGCTCCGCCCCGACGTCGTCGTCGAGGTGACCGCCGACGACCGCGCCCGCGACCTGTGGNNGCGTCGATCGCGTCGCGATCGTCGCGCCGACCTCCTGGCCCGCCTATCTCGAACGCAGCCGGCGCGAGCGCGCCGACATCGTCGTCGTGCCGCTGCTGCGCTCGCGCGCCAACCGCGCCCGCGCCGGCACCAAGCGGATCGACGTCGCCCGCCTCGGCGGCGCCGGCGTCTTCTCCGCCTCGCCGGCCTACGGCAGCGGCGAGGGCTCCGACGAAGTGATCATCCCCAACCGGCGCCGCCTGTGGATCGCCGCGATCCTGACCCTGATCGACGACGCGGAAGCCCGCGCGAAGGCCGCCGCGGCCACCCGTCGCGCCGTCGAGGCGATGGCGGCGGAAGCGGCGCGCGGCATTCCCGAACTCGTCGCCCGGGCCACCGGATCGCCCGCGGAAAAACACCTGTGACTCGATTGTCACGCCTTGTAAGGATTTCCTGTGTTAAGCATGGCGGGCTCGGCGCACCGCATGGTGCGGCCGACATCGCGTGTCTGCGGCACGCCTTCGGGGTTTTCGGGGTTCACGGGGTTTCCATGCGGGTTCTGATGCATCTGGCGGCCATGGTTGCGGCGACCTCCCTTCTGGTCGGCTGCTCCGCGCTTCCCGCCCAGGGCCCGAGCTCGCAGTCCGTCGTCGCCGACGGCGCGCCCGCCGCCGACGAGTCCTTCGACGGCTATCTCGTCGTCGATCTCGACGCCCGCGTCGCCGACATCGTCGCCACCCGCCCCGATTCCTCGCTGCTCGGCCGATTCGGCTCGCGCGGCCCGTCGCCCGATCCGTTGATCGGCATCGGCGATTCGATCAACGTGACGATCTGGGAAGCCGCCGCCGGCGGTCTCTTCTCCTCGGCGGTCGTCTCCAACGCCTCGCCCGGCTCGCGCTCGGTGGTGATCCCCGATCAGGTCGTCGCCCGCGACGGCTCGATCACCGTGCCCTACGCCGGCCGCATCCGCGTCGCCGGCTTCACGCCGCCGGCCGTCGAACAGCGCATCGTCGCCGCGCTCACCGGCAAGGCGATCGAACCGCAGGCGCTGGTCACCGTCAGCCGCAACCTCGCCAACACGGTCACCATCACCGGCGAGGTGGTCAACGGCGCCCGTATCCCGCTGTCGACCCGCGGCGATCGCATCCTCGACGTCATCGCCCAGGCCGGCGGCATCCGCTCGCCGGTGCACGAGACCTTCGTCAGCCTGACCCGCGGCGGCCACACCGCCGTGGTGCCGATGCAGACGCTGCTCGATCGCCCGAGCGAGAACATCTTCGCCCGCCCCGGCGACACGCTGACCATCGTCCGCGACCCGCAGACCTTCACCGCCTTCGGCGCCACCGGCCGCAACGCGCTCGTCACCTTCGACGCCCGCGGCATCACGCTGGAAGAAGCCGTCGCCAAGTCGGGCGGTCTGCTCGACGAACAGTCCGATCCGTCGGCCGTCTTCCTGCTGCGCCAGGAGAACGTCGAGGTGGCGCGCCGCCTCGATCCGAAGTTCCCGATCCCGGCCGGCCGGACGAAGGTCGACGTCGTCTATCGGGTCGACCTGCGCAACACCAACACCTTCTTCGTGGCCCGCCGTTTCTCGGTCCAGAACAAGGACATGGTCTATGTCGCCAATGCCCCCTTCACGACCGTCCGCAAGGTCCTGTCGGTGGTGCAGCAGGCGGCCGCCCCCGCGGTGACGGCGAAGTCGCTCGGTCAGTGATCCGTCGGCCTCGCGCGCGCCCGGTCGGCATCGCGTGACCGGTCGCCTCGCGGCATGCATCGCCGATGCGGGTTGCCCGGCACCTCCGCCCTCGGTCGAGGAGTGCGATGAGCGAAGCGCCACCACCGACGCACGACCCGGAAGCCGGCCCGCCGCGCCGCCGCGTGGTGCTCTTCCTCGAAGGTCCCGCCTCGCCTTTCCTGCGCCGCGTCGCCGACCGGGTGATCGAGGCCGGTCACGGCGTCCGCCACGTCGCCTTCTGCCTCGGCGATCTGGTCTTCTGGCGTCTGATCATCGGGCTGCCCTTCGGCCGCCGCCGCCCCGCCCCGCCGTCGATCTTCTGGAAGGGCCGGCTCGCCGACTGGCCGGCCTTCCTCGAACGCCTGATCGATCGCGAGGGCATCACCGACGTCGTCATGCTCGGCGACGGCCGCCCGGTCCATGCCGCGGCGATCCCGGTCGCCCGAGGCCTGGGCGTCCGCGTCCACATCCTCGAACACGGCTATCTCCGCCCCGACTGGCTGACCCTCGAGCCCGACGGCATGTCCGGCCGCTCGCGCATGCCGCGCGACCCGGCGACGATCCTCGCCATGGCGGAAGGCGCGCCGCCGGTCGACACGCGGCCGCTGTGGCGGCAGTCGGAGCTCACCTATTCGCTCTACGATCTCGCCTATCACCTGCCGAACGTCGTCCTCGGCCCCGTCGTCCATCGCCACTACCGCACCCACGGGCCGGTCCATCCGCTGGTCGAATATGCCGGCTGGTTCCTGCGGCAAGTGAAGGCCCCGCGCGAACGCCGCCGCCTCGCCGCCACCCTGCCCGCCTTCCTCGACGGCCGGCGGCGCTTCTTCCTCTTCCCGCTGCAGCTCGCAGGCGACTGGCAGATCAGGGTTCATGCCCCCGGCGGCGACCTCATGGCGCTGGTCGAGACGACGCTCGCCTCCTTCGCCGCATCGGCGCCCGCCGATCGCCACCTGCTGTTCAAGGTCCACCCGATCGACAACGGCCTCGCCGACTGGCGCAAGACGATCGGCCGTCGCGCCGCCGCCCTCGGCATCGCCGACCGCGTCGCGGTGATCGTCGGCGGTCCGCTCGACGTCCTGATCGCCGCCGCCGAGGGTGTCGTCCTCGTCAATTCGACGGTGGGCGTCACCGCCCTTCTCGCCGGTCGACCGGTCTTCGCCCTCGGCCGTGCCGTCTACGGCGTCGCCGGCATGGTCGCCCCCGGGCCGCTCGAAAGCTTCTGGACGGCCCCGACACCGCCCGATCCGCGCCTGACCGATGCCTTTTTTCGGTTGATACAAGAGCGTATTCAGCTCAGAGGCGGCTTCGTCGCCAAAGAAGCCGTGGAAGTCGGAGCATCGAGTGTGGCACAAAGATTGGTGACGGATCTGGACGCCCTGCCGCCCGTCGACGCGGACGGAAACACGACGGAAACTTTACACGCACGGCGGAACGTGGGAACCGCTGGCTCGCAGAAAACGTGATCCGAGGACAAGAACCGCGAGAGCGGGCGGAACGGCGGCCGAAGGGCCGCGACGGGAGTTCGGCGGGGGCGGCCGGCAGGCCGATACCGCTCGCCGCCGGGAGAACGATGTGATCCGATTGCCGCGATGACCCAGCGAACCGAGACCTCCGGGCGATTGGACGCCTTCCGCGCCCCGACGATCGGCATCGTCGGCGCGGCTTGTCGCCTGCCCGGTGCGCCCGACGAGGCGTCCTTCCGCGCCCTGCTCGCCGAGGGCCGCTCGGCCGTGCGCGCAGCGCCCGAGGGCCGCTGGAACGTCGCCCGCCATCTCCACCCCGCGCGCAACGCCGCCGGCTATGCCTATTCCTTCGCCGGCGGCTATCTCGACGCGCCCTTCGCCTTCGACACCACCGTCTTCGGCCTGTCGCCGCGCGAGGCGGCGCAGATGGACCCGCAGCAGCGCCTGCTGCTCGAGGTCGTCTGGGACGCGCTCGGCGACGCCGAGATCCCGCCCGCCTCGCTCGCCCGTGGCGACGTCGGCGTCTACGTCGGCGGCTCGAGCCTCGATCACGGCAACATCCACGCCGCCGATCCGGCCTCGATCGACAGCCACTTCATGACCGGCAACACGCTGTCGATCCTGGCCAACCGCATCTCCTACGTCTTCGACCTGCGCGGACCGAGCTTCACCGTCGACACCGCCTGCTCGTCGTCGCTGGTCGCCTTCGCCCGCGCCGTCGCCGACCTCGAGGCGGGACGGGTGGAGACGGCGATCGTCGCCGGCGTCAACGTGCTGCTGTCGCCCTTCTCCTTCGTCGGCTTCTCGCGCGCCTCGATGCTGTCGCAGACCGGCCTCTGCCGCCCGTTCTCGGCCGACGGCGACGGCTATGTCCGCTCCGAGGGCGCCGTCGCCCTCGTCCTGACGCGGACCGACCGCGCCCGACCCGGCGCGCTGCGCGCCACCATCGAGGCCGTCGACGTCAATTCCGACGGCCGCACCTCCGGCATCGCCCTGCCCGGCCTCGACGGCCAGACCGCCCTGCTGACGCGCATCTATCGCGATCTCGACGCCGACGCGCTCGCCTTCGTCGAGGCCCACGGCACCGGCACCCGGGTCGGCGACCCGATCGAGGCGGAGGCGCTCGGCCGCGTCCTCGGCCGCCGCCGGTCGCGCCCGCTGCCGATCGGCTCGGTCAAGTCGAACATCGGTCATCTCGAGCCCGCCTCCGGCGTCGCCGGCATCATGAAGGCGCTGATCGCGCTCGAGACGCGCGTCCTGCCGGCGAGCCTCCA
>DBMN01000184.1:4461-5033 GCA_002298965.1 Rhizobiales bacterium UBA697 | reverse complement strand
GAGGTCGTGTCGCTCGGCATCGTCGCCGAACGGGTCCATCTCTTCGGCGCCGACGGGCTGCGTCGCCCGACCTCCTTCCGCGTCGAGGTGCCGGCATGAGCGTCGCGGCGACCCTTTCCGGCGCGGTCCGGACGTTCGCGCGACCGGTCGGCCGCGAGGCGCGGGCGCGGCGGACGGGGCTGCTCTTCGCGGCGCCGGCGGTCTTCCTGCTCGTCGCGATCTACCTCGTGCCGATGATCGTGCTCGCGGGTTTCGCGCTGACCGACTATCGGTTCGGGGCGCTTTCGACCCGCTTCGTCGGGCTCGACAACTTCGTCCGCGCCTTCTCCGATCCGGTCTTCGTGCGGGCGACCGCCAACACCGTGCTCTATGCGGCGATCGTCATTCCCGGCGGCGTCTTCCTCGGGCTCGGGGCGGCGCTCCTGGTCGAGGGACGGCGGCGCAGCCGGTCGTTCTTCGAGACCGCCTATTTCCTGCCGGTCACCGCGACGCTGGTCGCCATGGCGACGGTGTTCCAGTTCCTGCTGCACCCGTCGATCGGGCCGATCAACGCGGCGATCGTCGCGCTCGGC
>DBMN01000184.1:0-4391 GCA_002298965.1 Rhizobiales bacterium UBA697 | reverse complement strand
GAGGCGGCGCGGCTCGACGGCGCACGCCATCCGATCGACCGGTTCCTGACCGTCACCTGGCCGATGCTCGGACCGACGACGATGTTCGTCGTCGTCACCACCTCGATCACCGCCTTCAAGGTGTTCGAGACCGTCGCCGTGCTCACCCACGGCCGCGGCGGCACCGAGACGATGCTCTACGACCTCTATCTCGAGGGCTTCGAATATTCGAACACCGGCTATGCCGCGGCACTGACGCTGCTCTTCCTGGCGGTCGTCCTGGTGCTGTCGATCGGCCAGACCCTCCACCTCGATCGCAAGGTTCACTATCGATGAGCGGCTCGACGGGACGCTGGGCTTCGCGCGTGGTGCTGGCCGCCGGGGCGGCTCTGATGCTGCTGCCGTTCTGGTGGATGTTGCTCACCGCGATGCGCTCGCCGGCGGAGATCTTCCACGGCTCGCTGCTGCCGGTGATCGACATTGCCGCGGCACTCGACAACTTCGGCCGGGCGGCGGCGCAGGTGCCGATGGCGCGGTTCATGGCGAACGGCGTGATCGTCTGCGGCGGCATCCTCGCGGTGCAGGTGCTGACGGCGGTGCCGGCGGCCTATGCGCTCGCCAAGCTGCGCTTTCCCGGCCGCGACCTGCTCTTCGCCACGGTGGTCGCCGCGCTCGCGGTGCCGATGCAGGCGCTGGCGCTGCCGCTCTTCGTCGGCCTGTCGAAGGCGGGGCTGCTCGACACCTACTTCGCGATGATGGTGCCGTTCTTCCTGTCGGTCTTCGCCATCTTCCTCTTCCGCCAGTCGTTCCGCGCCTACCCCGACGAGATCGTCGACGCGGCGCGGCTCGACGGGTTCTCGGAGTGGGAGATCTGCTGGGGCCTCGTCCTGCGCGGCTCGCTGCCGGCGCTCGCGGCCTTCGCGGTGTTCTCGGTGGTCGCCCACTGGAACGACCTCTACTGGCCGATGATCGTCGTCTCCTCGCCCAGCCTCGCGCCGCCGCCGCTCGGCATGATGATCTTCGCCGACGTCGAGAGCGGCGCCAACTACGGCGCGCTGATGGCCGGTGCGACGATGATCACGGCGCCGATGGTCGTCGCCTTCCTTCTCGCCCGACGGCAGTTCGTCGCCGGCATCACGATGTCCGGGGTGAAGTGACCCGGAAAGCGCCTCCCGCTCCAAACCAGACGAAACGGAGATCCCCATGTCGTTCGTGAAACGCATCGCCGCCGCCGCGCTCGCGGTCGGGCTCGCGTTGCCGGCCGCGGCCTCGGCCGAACCGGTGACCCTCAAGGTGCTCTACAACCTGCCGGGCTTCACCAAGTTCCATCAGCCGATCGCCGACGCGTTCATGGCCGCCAACCCGGACGTCAAGATCGAGTTCCTGGCGCCGGCCGCCGGCTACAACGAGGGCCAGCAGCAGGTGCTGCGCGCCGCCGTCACCGGCAATCTGCCGGACGTCTACTTCTCGGGCTACAATCTGACCGCCGAGCTCGTCCACACGCTGGCGCCGCGCGGCCAGATCTCCGATCTCGGGCCGTTCATCGAGAAGGAGGGCGGCAAGGCCTTCCTCGACGCCAACTATTCGCCGCGCATGGCGGCGCTCGGCGTGATCGACGGCAAGCAGTACGGCCTGCCGGTCAACGCCTCGTCGCCGATCATGTACGTGAACGCCGATCTCGTCGCCAAGGCGGGCGGCGATCCCGAGCACATGCCCGACACGTTCGACGGCCTGATCGCGCTCGCCAAGAAGATCCACGACGCCGACCCGAAGGTCGCCGGCATCGCCTACGACATCGCCGGCTGGCCGGACGACTGGCTGTGGCAGGCGCTGATCGTGTCGCAGGGCGGCCAGATGGTCGACCCGGCGACCGGCAAGGCCGGCTTCGACAACGCCATCGGCCTCAAGGCGCTGCAGTTCACCCGCCGCTTCGTCACCGAAGGCGGCCAGGTGGTGCTCGACTGGGATCAGGCGCGCCAGCAGTTCGGCGCCGGCCTCACCGGCTTCCTGTTCTCGACGCCGGCCCATGTCCAGACCATCGAGGGTCTGGTCGGTACCCGCTTCAAGCTCGTCACCACGACCTTCCCGCTCGAGGACAAGGTCAAGGGCGGCGTGCCGACGGGCGGCAACTCGGCGGTGATGCTGACCCAGGACAAGGCCAAGCAGGACGCGGCCTGGAAGTACCTCAAGTGGATCACCGGTCCTGCGGCGCAGAACACCATCGTCCGCATCACCGGCTATCTGCCGACCAACAAGAACGCCACCGGCCCGGACTATCTCGGCCCCTACTACGTCGAGCGCCCCAACGTGAAGACGGCGTCGCTGCAGGCCGACAAGTCGCTGCCGTGGGCGGGCTATCCGGGCGGCGACTCCGTCCGCATCTGGCGCACCCAGCGCGACATCGTCGGCAAGGTGATGCGCGGCGAGGTCTCGCCCGAGCAGGGTCTGAAGGACATGGTCGCCGAGACCAACGCCCTGATGACCAAGTGAACGAGGGGTCCGGTCGACGGCGCGGGGGCATCCCCCGCGTCGTTCCGGAAGGAACCATGAAGATCATCCAGATCACCGATACCCACCTCGTTCGGCCCGGCCGGCGGGTCAACGGCGTCGATCCGGAGGCGCAGCTGCGCGCCGCGATCGCCGACATCGTCGATCGTCACGCCGACGCCGAACTCCTGGCGATCACCGGCGATCTCTGCGACGACGGCGATCCGGAAGCCTACGGGCTGCTCGACGACATTCTGGCGCCGCTGCCCTTCCCCTATCGGCTGATGCTCGGCAATCACGACCATCGCCCGGCCTTCGTCGGCGCCTTCCCGCATCACCCGCGCGACGCGGCCGGCTACGTCCAGTCGTGGCTCGACACGGCGCACGGGCGGCTGCTCTTCCTCGACACCCACGAGGCGGGGGTGATCGGTGGGATCTACGGGCCGGATCGGCTGGCCTGGCTCGATGCGGCGCTGGACGGCGCGGGCGAGGAACCGGTGACGGTCTTCCTCCACCATCCGCCGATGCCCGACGGGCTCGCCCATTTCCGCAACATCGGTCTGCACGACGACGGTGCGGTGATGGCGCGGCTCAGGGCTCATCGGCCCGGCGTGCGTCACGTGGTGTTCGGCCACGTCCACGTGCCGATCGCCGGCAACGACCGCCACGGCATCGCCTTCTCGTCGGGTCAGGCCTGCGCCCACCGCTTCGTCACCGACATCGACGACCTGTGCCCGGCCTGGACCGACGGTCGGCCGTGCTACCGGGTGCTGGTGATCGACGACTTCGGCTTCCGCGCCTATGCCTCCGAGGTCGGCGAGACGCCGACGGCCAAGGCGACGTTCTGCGCCGGTCCCTGAGAAGGGAGCCCCGGAGCGGTCGGTTCGGACAGGGCGGTCTCTCGGCCGCCCTTTGCCGTTCCGGTCTCGCGCGCGGCGATCTTCTCGAGCATCCGCTCCGCGGCGGTGGCGGCGGCGCGCGAACCGTCGGCGACGCCCGACACTTCCTTCATGTCCCAGGTCGAGGCGGTCCAGTGCCAGCGGCCGGCGTCGCGACCGGCGACGATGCGATGGACGCGGCCGTAGCCGACGCCGGCCATCGAGGCGAAGAAGTCCGGTCTGCGTTCGCCGTCGGTCTTGCCGAAGGGGCGCCAGTTCAGCCGCGGCTTGTCGATCTGCTCTTCGCTCATCTTCCCTCTGCCCCGGCTCGGGTCTGGTCGATCGCGCTTCACGACGAACCTGCGACGCTCTTCATTGCCGATTGATGACGGTCGCGGGGCTCACCGGGCGGCGTGACGCGCCCGACGTGTCCGCGGGCCGCGCGAAGACCGGCGACGGCAGGCGGGCGCCGCGGTGCCGATAATGGGGTGAATGCCCAATATCAATATTTTCAGTTCTGAAGGATTGGGAATTTCGCACGAAGACGAATGACCCGCTTCGGCGTAGTCTCGGGGCAGGTCGAGGTCGTGCCGTTACGGCACGGAGACAGATCGTCGCGCCAGGGAGTGACCCATGAAGATCGTCGTCGCGCCGGACTCGTTCAAGGAGAGCCTCTCGGCCCTCGACGTGGCGCACGCGCTCCGCGAAGGCTTCGCCGAGGTGTGGCCGGCGGCCGACTACGCGCTGGTGCCGGTCGCCGACGGCGGCGAGGGCACGGTCGACGCGCTGGTCGCCACCACCGGCGGCAAGCGGGTGACGACGCGGGTCACCGGTCCGCTCGGCAACGAGATCGAAGCCTTCTGGGGTCTCTCGGGCGACGGCAATCTGGCGATCGTCGAGATGGCGGCGGCGGCCGGGCTGATGCTGGTGCCGCCGGCCGAACGCAATCCGCTGGTCACCACCACCTGGGGCCTCGGCCAGCTGATCCGCGCGGCGCTCGACGCCGGCGCCCGACGTTTCGTCGTCGGCATCGGCGGCTCGGCCACC
>DBMN01000067.1 GCA_002298965.1 Rhizobiales bacterium UBA697 | reverse complement strand
ATCGTCGCCCGCGGGGTGGGCGCGCGGGCGCTCTCGGTGATGGGCGTCGACCGGCCGGCGCGGCAGGGCCTCGTCGTCGGCTTCTCCGGCGCGACGCCGGAGGCGATGACGCGGGTCGGCACGGTGATCGCCGCGGCGATCCGCGAGGGGGCGTGATCCCGTCAGTCGGAGAGGCGTTCGAACAGCAGCACGGCGTTGGGGCTCGCCTTGTCGTAGCCGACGATGGCGCAGCCGGTCGCGGCGCGGATCGGCGCGGCGCCGGCCATGCGCCAGTGCCAGCCGTCGAGATGTTCGCCCTTCACCCGGTAGGGCGCCGGCGGGCAGCCCTTGCGGAAGGTGAAGGCGACGCCCTCGACCTTGCGGCCGAACTCGCCCGGCAGATCACCGACATACATCACCTGCCCCGGCCGGATCGTGCCGGCGATCGCCGGCTTCGGCTCGGTGTAGACGATGCGGCGGTTGGAGACGTCGAAGAAGACGGTCGAGCCGTTGTGGGTCCAGTCGCCGAGCCGGCCGGCGAGGCGGACGATCGGCGCCTCGACCGCCGGCGGCGTCGTGGTCTCGCCGTAGGGCACGACCTCGTCGACGACGCGGGAACCGTTCCAGATCTTCCAGACGATGCAGTCGCGGCCCGTGGCGCAGTCGGCCGCCGGCCATCTCAGTGCGAAGCGGCGCGGCTCGCCGTCGACGAGCGTGCGTTCGGCCGGCAGGCGGTCGACGAGCTGCGTACCGTCGGCGGCATAGAGCGCGTCGTGGGGATGGAAGCCCGAGACGCCGTCGCATCGGACAGTGGCGGCGGGGATCACCCAGTCGGTGGCGTCGCCGCCGCGCAGCGACGGCTGGGCGAGGGCGGCGCTCGCATCGATGCGCGGCTTGCCGCCGACGGCGATGCAGGCCTTGCGGATGCTCGCGACGACACGGTCGGGCGCGTCGGCGGCCGACGCCGGAAGCGTCGCGACGAGGAGGAGCGGCAGGGCGAGGAGGCGGGCAGGGGTCGACATGGGATCGGCTCCGTTCGACGGGAAGATCCCGCCACGGGCATTGTCGACCGGCGGCGCGGGCCGCGCAACGGCGGTGATCGGACGAGGCCCTCGCCCGGTGCGACCCTCGAGATCGCGCGGTTTTCCTGGTGCCGCCGCGTCCGATCGCCAAATCGCCGCACGAATTCTGACGCACTTGACGCCGGTCAAGACGTCGCAGGCGGAGGCGTAGGACAAGAGGGTGCATGGGTTGCGCCGAATTCTCGACGTGGTCCATCGGATTGCCCCAATCGACTTCGGCGGCGCCGTTGCATTCGCGAGGATGCACGTGCGCCGCCTTTTTTCATGGTGCTCGACTTGGACCTTCGGTCGCTCGCGAGGAGCGATTACCCGAAATCAAGGATGGCCCCTGCCGCTCCGACCATCGTCGCGCCGGAGCTGTTCCGAAGTCACGGGGGACTCTATGTTCGACGCGCTCACGAAATCCGCGGCGCGAAACATCTTCTACGGGGGGTCTCTGGCCTTCCTGTTGATCTTCGTTTCGCTGACCGCCCAGAGCCACTTCTACGTGGTGCAGAAGTCGACGGCCCATGCGCCGCTGACGGAATCCGTCGCTCGAGGCAAGGCTGTCTGGGAAAAACACGCCTGCATCGATTGCCACACCATCCTCGGCGAGGGCGCCTACTACGCGCCCGAGATCGGCAATGTCTTCGTCCGCTTCGGCGGCGACAAGAACCCTGCCGAAGCTCGCGACGCCATCAAGGGCTGGATCCAGGCGCAGCCGACCGGCATCCCCGGCCGCCGCCAGATGCCGCATTTCGACCTCTCGGCTCAGGATCTCGACGATCTCGTCGACTTCTTCGCCTGGGTCGGAAAGATCGACACCCAGAACTGGCCGCCGAAGGTCTCGGGCTGACGGGGGGAGATGTCATGAAATACGAAAGCCAGAAAGTGGCGCTCGCGTACTTCATCGTCGCGGCCGCCCTGTTCGGAGTCCAGGTCACCGTCGGCCTGCTCGCGGGCTACGTCTACGTCGTTCCGAACTTCCTGTCGGAACTTCTTCCGTTCAACCTCATCCGCATGATCCACACCAACTCGTTGATCGTGTGGCTGCTGGTCGGCTTCTTCGGTGCCGCCTACTATCTGGTGCCGGAAGAGTCCGAGACCGAGATCCACTCGGTCAAGCTCGCCTATCTCCAGCTCGTCATCCTGGTGGTCGGCGCGCTCGGTGCGGTGATCGGCTACGTCTTCCGCATCCACGAAGGGCGCGAGTTCCTCGAGCAGCCGCTCTGGGTCAAGCTCGGCATCATCGTGGCGGCGCTGATCTTCCTCTTCAACCTCACCGTCACGGTGCTGAAGGGCCGCAAGACCGCGATCACCAACGTGCTGCTCCTCGGCCTGTGGGGCATCGCGATCTTCTTCCTGTTCTCGCTCTACAATCCGTCGAACCTGTCGGTGGACAAGATGTACTGGTGGTACGTCGTCCATCTCTGGGTCGAAGGCGTGTGGGAACTGGTCATGGCTTCGATCCTCGCCTTCCTCATGCTGAAGATGACGGGCGTCGACCGTGAAGTGATCGAGAAGTGGCTCTATGCCATCGTCGCTCTGTCGCTCTTCACCGGCCTGCTCGGTACCGGACACCACTACTACTGGATCGGCACGCCCGGTTACTGGCAGTGGATCGGCTCGATCTTCTCGAGCCTGGAAGTGCTGCCGTTCTTCGCGATGGTCCTCTTCACCTTCAACATGGTGTGGAAGCGTCGTCGCGATCATCCCAACAACGCGGCGCTGCTGTGGTCGCTGGGTTGCGCGGTGCTGGCCTTCTTCGGCGCCGGCGTCTGGGGCTTCATGCACACGCTGCACGGGGTGAACTACTACACCCACGGCACCCAGGTGACGGCGGCGCACGGGCACCTCGCCTTCTACGGCGCCTACGTCTGCCTCAATCTCGCGGTGTTCACCTACGCCATGCCGTATCTCCGCGGCCGCGAACCCTACAACCAGGTGCTCAACATGGTGAGCTTCTGGGTGATCTCCTCGGCCATGGCCTTCATGACCTTCACCCTCACCTTCGCCGGCGTGGTGCAGACCCATCTGCAGCGCGTGCTGGGTCAGGGCTACATGGACGTGCAGGACCAGCTGCAGCTCTTCTACGTGCTGCGTCTGGGCTCGGGCGTGGTCGTGGTGATCGGCGCGCTGATGTACCTCTGGTCGATCCTCGGACCGGCCAAGGGCGAACTCATCTCCCGCGACGGCGCCTCCGCTCCGGCGGAGTGAGCCCGACCGACCTTCTCCCCGGGGGCTCGCTCCCGGGGAGACTTTCCTCCCCATCCGAAGCCCCTCGGGGCGCGAAGCGACGAGACAGCGATGAACGCTCATCCCGACCATCCCGTGCGCGAGGCGACCACCATGGCCGAGATCCCCTGGTATCGGCCGGTGGGCGACGAATGCGAGATCTTCGAACGGGCCCATCGGCTGCGCCTGCCGCTGCTGCTCAAGGGACCGACCGGCTGCGGCAAGACCCGTTTCGTCGCCCACATGGCGGCGAAGCTCGGCCTTCCCCTCCACACCGTGGCCTGCCACGACGACCTGACCGCTGCGGACCTGACGGGGCGTTGGCTCCTCAGCGGCGGCGAGACCGTCTGGGCGGACGGACCACTGACCCGGGCCGTTCGTTCGGGCGGGATCGCCTATCTCGACGAGATCGTCGAGGCGCGCAAGGACGTCACCGTCGTGCTGCATCCGCTGACCGACGACCGCCGCATCCTGCCGCTCGAGCGCACCGGCGAGACGCTTTCCGCGCCCGCCGACTTCATGCTCGTCGTCTCCTACAATCCCGGCTACCAGAACCTGCTGAAGTCGCTCAAGCCTTCGACGCGCCAGCGGTTTCTGAGCCTCGAGTTCGACTATCCGGCGCCCGCCGTCGAGACCGAGATCGTCGTCGCCGAGACCGGCCTTTCCGGCGACAAGGCGCGGCGTCTCGTCGATCTCGCCGGCCGCTTCCGCGCCCTCAAGGGGCAGGACCTCGAAGAGGGCTGCTCGACCCGCCTCGTCGTCTATGCCGCCGCGCTGATCTCCGACGGTCTGCCGGTCGCCCAAGCGCTCGAGACGGCGATGATAGAGCCGCTCTCCGACGATCGCGACGTCAAACAGGGCCTGCGCGACCTCGTCGTCGCCGTCTGGGGCTGAACGCCCGGAGGCGAGACCGATGGACTGGCACGCCTTCTTCGAGCCCGAGGAGACCGTCGGGCGGCTGTGGAACCGGCTGGCGAGCGCGCCGCCGACGCTGCCGCGCTTCGCCGAGGCTTCCGTCGATCTCGCCTCGATGGCGCGGTCGCTCGGCGTGCTCCATCGCGGGCTCGGCGGGTCGGCCGCGATCGAGATCAAGGCCGCCGACGACACCGTCTCGCATCACCGGCTGTCGCTGCGCCGTCGTCTCGGTCGCGACGACGAACGGGTGACGCTCGCCCGCTTCACCGGCGAGGCACTGCTGCTGCCGGCCGAGATCGCGCTGCTTCCGGAGACGCAAGACAACCGTGCGCTCTATCGCTGGCTCGCCGCCTGGGCGGTGATCGCGGCGGAGGGCGGCGAACGTCTGCCGCGCGATCCTCTCGCCGCCGACGTCGCCCGCCTGCGCCGGGCGCATGCGTTGACCCGCGCGGTCGAGGACCGCTTTCCCGGCCTCGCCGCCACCGGCGCGGGGCTCGCCCGTCGTCTGCTCGAGCTGCGCCCCTCCCGCGCGCTGCCGTCGCACGAGGCGGCGATGGAGCTGGCGATCCGGCGTCTCCTCGGCGGGCCGGAACCGGCGGTCGACAGCTACGGCATCCTCGCCGCGATCCGCGATCCCGCCCGTCCGCTCGACGATTTCGTCGCCCCGCCGAAGTATCGCCCGGCGCTGCCGGTGGTGCTGTGGGGTGAGGTCGATCTGGTGCGCCCGACCGGTTCGGGACGCCGCGAGGGTGGCGAGGATGCCGCCTCCGGCGGGTCGAGCGGCGAGGAGAGCAAGAAGACGCGGCGCGCCAAGCGACGGCAGAGCGATCAGGTCGAGCGGCCCGACGCCTTCTTCATGCATCGCTTCGACAAGATCCTGAGCTGGGCGGAGTTCCTCAACCTGCATCGCGACGTCGAGGACGACGACGAGGATCAGGCGAAGAAGGCCGCCGACGACCACGACGAGATCGGGCTCGCCGACGTCGAGCGCAAGGCGGCGACGAAACTCGCCTTCGATCTCGATCTGGCGCCGGAGGAGGTCGCCCGCGACCGGCTGTCGGGGCGCTTCCTCTATCCCGAATGGGACTGCCGCCGCGGTGTCTATCTGCCCGATCACGTCTCGGTTCTCGCCGGGGTGGCGGAGCCGGCAGCGGAGGGGACGTGGAGCCTCGATCCCGCCGCACGGCGGCGGGTGCGCGAGGTCAAGCGCCGCTTCGAGGCGCTGACCGCCGGCCGCGTCCGCCATCGGGCACAGATCGACGGGTCGGAACTCGACATCGACGCGGTCGTCCGCTCCGCCGCCGACATCGCCTCCTGCGGCGAGGGGTCCGACCGGGTCTTCGAGCAGGTGCGCAACACCGCCCGCGATCTCGCCGTGACGCTGCTCGTCGACACGTCGCGCTCG
This sequence comes from Rhizobiales bacterium UBA697, assembly GCA_002298965.1. Taxonomy (GTDB): domain Bacteria; phylum Pseudomonadota; class Alphaproteobacteria; order Rhizobiales; family Ancalomicrobiaceae; genus Pinisolibacter. The sequence goes on along the minus strand of DBMN01000067.1, from coordinate 20,940 downwards.
ACCGAGGCCTATGCCGACGATCGGCCGGTGATCGAGGTCGAGAAGGAGGCGCTGATCGCCTTCGCCGAGGGGCTCGCGGCACTCGGCGACGATCACGAGATCCTCTCCTTCTCCTCGCTCAAGCGCAGCCGCGTGCGGGTCGAGACGCTGAAGAGTTTCGAGGAACCGCTGTCGGCGCTGGTGCGGGCCCGCATCGGCGGGCTGAAGCCCGGCCACTACACCCGGCTCGGCGCCGCCATCCGCCATGCCACCGTGGGGCTCGCCAAGAGGCCCAACCGGCGGCGTCTGCTGATGGTGCTGACCGACGGCAAGCCGAACGATCTCGACCACTACGAGGGCCGTTTCGGCATCGAGGATTCGCGTCGCGCCGTCGAGGAGGCGCGGGTCGCGGGCTGTTCGGTCTTCGGCATCACCGTCGACAAGGAGGCGCGTGCCTACGTGCCGCGGCTCTTCGGGGCGAACGGCTTCGCCGTGATCGGCCGTCCGGGCAAACTCGTCGAGGCGCTGCCGGTGCTCTACCGCCACGTCGTCGGCGCCTGAGGGGAACACCGTGACCGAACCATCGTCCCGGGCGCATCCGCCTGCCGGCCGCGAGACGCTTCCCGGCAATCCGATGATGTGGCTGCTGATCGCCGCCGAGCTGATGGTGTTCGGCGGCGGCCTCCTCGCCTTCGCCGGTGCTCGGGCGCTCGATCCGGTCGGCTTCCTCGCCGCCCAGTCGAGCCTCGACCGGGTCGCCGGCACGATCAACACCGCGGTTCTGCTCACCTCCGGCCTCTTCGCCGCCCTCGCCGTGACCGCGCGCGAGGCGGGTCGGCGCGGGGTGGCGCGGGCGATGCTCGGCGTCGCGGCCGCCTTCGGCGTCGTCTTCCTCGTCGTCAAGGCGCGCGAATACGGGGTCGAGATCGCGGCGGGCCACGGGCTCGACGAGGGCGGGTTCTTCACCCTCTATTTCCTGATCACCGGCTTCCACGCCGTCCATGTCGCCTTCGGCATCGTCATTCTCGGGGTCGTCGCCCGGTTCGACGACGTCGAGACGATCGAGACCGGGACGGCCTTCTGGCACATGGTCGACCTCGTCTGGGTGGTGGTCTTCCCGGTGATCTATCTGATGCGGTGAGGCACGCGATGCGGCTCTTCCTGACCTGGGCGATGCTGATGGGGCTGACCTTCGCCGCCGGCCTCGTCAATGCCGGCCTCGAGACGGGGCGCTTCGGCGCACTGCTCGTTCTGGCGCTCGGCCTCGTGACGATCGCCAAGGCGCGGCTGATCCTCGCCCGCTATCTGAGGCTCGAGACGGCGCCGAGCTGGCTCTCGGGCTTCACCGTGCCGATCGTCGCGGTGGTGGCGATCGTCGGCCTGTCGGTGATCGCGGTGCGCGAGCCCTTCCTGCGGCCGGTCGGGGCTACGCATGCCGCGCCCGTCGTGCCGCAACGCTGACCGCTCTCACGACGCCCCGAGCCGGGCGATCACCGCGCGCGGGATGTCGTACGCGGCGATGGCGTCGTCGTGGCGGCGGAAACCGCGCGTCTCGCGCAGGATGAAATAGTGCTGCACCGCCTCTGCCGCCTCGTGCAGCGCCGTCTCGCGCATGGCGGGCGATGCCGCGGCGAGGTCGGCGAGGGTCTCCTCGACGCGGCGCCCGGCACGGCCGAGGGCGGCGGCCTCCTCGCCGAGGATCTCGAGATCGAGGGCGACGACGCCGGTCGGCGACAGGCTGGCTGGCGATTTCGACAAGGCGGACCTCCTTCCTCGGGTCGCGATGATCGGTCGCCGCGCGCCTCTCGTCCAGCGCGTCGGGCGGTGCTTGGATATGCGGCGACATCCGGCGTATCGTCGGAGGAGTGCAATCACGGAGCGCGCGCATCATGGTGTCCCCGAGCGGATCGACGATCGACGAGGCCGAGGCCTTTCTCGCCGCCCACCCCGAGATCGTCGCCTTCGACCTCGTCCTGATCGACGCCAACGGCATCGCCCGCGGCAAGATCGTCCGCCGCCACGAACTCCTCGCCATCTATCGCGAAGGCCGCCATCTGCCCGGCTCGATCCTGGGGCTCGACGTCTTCGGCGAGGACGTCGAGGCGACGGGCCTCGTGTGGTCCGACGGCGATGCCGATCGCCGCGCCTGGCCGGTGCCGGGTTCGCTGAGGCCGCTGGTCTGGACCGATCCGCCGCGCGGCGAGGTCCAGCTGACGCTGTTCGAACTCGATGGAAGGCCGATGGGCGCCGATCCGCGCCATGCGCTGGCGGCGCAGGTCGCGGCGGCGGCATCGGAGGGTTACACCCCGGTCATGGCCTTCGAGCTCGAGTTCTACCTGCTCGACCGCAGCGAGGTGGAGGCCGCGCGCCTGCCGCTCACCGGCGAGCGGCCGATGGCGACGCAGGTCTACGGGCTCGACGCGCTCGATCGGCTGGAGCCCTTCACCCGCGACGTCTATCGGGCGGCCGAGGCGATGGCTCTGCCGCTCGAGACGATGATCTCGGAATATGCCCGCGGCCAGTACGAGTTCACGCTGCACCACCGCGCCGACGCGCTCGCCGCCGCCGACGACCTCTCCCGCGCCAAACGCATGTTGCGCGCGATCGCGGCGCGTCACGGCATGGTCGCGTCCTTCATGGCGAAACCCTTCGCCGATCGCGCCGGTTCCGGCATGCATTGCCATGCCTCGCTCGCCGGCCCGGACGGGGCCAATCTCTTCGCCGACCCGGAAGCCGGGCAGCTCTCGCCGCTGCTTCGCCATTCGATCGGCGGGCTGGTCGAGCGGATCGAGGAATCGATGCTGGTCTTCGCGCCGCATCTCAACTCCTGGCGCCGTTTCGCCGCCGAGAGCTACGCGCCGATGGGCACGACCTGGGGCGTCAACAACCGCTCGGTAGCGGTGCGGGTCCCGGAAGGGGCGGCGAAGACGCGGCACCTCGAGCAGCGGGTCGCCGGCATCGACGCCAATCCGCATCTGGTCGCCGCCGTCACCATCGCCGCCATGCTCGAGGGCATCGCCGGGCGGAGCGAGCCGGAGCCGCCGGTCACCGGCAACGGCTATGCCGGCGAGCGCGATGCGGTGCTGCCGGACGACTGGCGCGCGGCGATCGAGCGGGCGGCGGAGAGCGAGTTCCTCGCCGAGGCGCTGGGGCGGCGGATGCGCGACGTCTTCGTCGCGCTGAAGCGGGCGGAATGGCGCCGCTTCGCCGCCGAGATCACGGCGCTGGAACGGATCGCCTATACCGAGACGGTGTGAGGCGCCGATCGGTGACCGATCGCGCGATCCCTCGAGAATAAAATTCCGATTGTCGCCCGGGCGCGCCGCGGCGAAAGCCATGCTCGCGCGGGCTGTCTCGGCGCAATCGCGGCGTCGCCCGTCGGCGTTCGGCGCAAAGGCGCGTGCCTGTCTGTCGCCCTCGCGGAGCGGCGGCGAACGGCGATTGCTTGGGTTCGGGAGAAAGCGATTCTAGTTCGTGCCCTCGTCGCCGGATCTCCGTCCGGTGGATCATCGAGGGTTTCCATGTCGGTCGCACGTCACACGCATCTGAAGGCTCTGGAGGCGGAGTCGATCCGGATCATCCGGGAGGTCGCGGCGGAGTTCCGCAATCCGGTGATGCTCTATTCGATCGGCAAGGATTCGGCGGTGATGCTGCATCTGGCGATGAAGGCGTTCCACCCCTCGAAGCCGCCGTTTCCCCTTCTCCACGTCGACACGACCTGGAAGTTCCGCGAGATGATCGCCTTCCGCGACCAGACCGCGAAACGGCTCGGGCTCGATCTCCTCGTCCATGTCAACGAAGAGGGCGTGAAGGCCGGCATCACCCCCTTCACCCACGGCTCGTCGACCTACACCCACGTGATGAAGACCGAAGGGCTGAAGCAGGCGCTGACCAAGTGGGGCTTCGACGCGGCCTTCGGCGGGGCGCGCCGCGACGAGGAGAAGAGCCGCGCCAAGGAGCGCATCTTCTCGTTCCGCACCGCGACGCACGCCTGGGATCCGAAGAACCAGCGGCCGGAACTGTGGAGCCTGTGGAACGCCCGCGTCGCGCCGGGCGAGAGCATCCGCGCCTTCCCGCTGTCGAACTGGACCGAACTCGACATCTGGCAATACATCTCCGCCGAGAAGATCCCGATCGTGCCGCTCTATTTCGCCGCCCGACGCCCGGTGGTGGAACGCGCCGGCGGGCTGATCATGGCCGACGACGACCGCATGGTTCTCGCTCCGGATGAGAAGATCGAGGAGCGGCTGGTGCGCTTCCGAACGCTCGGCTGTTACCCGCTGACCGGCGCCATCGAGAGCGAGGCGACGACGCTGCCGGAGATCGTCCGCGAGATGCTGGTCGCCCGCACCTCGGAGCGGCAGGGGCGCCTGATCGACCACGACGAACAGGGCTCGATGGAGAAGAAGAAGCGCGAGGGGTACTTCTGATGAACGCCGTTCCCAAGGCCCTCGAAGGCGCCGCCTTCGCCGACTATCTCGCCGCCCAGGAGGCGAAGTCGCTCCTGCGCTTCCTCACCTGCGGCTCGGTCGACGACGGCAAGTCGACGCTGATCGGCCGGCTGTTGTTCGATTCCAAGCTCGTCTTCGAGGATCAGCTCGCGGCGGTGACGCGCGACAGCCGCAAGTTCGGCACGGTCGGCGAGGAGGTCGATCTGGCGCTGCTGCTCGACGGGCTCGAGGCGGAGCGCGAGCAGGGCATCACCATCGACGTCGCCTATCGCTTCTTCACCACCGACCGCCGCAAGTTCATCGTCGCCGACACGCCCGGCCACGAGCAGTACACCCGCAACATGGCGACCGGGGCCTCGACCTCGGACCTCGCGGTGATCCTGGTCGACGCCCGCGCCGGCCTCGTCACCCAGACGCGGCGCCACGCCTTCCTCGTCTCGGCGCTGGGCATCCGTCACGTCGTGCTGGCGGTCAATAAGATCGACCTCGTCGACTTCTCGGAAGAGCGTTTCGGCGAGATCGCGAGCGCCTTCGCCGAATTCACCAAGGACTTCGGCTTTACGACCATCGCGGCGATCCCGCTCTCGGCGCGCTTCGGCGACAACGTCTCCGGCCGTTCGGCCCGTCTGCCGTGGTACGCCGGGCCGACGCTGCTCGAGCATCTCGAGACCGTCGACGTCACGACCTCGACCGCCGAGATGCCGTTCCGCATGGGCGTGCAGTGGGTCAACCGGCCGAACCTCGACTTCCGCGGCTTCTCCGGCACCATCGCCTCCGGCCGGGTGCGTCCCGGCGACGAGGTGGTGGTGGCGAAGTCGGGGAAGACCGCGCGCGTGGCGCGGATCGTCACCTACGACGGCGACCTCGACGAAGCGGAGGCGGGCGAGGCCGTCACGCTGACGCTCGACGCCGAGATCGACGTCTCCCGCGGCGACGTGCTCGCCGACCCGAAGGCGCGGCCGACGGTCGCCGACCAGTTCGCCGCCCGGCTCGTCTGGATGGCGGAGGACGCGCTGCTGCCGGGGCGGTCCTATCTCTTCAAGTGCGGGTCGAAGACGGTCGGCGGGGCGGTCTCGACGATCCGCCACAAGATCGACGTCAATTCCTTCGCCAAGCTCGCCGCCGACACGCTGGCCCTGAACGAGGTGGCGCGGGTCGAGATCGCGCTTTCCGAGCCGATCGCCTTCGATCCTTACGCGGAGAACCGCGAGACCGGCGCCTTCGTGGTGATCGACCGGCTGACCAACGCGACGGTCGCCGCCGGCATGATCGAGCACGGGCTCCGGCGCGCCGACAACGTCCATTGGCAGGCGCTCGAGGTGACGCCGGCGGCGCGCGCCGCCCAGAAGGGGCAGAAGGCGAAGATCGTCTGGTTCACCGGCCTCTCGGGCTCGGGCAAGTCGACGATCGCCAATCTGGTGGAGAAGAAGCTGGTCGGCCAGGGCCGCCACACCTTCCTGCTCGACGGCGACAACGTCCGCCACGGTCTCAACCGCGACCTCGGCTTCACCGACGCCGACCGGGTGGAGAACATCCGCCGCGTCGGCGAAGTGGCGAAGCTGATGACCGACGCCGGCCTGATCGTGCTGGTCTCCTTCATCTCGCCGTTCCGCGCCGAGCGCGACATGGTGCGGGCGATGGTGGCGGCCGGCGACTTCGTCGAGGTCCACGTCGACACGCCGCTCGCCGTCTGCGAGGCCCGCGACGTCAAGGGCCTCTATGCCAAGGCGAGGGCGGGGAAGATCCCGGAGTTCACCGGCATTTCCAGCCCCTACGAGGCGCCGGAAAAGCCGGAGGTCCACATCGACACGACCGAGGTCGAAGCGGAGGCCGCCGCCGACCGGATCGTCGCCGCGGTCTTCGGCGAGAGCGACGACTGGTCGATCTGACGTCGTCCGAGCGAGACACGAGAGGGCGCGACGGCGACGTCGCGCCCTTTTCGCATGTGCGGGCAGGATCCGGCTTCATCTTCGCGCGAAACGGAGAACGCCACGGCGACGAATCGCGAGAGTCCAGATGTTCGCGCGGCGTTCCGACGAGATCTCGTCGTTCGCGCGTGCCGACCCGCCAGATCTCGAGATCGCGCTGCGGGAGCGGAACGTCGGTGCGCTCCGTTCCGTCGCTTTCGTCAACACTCGCGTCCCGAAGCGGGACGGTTCGCGTCGTGCCCTCGCTACAGCGCGCGGGGTCGGCCGTGTGGCGTGCCGCTCGCCCGGTCACCATTCGGTGAAAGCGAGAACGCAGCGGCGACGAATCGGCGAAGTCGCGATCTTCATGATCCGTTCTCTCGAGATGTCGTGGTGGTCGACGCGTCGGCCTCGAGATCTCTCCGAGCTCCGTTCCGCCGCCGCGTCGGACGCTTCGGCGGCGTTCATCTTCCCGTGCCGGGACGAGACGGCGGCAGGCAGCGGGCGATGGTCTGCACGCCACGCGCGAGGTCTCGAGAAAGTCTCGAGAGGGCATGCCCGCGCGGGCGCCTCGCCGTTCGTAACCTCGCGAAAGCGGGAACGGGGTGGCGACGAATCGGCGACCTCGCGATGTTTCGTATTTGTTCCGACGACATGTCGTGCCTCTCGGGTAGGAGGGTACCAGACCTCGTCGAAGGCGTTGCGGAGCCGGTAACGGGATGTGCGAAATCGTTTACCCTTCCGTCTCGATCCGGGACGGAAGGGTGCGACGTGTCCGCGGCGGGCGGGGCGTCAGCGGGCGGAGACGGACTGCAGCGTGACCCGGGCGGTGCCGAGCATGGTGCCGACCGAGGTCTCGACCGGCAGCCAGACGTTGCGCTCCGGCAGGCGGGCGAGGCGGACCTCGACGTCGCGGTTCTCGGCCATGTAGCGCACCGAGCGGTGGCCGGAACGATGGCCGGCGACCGGCTCCCAGCGCACGGCGCAGACGGCGACCGGGCCGATCATGCCGGCCGGAGCCTCTGTCTCGATCGTCTTGGGGCTGAGATGGAGGTTCCAGCGGCTCCAGCCGTCGAAGACCGGCAGGACGCGGTTGCAGACGGCATCGGGCGCGGTCGAGCCGGGGATCAGGCCGGCGGAGATCGGATCGATCACGCCGACCCGGTGGGCGGCGGTGACGGGGACGATGTCCTCGCCGGTCTTGGCCGGCGGCTCGACCTCGAGCCGGCCGACGCGGCCGCCCGAGAGCGCCATCGTGACCTCGAAGGGCGTGTCGCCCTTGCGCTCGGAGAGGCGGTAGTTGCGCGGGTGGGGGCGGCCCGACACGAGGCGGCCGTCGGCGCCGACCGAGCCGGAGGCGGCGGCGAAGACGCCGACGAGGCCGGTGGTGTGCCAATCGACGCCGAGGGCATATTTGCCGCCGCGGTCGTCGAAATCGACGTCGGCGCGGGCGATCGGGATGCCGGCCAGCGTCAGCGAATAGGCGAGGCGGGCGGGCGCCCGGGCCGCCTCGGCGGCCGATGCGGCGGTGGGGGCGAGGACGGGCAGGGCCACGAGCGAGGCGGCGAGAAGGCTCTTCAACGACGTCGGTCTCCGAGGGCGTGACGGCGCTTCGCCCCTTGCCGTGAGCGGAACAGGCGAAGAGGGCGAATTCACGGCACGCGCGCGCGTGGGGAAGCGCGCGCGAGGCGTGGACGGCATGGCGGAAGCGGCCCGAAAGGCTTGACGGGCCGGCCGGTCGTCACTATAGGAGAGCGACTTTTCCGCCACCTCGTGAGACGTGGACCCCGGTCCCACACGGGAACCGGCACCAACAAGGATGTGACATCATGGCTCGTCGCTGCGAACTGACCGGCAAGGCCGTCCTCACCGGCAACAACGTCAGCCACGCCAACAACCGTACCCGTCGGCGTTTCCTCCCCAATCTGGTCAACGTGACCCTCATCTCCGAGGTTCTCGGCCAGAACGTTCGTCTGCGCATCACGGCTCACGCCCTGCGCTCGGTCGAGCATCGCGGCGGCATCGACGCGTTCCTGGCCAAGGCTACGGATCTCGAACTCTCCCCGCGTGCTCGCCTCCTGAAGCGTCAGATCGCTCAGGCGCAGGCGGCCAAGGCGGCCGCGTGAACGAGCCGGTCTCGTCGGTCTCCGTGACCGAAGGTGCCGCCCCCGGGACCCCGGCGGGCGGCATTCCGCGTTCGGCCTGGTTCACCGCCATCGCCGCGATGGTGCTGGTGGTCGTGTCGTCGAACATCGCCGTGCAGTATCCGGTGCAGCTGACGATCGGCGGGCTCGACCTCGCCGACCTGCTCACCTGGGGTGCCTTCACCTATCCGGCGGCCTTCCTCGTCACCGACCTGACCAATCGGCGCTTCGGCGTCTCGGTCGCCCGTCGGGTGATCGTGGTCGGCTTCGTGATGGCGATCGTGCTGTCGGTCGCGCTGGCGACGCCGCGCATCGCCATCGCCTCGGCGACGGCCTTCCTGATCGGCCAGCTGCTCGACGTGACGATCTTCGACCGTCTGCGCCGCATGCGCTGGTGGAAGGCGCCCTTCGTCGGCTCGTTGCTCGGCTCGGCCACCGACACCGCGGTGTTCTTCTCGCTCGCCTTCGCCGCCGTCTTCGGCGTGCTCGGCGAAGCGGACGCCTTCTCGGCCGAGACGGCGCCGCTGATGGGCTTCGCGAACGTCGAGGCCGCCCGCTGGATCAGCTGGGCGATCGCCGACTTCTCGGTGAAGCTCGGTTTCGCGGCGCTGTTCCTGGTGCCCTACCGGCTGCTGATGAACATCCTGTGGCCGATCCCGGACCGGATGCCGGCCGCCGCCTGAGGCGCTCGCGACACGTCGAGACAGAGACACGAAAGCCCCGGATCGCTCCGGGGCTTTTCTCGTTTCGTCGGGTCCTTCGCGGCCGCCGGCCGATCAGTTGCCGGCGGGGATCGAGGCGGTCGTCTCGGCGGCGCCCTCGGCCGCGGTGCGGGTGCCGGTGACGCGGAAGGAATGGGCGTAGACCTGCAGCAGGCCGACGGGGGTGCCGACCACCACGCGGTAGGGGATCATGACGCGGGCGTCGCCGCCGGCCGGCACGAACCAGATCGAGAACTCGAGATTGCGCTCGAACTTCTCCTCGGCCGGCGACAGCGGGCGGTAGCCGGCGATCGGGCGATAGGCGACGGCGCAGACCAGCGCCTGGCCGGAGTAGCCCTCCTTGCCCTGCACTTCCATGGTCGAGCCGTAGGTCATGCGCAGGTCGTAGCGGACGCGGCCGTCGAAGACCTTGGCGGTGCGGTCGCAGTTCGACTTGGCCATCGGGTCCTGGCCCGGGGCGAGCGGCAGCACGAAGGCGGCGAGCGGATCGATCACGCCCTTCTTGTGCTCGGGCAGCAGCGGGATGCGGCGGTCCCAGCCGGGGAAGTGCAGCTCGGTGGCGGAGACCGACTTCACGTTCGGACCGGCGAAGGCGATGTCGACGTGGTTCGGCTCGGCGCCGCCCTCGATGCGGAGCGCGTAGTCCTTGGAGGTCTGTGCCTTGGGCTGGGCGCGGCCGGAGGCGGTCGCGGAGGCCGAGCGGTTGGCGACGATGGCGGCGAGGCCGCGGACCTGGGCGGAGAGGTCGGCGCGCCAGTCGCCGGTCTGGCCGACGTCGAAGGTCAGGCTGCCGGAGCCGACGGGGAAACCGCCGAGCGTCGCGGCGTAGTTCGCCTCGACCGTGCCGGCGGCGACGGGCGCCGCGGCGAGCGCGAGGAAGAGCGACGCTCCTGCGATGGTCGTCCCGGCGAGGAACGCGACCCGGGCACACATGCTGGACACCTCCGAATTCCGAACTCGGGACAAGCCGCGAAACGGCGAAAGGGCACGGCGAAGGCGCCGATGCCGCATGTCCCCATTTGTGGCGGGGTAACCTTATCGAAGGGTTAACCCGGCGGCGTTTTCGCGGTCTCGTCGACGAGACGGAAGCGCAGCAGCAGGGTGCGCTCGAGCCAGAAGAAGTTGTCGTCGGAGACGAGCGTCACCAGCGTCGAACCGTCGGGCGCGGTGTCGACGGCGAGGCCTTCCATGTTGTCGATCTCGTCGCCGGTCTCCGACTGCCAGACGAGGGTCGGCTTGATCGTCCGCCCGGCCGCGAGGTCGCTCGCGGCGACGCGGACGAGGCGGGCACCGAAGGCGCCGACGTAGGAGACGCGGCGCTCCAGCACCAGGAGATCGCCCCCGGGCAGGAAGGCGGCGTCGGTGACGGCATAGCCGTCGGCGGTCTCTAGGTGGAAGCGGCCGGCGCCGCGGCCGCCGACGATCCAGCCGGGATTGGTGTCGGTGCCGCTCTCGGCGGTCTCGGCGATCGCGATCAGCGCACCGGTGGGCGCGTCGGCGAGGGCCTCGAGGCCTTCGTTCGGCGGCAGCCGACCGATCTCGACCGGCATGGTGACGGGCTGGCCGCGAGCGGCGAGAAGCGCCGCGGGATCATGGCCCTCGACACGATAGGAGAGCACCCGGTGGCGATGTTCGAAGCCGACGCGGGCCTCGAGGCCGGTCGCGGTGCGGCGCAGCGTCAGGCTCTCTGCGTCGCGATTCTGCTTGCCACGGAAGGGGTGGCCGTTCTCGTCGAGGAGCGGCGCGATGCGGCCGTCGGCGAGGGCGATCGGTCGGCCGGACGTGTCGGTCTCGAGCCGGGCGGAGACCCAGGTGCCCTGATCGCCGACGAAGAGGAGGCGACGGCCGCCGTCGAGCGTCCGGAGACCGGAGAGGCCGCCGAAGGCCTTGTCGCGGCTCGACAGCACCAGCCCGCCGACGAACTCGAGCCCGCCGAAGCGCCGGCGCGTCGGTTCCGACGGGTGAAAGGCGGCGATCGGCGCCGCTTCGACGACCAGCGGGCGCGGCGCCTCGAAGGCGGCCTCGACGGTGGCGCCGTGCGGCAGCACCAGAGGCACGCCGGCCACCGCCAGCGCCAGGACGCCGACGGTCGCGAGACCGATGCTGATGCGGTTCATCGACGCCCGGCGACCTTGCGCCCGCGTGGCGCGCGATCGTCGCGGGCGTTCTCGTCGAACAGGGAGGCGAGTTGGTCGGTCATGGCTCCGGCCAGTTCCTCGGCATCGACGATGGTCACGGCGCGCCGGTAGTAGCGGGTCACGTCGTGGCCGATGCCGATGGCGATCAGCTCCACCGGCGAGCGCGTCTCGATGTCGTCGATGACGCGGCGCAGGTGGCGTTCGAGGTAGTTGCCGGGGTTGACCGAGAGAGTCGAGTCGTCGACCGGCGCACCGTCGGAGATCATCATCAGAATGCGGCGGCTCTCGGGCCGGGCGATCAGGCGATCGTGCGCCCAGGCCAGCGCCTCGCCGTCGATGTTCTCCTTGAGGAGCCCCTCGCGCATCATCAGGCCGAGGTTGCGCCGCGACCGCCGCCAGGGGGCGTCCGCCGCCTTGTAGACGATGTGGCGCAGGTCGTTGAGGCGGCCGGGGGTCGCCGGCTTGCCGGCCGCGAGCCAGCTCTCGCGCGACTGGCCGCCCTTCCACGCGCGCGTCGTGAAGCCGAGGATCTCCACCTTGACGCCGCAGCGCTCGAGCGTGCGGGCGAGAATGTCGACGCAGGTCGCCGCCACCGTGATCGGCCGGCCGCGCATGGAGCCGGAATTGTCGATCAGCAGGGTGACGATCGTGTCGCGGAAGTCGGTGTCGCGCTCGCGCTTGAAGGAGAGCGGCGCCATCGGGTCGATGACGACGCGCACCAGACGGGCGGTGTCGAGCACGCCCTCCTCGAGGTCGAACATCCACGAGCGGTTCTGCTGCGCCATCAGCTTGCGCTGGAGACGGTTGGCGAGCCGCGCGACGGCGCCCTGCAGGGGGGCGAGCTGCTTGTCGAGATGGGCGCGCAGGCGCTCGAGCTCGGGGATCTCGCAGAGATCCTCGGCGTGGACCACCTCGTCGAAGCGCGGTGTGTAGACCTTGTAGTCGTCCAGCGGCTTGGGCGGGATCGGGTTTTCCGGCCGGCGCGCCTCGGAGGACGATTCGGTCTCGGTGCCGTCGTCGTCGGTGGTCTCGTCGGTGTAGCCGTCGGCGGCCTGTTCCTCGCCCTCTTCCTGCTCGTCGCCGGCGCTCTCCGACGCCGAGGCCTCGGAGCGGTCGGAGCCGTCCTGCATCTCGGGGTCGCCGGCCTGCTCGTCGTTCTCGCCCTGGGCCTCGTCGCCGCCTTCGTTCTCCTCGTCGGGTTCGGGATCGTCGCCGAGTTCCTCGGCGAGTTCGAGGGCGGAGAGGATGTCGCGCACCACATGGGCGAAGGCGCGCTGGTCCTCGATCGTGCCTTCCAGCCGGTCGAGGGCCTCCATCGCCTTCTGCTCGATCTGCGGCCGCCACAGGTCGACGGCGCGGGCGGCCGAGGGCGGCGGGGCGTCGCCGGTCAGGCGCTCGCGCACCAGCAGGGCGAGGGCATCGGCGATCGGCGCCTCGGAGACGTCGTGGGCTTCCGCCAGATGGGCCTTGGCGTATTTCGCCTCGAGCATGGCGGAGAGGTTCTTGCGCACGCCCTCCATGCGGCGGGCGCCGACGGCCTCGCAGCGGGCCTGTTCGACGGCTTCCCACACCGCGCGGGCGTCGACGCCCTCGGGCATGAAGCTGCGGTGGACGCCCGCGTCGTGGACGGCGAGCCGCAGCGCCATGCTGTCGGCCTGGCCGCGCAGGATGCGCGCCTCCTCGCGGGTGAGCTTGCGGGTGGGTTCGGGCAGGCGGACGGTGTGGCCGGTCAGCACCGCGCGATCGGAGCCGAAGGCGACCTCGAGGTCCGGCACGCGCGAGATCGCCCTGACGCAGGCGGTGAGCGCCTGCTTGAAGGGTTCGTTCGGCGGCGGAGACTTGTCCTTGGGGGCCATGTCACTTCAGTTCCGTCTTCACGAAGGACCGCTTCGGCCGCACGGGGCGGGGTTCGGACGCGATCCGCGACAATTCCCAGTCCGTCGCGCCGCGTCGCGCGGCAGTCGAACGGACCTCGAAGAGACCGACGATCCGGCAACGGTCGTCGCTCTCGTAGTGCCAGCCCGCGACCACCGTCAGACGATCGCGGGACGTTCGGCCGTCGCCCTCGTCGTCGGTGGAGACGACGATCTCGGTCTTCTCGGCTTCGCCGGGGACGGCGCCGCCCAGGAGTTCGATCCCGTCGTCGTCCTCGACGACGAGATCGAGGGCGAGAAGGCGTCGGTCGGCGCGCCCGAGAGCCCGCAGGAACCGTCGCGCCGTGCTCGTCTTCAGCCGTCCGGTCAGGAAGGCGGTCGGCGGTTCGCCCGCAGGGGCGGCGGTCGGCGCGGCGAGCAGGAGGGCGAGGACGGTGCGACGATCGAGCGACGTCATCGGGCGCACCGTTCTCTTCGCGGCAGCCTCAGCTCAGCACGACGTTGACGGCGCTCTCCGGCAGTTCCTTGCCGAAGCAGCGCTGATAGAATTCGGCGACCTTCGGGCGCTCGGTCTCGTCGCACTTGTTGAGGAAGGTCACGCGCAGCGCGAAGCCCAGGTCGCCGAAGATCTCGGCGTTCTCGGCCCAGGTGATGACGGTGCGCGGGCTCATCACGGTGGAGAGCTCGCCGCCGACGAAGGCGTTGCGGGTGAGGTCGGCGACGCGGACCATCTTGGAGACGATGTCGCGACCCTCGGTGCTGTCGCGGTAGTGCTTCGCCTTGGACAGGACGATGCCGACTTCCTCGTCGTGCGGCAGATAGTTCAGCGAGGTGACGATCGACCAGCGGTCCATCTGCGCCTGATTGATCTGCTGCGTGCCGTGGTAGAGGCCCGAGGTGTCGCCGAGGCCGATCGTGTTCGCGGTGGCGAAGAGACGGAAGGCGGGATGCGGCTTGATCACCCGGTTCTGGTCGAGCAGCGTCAGGCGGCCGGAGGACTCCAGCACGCGCTGGATCACGAACATCACGTCCGGGCGGCCGGCGTCGTATTCGTCGAACACCAGCGCGACGTTGTTCTGATAGGCCCAGGGCAGGATGCCGTCGCGGAATTCCGTCACCTGCATGCCGTCGCGCACCACGATGGCGTCCTTGCCGATCAGGTCGATGCGGGAGATGTGGCTGTCGAGGTTGACGCGGACGCAGGGCCAGTTGAGGCGGGCGGCGACCTGCTCGATGTGGGTCGACTTGCCGGTGCCGTGGAAGCCGGTGACCATCACGCGGCGGTTCTTGGCGAAGCCGGCGAGAATGGCGAGCGTCGTGTCGCGATCGAACAGGTAGTCGGCGTCGAGCTCGGGAACGTATTCGTTCGCCTCGCGGTATGCCGGTACCGTGAGGTTGCTCTCGAAGCCGAAGGTGTCGCGGACGGAGACGGTGGTGTCGGGCAGGCCGGCGGGCTTCACGGATTCGCTCATCATTCCTCCGTCCCGGGGCAAGGCTGGCCCAGAGGCGCGGGGAGCCGCGCCGGTGTCGCCGCCTCGGGAAGTCGTTGCGTTCGGGATGGCACTCTAGCCGGGCGGGCGCGGCTGTACCAGCCTCGAGGCGCGGAGCAGGTCAGGCGTTTTTCGGATGTTCGGCACGGCAGCGACGGGCAGGGTCCCGGCGACGGCGGTTCTCGAGGGGCGGACGGCATCCTATCGCAGGGCCGCGCCGCCGGCCGACCGCGGCGCGATCCCCGACCCGGACAGGACGTCGTCGCATGGAACGCATCGATCGCTTCGCCAAGCTCTTCACCCGGCTGTTCCCGCTGTGGGTGGTGCTGTGTGCCGCCACCGCCTATCTCGCGCCGGGCACCTTCAAGGGGTTCGCGCCCGCCATTCCGTGGCTGCTCGGCCTGGTGATGCTCGGCATGGGCCTGACGATGAGCCTCGAGGACTTCGCGCTCGTGCTCAAGCGGCCGAAGGACGTGATCGCCGGCGTTCTCTTGCGCTACGCCATCATGCCGGCCGTCGCCTTCGCGGTGGCGAAGCTGCTGGCGCTGCCGCCGTCGCTCGCCGCCGGCCTGATCCTGGTCGGCGCCTGCCCGAGCGGCACGGCGTCGAACGTCATGACCTTCATCGCCGAGGGCGACACCGCGCTGTCGGTGACGGTGTCGAGCTTCAACACCATCCTGGCGCCGATCGTCACGCCCTTCGTCTTCCTGATGCTCGCCGGCACGATGATCCCGATCGACGCCGGGGCGCTCCTCTACGACATCGTCAAGGTGGTGCTGGCGCCGATCGCCCTCGGCATGGCGCTCAACATGCTGGCGGGCGACCTCCTGAAGCGGGCGACCCGCTTCGTGCCGCTGGTGTCGGTCGTGGCGATCATCCTGATCATCGCCATCGTCGTGGCGCTCTCCGCCGCCAAGCTCGCGACCGTCGCGGTGATCGCCTTCGCCGCGGTCGCCCTGCACAACGGGCTCGGCCTGGCGCTCGGCTACGGCGCCTCGCGCGGCGTCGGCATGGACCATCGCAAGGCCAAGGCGATCGCCTTCGAGATCGGCATGGAGAACTCCGGCCTCGCCGTGGCGCTGGCGATCGCCCATCTCGACCCGGTCGCCGCCATTCCCGGCGCGATCTTCTCGGTCTGGCACAACTTCACCGGCTCGCTGCTCGCCGGCTGGTGGGGCGGTCGCGTCCGCAAGGAGGGGCAAGCCGACGAGGCGGCCGAGGCGCAGGCGGCGTGACGCCCCGATCGGCGACGGTCGCCCCGGCGGCCGTCAGCACAGGCCGGCGGCGCGCAGCAGCTTGTGGGCGTGGATGATCTCCTGAAGGCGGCCTTCCTGCGAACGGTCGCCGCCGTTGGCGTCCGGATGGTGGCGCTTCAGGAGGTCCTTGTAGCGGGCGCGGATGTCCTCGGCGCTCGCGGTCTCGTCGAGGCCCAGCGTCTCCAACGCCTTCTTCTCCAGCGGCCTGGCGCGGCGCGCCGGCTGCTTGCGGACCTGCTGCTGGGCGCGGAAGCGGGCGAACTGGATGCGCGGATCGCCGGAGCGGCGCGTCCAGGTCCGCGGGATCTCGAAGTCCTCGGCGCGGGCGGGGCGCTCGCGGCTGTCGGGGTTCGAGCCCATGTTCCAGGTCGGCCGATGGCCGGTGCGGGCCTCCTCGACATAGTCGGTGACCGCTTCTTCCGGCATGCCGGAGAAGTAGTTGTAGGACTTGTTGTAGAGGCGGACGTGGTCGAGGCAGAAGCGGTGATACTCGCCGTCGTGGCCGCGGCCCTTGGGCGCGCGATGTGTCGCGGCGCCGTCGCAGCCTTCCCATTCGCAGGGCGGCAGCGTGCGGCGCGCGACCATTTCGGGGTCGGGCTTGATCCGGATGTGTTCGAAGAGGTCGAAATCCAAGGGCATCGGGCGATATTGAGGGTTCGAGGGCGACGCTTCAAGATCGTCGCGCGAAAGCGTGATCGCTCGGGCGTCGAGACCAGTTCCGATCCGACGCCCTCGTGGTTAAGATTTCCTTGACGAAACCGCCTCCGGAGACCGCCTTGTCCTATCGTTCCCGCATGACCGAGAAGCTCGCCGCCGCGTTCCAGCCGACCCGGCTCGAGGTGATCGACGAATCCGAGAAGCACCACGGCCACGGCGGTTCGCACGCCGAGGGCGAGACGCATTTCCTGATCCGCATCGCCGCCCCGGCCTTTGCGGGCACGTCTCGGCTGCAGCGTCATCGCATGATCAACGAGGTGGTCAGGGACGAGCTCGCCGAGCGCGTCCATGCCCTGTCGATCGAGGCGGAACCGGCTTGATACGGGATCCGGCGATCGCTTCGCGAAGCCGGATCCGGCTCGTCGAAAAGGCCTTTGTTCGGACAAGGCCTCTTCGACGAACGGAATACGAAACTCCGATCTGATCGATCGGATTTCGTATGATCACCTGCCCAACTCGGTCTCCAGGAAGCCGCGGACCTCGTCCGGCACCACGTCGTCGGCGACGAAGGCCTCGCCGATGCCGCGGGTGAGGATGAAGGTCAGGCGGCCGCGCTTGACCTTCTTGTCCTGATAGATCGCCTGCATCAGCCCGTCGACCGAGCCGACGCCGCCGGGAATGTCGGCGATCCTCGTCGGCAGGCCGACGGCGGCGAGATGGGCGGCGACGCGGTTCGCGTCGTCGGGCGAGGCGAGGTTGAGGCGGGCGGAGAAGCGATGCGCCAGCACCATGCCGAGCGCCACGCCCTCGCCGTGCACCAGCCGTTCGGCGTCGTAGTCGGTCGCGACCTCGAAGGCATGGCCGAAGGTGTGGCCGAGGTTGAGCAGGGCGCGCACGCCGGTCTCCTTCTCGTCCTGACGGACGACGGCGGCCTTGGCGCGGCAGGCGGCGGCGATGGCGCCGATGCGGGCGGGGCCGCCGGCGAAGATCTCGGCGTGGTTCTGCTCGAGCCAGCCGAAGAACTTCGGATCGTCGATCAGGCCGTATTTCGCCACCTCGGCATAGCCGGCGCGCAGATGGCGCGGGTCGAGCGTGTCGAGCACGGCGGTGTCGGCGAGAACGAGGCTCGGCTGGTGGAACAGGCCGACGAGGTTCTTGCCGTGGCGGGTGTTGATGCCGGTCTTGCCGCCGACCGAGCTGTCGACCTGCGACAGAAGCGTCGTCGGGATCTGCACGAAGCGCATGCCGCGGCGGACGATGCCGGCGGCGAAGCCGACGAGGTCGCCGATCACGCCACCGCCGAGCGCCACGAGGAGATCGCCGCGCTCGAGCCGGGCCGACAGCACGCCGTCGACGACGCTTTCCAGGATCTCGAAGCTCTTGGAGCCCTCGCCCGGCGTCACCACGATGGTGGCGAAGCCGAGACCGGCCTCGGTCAGGCTCGCGGCGAGCGTCTCGAGGTGACGCTCGGCGACGGTCTCGTCGGTGATCACGGCGAAGCGGGCGCCCGGGAAGCGGCTCGCGAGTTCCTCGCCGGCGCGGGCGAGAAGGCCGGGACCGATCAGGATGTCGTAGGCGCGATCGGCGAGATCGACCGGGACGACGGTCGGGGGAAGGGCGGTCATGGCGTGGCTCCGGCGGGGGACGCGACGTCGAGGTGGGCGGCGAGCGTGGCGAGGATCTCTTCGGTCATGACGTCCTTGGATGCCTCGCGCGACTTCACCGTGACGTCGGCGAGCGCATAGACGGGGTAACGTTCGGCGACCAGACGGCGCAGCACGCCCTCCGGGTCGGGGTTCTGCAGCAGGGGGCGCGTCGGCTTGTGGCGGATGCGCTGGAAGAGCACGGCCGGGTCGGCCTCGATCCACACCGACAGACCGGCCTCGGCGATGGCGGCGCGGGTCTCGGCGTTCATGAAGGCGCCGCCGCCGGTCGCCAGCACCTGCGGGCCGTCGCGCAGCAGGCGGGCGATCACCTTGCGCTCGCCGTCGCGGAAATGGGCCTCCCCGTGCCTGGCGAAGATCTCGGTGACGCTGAGGGCGGCCGCCTTCTCGATCTCCTGGTCGAGGTCGACGAAGGGCAGGTCGAGACGCGCGGCGACGCGACGGCCGAGCGTCGTCTTGCCCGCGCCCATCATGCCGATGAAGACGAGCGAGCGATTGCCGAGGGCTTCCTTGAGGCGATCGAGGGTCGGCGCGTCGACGCGCCGGATGTCGTTGGTCATGGTGCCTTTCCGCGCGGCCGGCCGGGCTGCGGCTCCCGTCCTTTGCGGCCAAGACGGGGCCGTCGTCAAGCACCGCGCGCGCGGAACGGCCGTCGGGAGGCAGCCGCGACTTGCGTCGGGGGGCGGCATCGGAGAGGGTCGGGGCGGACGCGCCCTCGGCGCGTCGAGCGATTCGATGCCGGAGAAGACCGATGCCGGAGATGATGCGATGCCGACGCTGACGCGGATCCTCGTCGTGCTCGTCGTGCTCGCCGGGCTCGCGGGGGGCGCGGTCTACGCGCTCGCCACCTTCGTCGAGCCCAAGCCGCGCGAGATGGTGATCAAGGTTCCCCAGGAGCGCATCGGGACGCGCTGAACCGAGGAGCGGCCGATGGGCGCTGGCCTTCTCGTCGAGAGTTTCCTCGAGAGCATGGCGGTGGAGCGCGGTGCCGCGGCGGCGACGCTCGACGGCTACGGCCGCGATCTCGCCGACTGGGTCGGCTTCCTCGCTCGCCGCGGTCAGGGACCGGAGAAGGCGACGCCCGAGGACGTCGCCGCCCATCTCGGTGAACTCGCCGCCCGCGGTTTCGAGGCGACGACGCAGGCGCGGCACCTCTCGGCGATCCGCCAGTTCCACAAGTTCCTCTATGCCGAAGGCATCCGCCCCGACGATCCGACCGGCACGATCGACGCGCCGAAGAAGCGGCAGGCGCTGCCGCGTGTCCTGACCGAAGCCGAGGTCGATCGCCTGATCGAGACGGCGCGGGCCGACGCCGACGACGCGCGCGATCCGCCGCCGACCGCCGCCGAACGGGTGCGCGCGACGCGGCTCCATGCGCTGGTCGAGACGGCCTATGCCACCGGCATGCGCGTTTCCGAACTCGTCTCGCTGCCGGCGAGCGCGGTGCGCGGCGAGGCGCCCTTCCTGATGATCCGCGGCAAGGGCGACAAGGAGCGGCTGGTACCGCTCTCGGCGCGGGCGAAGGTGGCGCTCTCGGCGCATCTCGCGGCTTGCGGCGCGGCCGGGCGGGGCGGGGGCAAATGGCTCTTCCCGTCGTGGAGCGAGAGCGGCCACGTGACGCGACAGGCCTTCGCGCGCGATCTCAAGGCGCTGGCGATGCGCATCGGCCTGCCGGCGGCGGCGGTGTCGCCGCACGTGCTGCGGCACGCCTTCGCCAGCCACATTCTGGCGCACGGGGCGGATCTGCGCGTCGTCCAGCAGCTGCTCGGCCATGCCGACATCTCGACGACGCAGATCTACACCCACGTTCTCGACGAACGCCTCCGGGCTCTGGTCGAGGACCATCACCCGCTCGCCGGGTCGGACGTTTCGACGCGCGTTCCGCGGGCTTGATCTTTTCGCCGACTGTCGCCAATCTCCGCCGCGCTCCCGGGGTGCCCATGGTCATGGGCTGAGATCGATACCCGTGGAACCTGGCCGGCGGGATGCCGGTGAAGGGAGACGAGCGCCATGTCGACCACGTCCGGAATCCCCACGTCCGCCTCGAAGCTCGAGGCGGTCTCGAACGATCACGCCGCCCGCGTCGCCGCCGATCTGCTCGGCCGGCTGCGTGCCGCCGGGCCTCTCGTCCACAACATCACCAACTACGTCTCGATGGACGTCGCCGCCAACGCGCTGCTCGCCATGGGGGCCTCGCCCGCCATGGTCCACGCGATCGAGGAGGTCGAGGAATTCGTCGCCTTCTCGAGCGCGCTGGTGATCAACATCGGCACGCTGTCGACGCCGTGGATCGAGGCGATGGTCGCGACGGCGGCCAAGGCCCGCGCGCTCGGTAAGCCCTGGGTGCTCGACCCGGTCGGCGCCGGGGCGACGGGGCTGCGCAACCGCGCCGTCGAACGGCTGATGGCGGAGAAGCCGACGCTGGTGCGCGGCAATGCCTCCGAAATCATGGCCGTCGCCGGCATGGCCGGGGCGGGCAAGGGCGTCGACAGCGGCAACTCGACCGACGAGGCGCGCGACGCGGCGATCCGTCTGGCGCGCGTCAGCGGCGCGGTGGTCATCGCCACCGGCGCGATCGACTACGTCACCGACGGGCGGCGCGAAGTGGCGCTTGCCGGCGGCGACGCGCTGGCGACGCGGGTGACCGCGACCGGCTGC
>DBMN01000057.1 GCA_002298965.1 Rhizobiales bacterium UBA697 | reverse complement strand
TACCTCGTCTGCGACTTCCCCGGCGAATATGTCGACGACGGCCGCTCGCGCTTCGTCAACGAACGCCTGCACGCCAACATCCAGAAGGACGGCACCTTCTCGGTCGTCCCGCGCATGTGGGGCGGCCTGACGACGGCGGCGGAACTGCGCGCGATCGCCGACATCGCCGAGAAGCACGCGGTGCCGCTCGTCAAGATGACCGGCGGCCAACGCATCGACCTCCTCGGCGTGCCGAAGGAGAACCTGACCGCCATCTGGAAGGACCTCAACGACGCCGGCATGGTCTCCGGCCACGCCTATTCCAAGGGTCTGCGCACGGTGAAGACCTGCGTCGGCAAGACCTGGTGCCGCTTCGGCACGCAGGACAGCATGGGCCTCGGCGTCAAGCTCGAGAAGCTGATGTGGGGCTCGTGGACGCCGGCCAAGGTCAAGCTCGGCGTCTCCGGCTGCCCGCGCAACTGCTCGGAGGCGACGATCAAGGACATCGGCATCGTCTGCGTCGATTCGGGCTACGACATCCACATCTCCGGTGCCGCCGGCCTCCACGTGCGGGCGACCGACCTCCTCTGCCACGTCGAGACCGAGGAGGAGGTGCTCGAGTACTCGGCCGCTCTCCTCCAGATGTACCGCGAGGGCGGGCTCTATCTCGAGCGAATCTACAAGTGGCAGGACCGCGTCGGCCTCGACGCGATCAAGGCGGAGATCGTCGAGGACGCGGCCTCCCGCAAGGCCTTCCACGAACGCTTCCTCCACTCGCAGACCTTCGCCCAGATCGACCCCTGGGCCGAGCGTGTCGCCGGCACCGACGCCCACGAGTTCGAACCCCTGACCATCGTCCCGGCGCTCGCCGCCGAATGAGGAGATCCGCCATGACGCAATGGTACGACCTCGGGCCGATCGACGAGATCCCGCCGCTCTCCGCCCGCACCGTCCGCATCGCCGGCCGCGAGATCGCGGTCTTCCGCACCGCCGACGGCGACGCCTTCGCCCTGGAGAACCGCTGCCCGCACAAGGGCGGCCCGCTCGCCGACGGCATCGTCCATGGCCGCAAGGTCGCCTGCCCGCTGCACAACTGGGTGATCGACCTGACCTCCGGCGAGGCCACAGGCGCCGACGAGGGTTGCGCGGCGGCCTTCCCGGTCGAGGTCGATGCCGGCCGCCTCCGCCTCGGCATCGCACCCGAGGCGCTCGCCGCCGAGTGAGTCGGAGAAGGTGGTTCGGCCGATGGTGCCTGGCACCGCGAGACCGAACGCCCCCTCCCTGTCCCTCCCCCTCGAGGGGGGAGGGGACCCGGCAGAACCGGCCTTCGTGACAGCGCATCCCTCGCGCGGTGCGGTTCCTTTTCGAAGGCCCTCGCCGCACCGCCCTCTCCCCCCTCGAGGGGGAGAGATGGAGAGGGGGGCGCGAAGCGAAAGCGGAGCTCCCCGCACCTCCCCAGACCATCCCCCGGCCGACACCCGTCGCCGAAGGAGACCCGCATGACCGACATCGTCCGTTCGACCCTCACCACCTGCCCCTATTGCGGCACCGGCTGCGGCGTGAAGGCCGACGTCCATGCCGACGGTCGGGTGACGGTTTCCGGCGATCCGGATCATCCGGCGAACTTCGGCCGCCTCTGCGTCAAGGGCTCGGCGCTGGCCGAGACCCTGACCCGGGAGGGCCGCCTGCTCCATCCCGAGATCGACGGCGCCCGCGCCACCTGGGACGAGGCGCTCGACCGCGTGGCCTCGGCCTTTCGCGCCGCGATCGACGCGCACGGACCGGATTCGGTCGCGCTCTATCTCTCCGGCCAGATCCTCACCGAGGACTATTACGTCGCCAACAAGCTGATGAAGGGCTTCGTCGGCTCCGCCAACGTCGACACCAACTCGCGCCTCTGCATGGCCTCCTCGGTCGCCGGCCACAAGCGCGCCTTCGGCACCGACACCGTGCCGCAGACCTACGAGGACCTCGAGAAGGCCGATCTCGTCGTCCTCGTCGGCTCGAACCTCGCCTGGTGCCACCCGGTGCTCTATCAGCGCCTCGCCACCGCCAAGGCCGCGCGCCCGAGCCTGCGCGTCGTCACCGTCGACCCGCGCCGCACCGCGACGAGCGAGATCGCCGATCTCCATCTCGGCCTCGCACCCGGCAGCGACGTCGCCCTCTTCGCCGGCCTCCTCCAGGCGCTGGAGCGCGCGGGCAAGCGCGACGCCGCCTTCGTCGCCGACCACACGAGCGGCCTCGAGGCGGCGCTCGATGCCGCCGCCCCCTTCGCCTCGATCGCCGACGTCGCCCGGATCACCGGCCTCGCGTCCGCCGACGTCGAGGCCTTCTTCGCCCTCTTCGCCGCGACCGAGAAGGTCGTCACGGTCTATTCGCAGGGCGTCAACCAGTCGTCCGCCGGCACCGACAAGGTCAACGCCATCGTCAATTGCCACCTCCTCACCGGCCGCATCGGCCGCGAGGGCTCGGGCCCCTTCTCGGTCACCGGCCAGCCCAACGCCATGGGCGGCCGCGAGGTCGGAGGCCTCGCCAATCAGCTCGCCGCCCATCTCGAACTCGCCGACCCCGCCCATCGCGACCTCGTCCGCGACTTCTGGCAGGCCCCGACCGTCGCCGAGACGCCCGGCCTCAAGGCGGTCGATCTCTTCGACGCGGTCGAGCGGGGGGAAATCAAGGCGCTGTGGATCATGGCGACCAACCCGGTCGACAGCCTGCCCGACGCCGATCGGGTGAAGCGTGCCATCGCGAGCTGCCCCTTCGTCGTCGTCTCCGACGTGATGGCCGCGACCGATACCACCGCCCTCGCCCATGTCCTGCTGCCGGCCGAGGCCTGGGGCGAGAAGGACGGCACGGTGACCAATTCCGAGCGCCGGATCTCGCGCCAGCGCCGCTTCCGCGCCGCGCCCGGCGAGGCGCGGCCGGACTGGTGGGCGCTCGCGGAAGTCGCCCGCCGCCTCGGCTTCGTCGACGCCTTCGACTACACCGGCCCGGCGGCGATCTTCCGCGAACACGCCGGCCTCTCCGGCCATCGCCCCGAGATCGTCCGCGACTTCGACATCTCCGCCTTCGACGACCTCGCCGACGCCGGCTTCGAGGCGCTCGCCCCCTTCCAGTGGCCGCGCCGCAAGGGTGAGGCGGTGCCGAACGGCGACCGCCGCTTCTTCGCCGACGGCCGCTTCTTCACCCCCGACGGCCGCGGCCGCTTCGTGCCGACGCCCTATCGCGCGCCCCGCGCCGCGACGACGCCGCAGCGTCCGTTCCGTCTCAACACCGGCCGCATCCGCGACCAGTGGCACACGATGACGCGCACCGGCGTCGCCCCGACGCTCTCCTCCCACGTCGCCGAACCCTTCGCCGAGATCGCGCCCGCCGACGCCGCCCGCCTCGGCATCGCCCCCGCGAGCCTCGTCCGCGTCGTCTCCGACCGCGCCGAGATCGTGGTGCGCGCCCTCGTCACCGATCGCCAGCCGCCGGGCGGCGTCTTCGTGCCGCTGCACTGGACCGATCGCTTCGCGGCCAAGGCCCGCGTCGACGCCCTGATCGCGCCGGCGACCGATCCGATCTCCGGCCAGCCGGAATCGAAGGCCGACGTGGTGGCCATCGCCCCGTTCGCCGCCCGCTGGCACGGCTTCGCCGTCACCCGCCACGACGATCCGAAACCCACGACCGACTACTGGGCCCGCGCCCGCATCGGCGGCGGCCATCGCCTCGAACTCGCCGGGGCGGCGCCGCTCGAAGACCCCACAGCCCTCGCGGCTGCCCTCTTCGGCGACGTCAAAACCATCGTGCTGGAAGACCGCGCCCGCGGCCGGCTCCGCCTCGCCGCGATCGCCGACGGCAACGTCGTCGGCCTCCTCTTCGTCTCGCCCGAACCGGTCGAAGCCTCGCGCGACTGGCTGGTCGGCCGCTTCGCCGAAGACATCGACGCGGCCGAGGCGATCGCCCTCCTCGCCGGACGCCCCGCGGGCCGCCGCGCCGATCCCGGCCGTCGCGTCTGCTCGTGTTTCGGCACCGGCATCAATCAGATCCGCGACGCGGCCGCCGAGGGCTGCGCCAGCGTGACGGCGATCGGCGAGCGGCTGCGCGCCGGCACCAACTGCGGCTCCTGCCGCCCGGAGATCGCCCGCATCCTCGCCGATGCCCGCTCGACCGTCACCGCGGAGGCGGCGGAATGAGCGGGACGATGGTCGATGCGGGCCTTGCCCCGGCCGCGAGGCGAGACGAAGATGCCTCGTCCGAAGCGTGAGTGCGTCCTTGGCCGACAAGACCCTGACGATCCTGGTGATCGACGAGAATCCGGCCCGTGCCGCCGTCCTCGAGGACGGACTGCGCGAGGCTGGTCACGTCTCGGTCGTCCGCCTCGACACCACGCACGAGTTGCTGCGCCGCATCTTCGAGATCGACCCGGACGTCATCCTGATCGACCTCGAGAGCCCGTCGCGCGACGTGCTCGAACAGATGTTCCAGGTGTCGCGCACGGTGAAGCGGCCGGTCGCCATGTTCGTCGACCAGTCGGACACCGCCTCGATCGAGGCCTCGGTCGATGCCGGCGTCTCGGCCTACATCGTCGACGGGCTGAAGAAGGAGCGGGTCAAGTCGATCCTCGACATGACCGTCTCGCGCTTCAACGCCTTCGACCACCTGCGCCAGGAACTGCAACGCGCCCGCGACGAGCTCGCCGACCGCAAGACCATCGAGCGCGCCAAGGGCATTCTGATGAAACAGAAGGGTCTCGACGAGGCGGAGGCCTATCGGCTGATGCGCAACGCGGCCATGAACGGAAAGATGAAGCTCTCCGACGTCGCCCGATCGATCGTGACGGCGGCGGAGCTTCTGACGTGACGGGGGAAGGCGTGCGATGACGGAACCGGATCGGCCGAAGGGCTCCGCGACGGCGGCGACGCTGAGGATCGGCTTCATGCCGCTGCTCGACGCCGCGCCGATCGTCGTCGCCCGCGACCTCGGCTTCGCCGCCGACGAGGGCCTGACGCTGGAACTCCACCGCGAGACCTCCTGGGCGAACATCCGCGACCGCGTCTTCCTCGGCCATTTCGACGCCGCCCACATGCTGGCGCCGATGGCGCTCGCCACCCGCCTCGGCATCGGCCGCGTCCCCACCCCCGTCGTTGCCCCCTGGGTGATCGACCACGGCGGCAATTCGATCGCCGTCACGCCCGCGCTCCACGCCGAGGGCGGCGACTGGGGCGCGCCGGGCGACCCCGTCGCCTCCGGCCGGGCGCTCGA
>DBMN01000244.1 GCA_002298965.1 Rhizobiales bacterium UBA697 | reverse complement strand
CCGCGGAAGCCGTCCGCGCGGCGGCGGCGGCCGGCGATCGCGACGCGGTCTATGCCGGCATCGCCGACGACGTGATCTTCGTCGACACCGGCATCACCCCGACCGTGCCGCGCAAGGCGGAGAAGCGCAGTTTCGACGGCGCCGAGGCGGCGCTCGAGGCGATCGGACGGGCCTTCACCGAAGGCGAGCCGGTCGGCCCCGGCGGCCGGCCGCTCGACATGAAGGATGCCCGCATCGCCACGGCGCTCACCCGCATCGCCGAAGATCTGAAGGCGCCGCGCTGGGCCTCCGACCCGCTGGTGCCGGGCGGCCATTGCACCCGGGCCGGCGCGCGCTGGGACGCGGCTGCGGCGGCGAAGGCGAAGTTCGAGACCCAAGCCGTCTTCGTGCTCGAGGCGACCGACGCGCGGGCATCGCCCTCGGCGGGCGCGAAGTCCGTGACGCGGCTTGCCCCGTCGAGGCTCTACGTCGACGGCGGTGCCGGCGAGGCCGGTTGGAACCGCGTGACGTTGCCCGACGGCAAGACCGGCTGGGTCGCACCGGGCAGGGCTCTGCCGGCGCAAGCGTGGGGCTTCTGCTTCCTGCCCAACGTCGAAGGCGGGTGGCTGCTCGCCGCGGTCGTCTCGGCGCTGAACTGATCCCGCGGGATGGGGCCGTCAGCCGCCGTTGGCGTCGGTGAAGGCCTTCATCGCCCGCCACACCGGCTTGTCGTGGATCGGGTCGACCGGCTCGGTACCGACCACCCAGGCGAAGAGCTCGCGGTCGGAGACGTCGAGCAGGTGCTCGAAGTCGGCGAGGTCGGCGTCGGACATCGTCGCCAGATGCGCATCGGCGAAGCGGCCCATGACGAAGTCCATCTCCTTGGTGCCGCGATGCCAGGCGCGGAACAGCGCCTTCTTGCGCCGCGGTTCGAGGCCGTCGCTGGTGATGGTGCTCATGGGGATCTCCTTCGGCCCGATCGACGCGGGCGGTTCCGCCCATGCTCTAGCGACCGGCGCGGCGCTTGTCACCGCGTTCGTCCGTCGTAGTCGGGTGGGGAAGGGGGCTCGCCCGGATGGTCGAGGGTGCGATGCGCTCGTCTCGACGGGTGGCGCGCAGGCGCCTCGATCGATCGCGACGTCCGGGCGACGGGCGATCGTGGGATCACGTCCTTCAGACGAAGGAGACCGGCAGCGGAGGTCCGCGCAGGGTGCCGTGGCGCAGCGCCGGGCGGCGATCGAGGATCGCTTCGGCGGCGACGGCGGCCGGAGGGGTCGCGCGGGCGGCGAGCGGCAGGTCGTCCACGACAGGGGCGGTCGGGGCGACACCGTTGCTCGCGATCGCTGCGAGGGAGCAGAGCACGCAGTCGTTGGCGCGGTCTGCCGGGAAGCCCTGTGGGCCGGTGGCATCGAGGGGGCTGGTCTCTCTGCCGCCGCACAGGGCGAGAAGACCGAGGGCGGCATCCGAGGCGACCATACCGGACGCCCGTGCCGCGACCGCGCCGAGGTGATCGGTCGACAGCACCACCTGGAACAGGATGAGCGCGATCGCCGCGAAGCCGCCGGGGCGGCTCCTGCGCATCGTCTCGAAGATCCCGTCCGTCCGGTGGTTCATCGCCGCCCTTCGTCGCGCATGCGCTCGATCCGGCCAGCCGGTGAGGGGGGGATTTCACCGACGGGCCGCGCATCCTACGACGCGGTGGGCGTGGTGGAAAGGCGTCGCCCGGGGGCCCCGGAAACATCCGGATGCCGCGACGTCGGTGCGATCGGAACCGGGTACCATATGCACGCAATACGGCAACAACCGAATATGGACAACCTCAATATGGAGTGTCTCATTGGGCGTTCCGTGCACGCATGACGCGCGCCGGGCCGGGGAGAGTGGCCATGAGTGTGGACGAGAAGATCGCAGCGCTCGCGCAGAGGATTTCCAAGCTCAGGGATTCGGTCGAGACCGAAGAGGCGACCAAGAATGCCTTCATCATGCCGTTCATCGGCGCACTCGGGTAAGACGTCTTCGATCCGAACGTCGTGATCCCCGAGTTCACCGCCGACGTCGGGGTGAAGAAGGGGGAGAAGGTCGACTACGCCATCAAGCGAAACGGCGAGATCGCCATCCTGGTGGAGTGCAAGCCCTGCCGCTCGGCGCTGTCGGACGCGCACACGTCGCAACTCTACCGCTACTTCTCGGTCACGGCGGCGCGGTTCGCGGTGCTCACCAACGGCATCGTCTACTGGTTCTATTCCGACCTCGACGAGCCCAACAAGATGGACGCCAAACCGTTCTTTGAGTTCGACATGGCCAATTTCCGGCCGGCGCAGATCGAGGAGCTCTCCAAGTTCTGCAACGAGAACTTCGACGTCGACTCGATCCTCGTGACTGCCAGCGATCTGAAATACCGGTCGCAGCTGATGAAGGAATTCGCCGCCGAGCTCGAGAAGCCCTGCGACGAGCTGTGCCGGATGCTGGTCGGCCGCGTCTACGACGGTAAGCTGACGACCAACGTCATGGGCAAGTTCACGCCGCTGGTCGAACGCGCCATCCGCGACACGATCCGCGAACTGGTGAACCAGAAGCTCTCATCGGCGATCGACGACACCGCGCCGTCGCCGCTGCCGAGTGCCGGCGAGGGGGCGAAGGACGCCGGCGCGACGACGACGGAGACGATGGCCCCGGTCGACGACGTCGTCACCACGGCGGAGGAAGTCGACGGCTTCAACATCGTGCGGGCGATCGTGCGCGAGGTGATCCCGGTCGACCGCGTCTTCATGCGCGACGCCAAGAGCTACTGCGGCATCCTGATCGACGACAACAATCGCAAACCGCTCTGCCGGTTGCATTTCAATCGCAGCGTCAAGTTCATCGGCCTGTTCGATGCCGAGAAGAACGAGGAACGCGTCGACATCGAACGGCTCGAGGACATCTTCCTGCACGCCGCGCGTCTGAAGGAGACGGCGCTGCGCTACTGAGAGCCGGCCTCGGAGCCCTTCGCCTCGACCCACAGCGCTTCCATCTCGTCGAGGGTCGCGTCGGCCGGCGTGCGGCCGGTCTCGGCGAGGCGGGCTTCGATGTGGGCGAAGCGGCGGCGGAACTTGTCGTTGGTGCCGCGCAGCGCCGTCTCCGGGTCGATCGAAAGGTGGCGGCCGAGATTGGCGACGGCGAAGAGCACGTCGCCGAGCTCGTCGGCCTGGCGGGCGGGAACCGGGGAGGGGGTGTCGATCTCGGCTTCGATCTCGTCGAGTTCCTCGCGGATCTTGGCGATCACCGCCTTGGGGTCGTTCCAGTCGAAACCGACGGTGCCGGCCTTCTCCTGCAGCTTCACCGCGCGGGAGAGCGCCGGGAGCCCCAGGGCGACGCCGTCGAGCAGGCCCTTCGGCGGCTCGACGCGGCCTTCCGCCGCGAGGCGGGCGGCACGCGCCGCCTTCTCCTCGGCCTTGATGCGGGCCCAGGCGTCCTGCGCCACCGCGACCTCGCGGGTGTCGAGGGTGCCGAAGACGTGGGGGTGGCGGCGGATCATCTTGGCGGTGATCGCCTCGACCACCGAACCGAAGTCGAAGCTGCCTTCCTCCTCGCCCATGCGGGCGTGGAAGACGACCTGCAGCAGCAGATCGCCCAGCTCGTCGCAGATGTCGTGACGGTCGCCGCGGCCGATCGCCTCGGCCACCTCGTAGGCCTCCTCGATCGTGTAGGGGGCGATGGTCGCGAAGGTCTGTTCGAGATCCCAGGGGCAGCCGGTGCCGGGCGTGCGCAGCCGCGCCATGATCTCGACGAGACGGGCGATGTCGCGGGACGGGGTCATCGGCGGTTCCTCGGGCCAGCTCGGCCCAGAGGCCGCGATTCGGCCGCAGGATAGCAGAGGCGGCACGCCTTGCCGGGGGAGACCGGGGCAGGGCGGCCATGCTATGGGAAGCCCATGCCGCCCTTCATCCCCGTCACCCGCTCCTTCGCCATCGATGCCGACGAGATCGTCGAGAACTTCGTGCGCGCCTCGGGGCCGGGCGGGCAGAACGTCAACAAGGTGGCGACGGCGGTCGACCTGCGCTTCGACGTGGCCAACTCGCCCAACCTGCCCGAACGGGTGCGCGAGCGGCTGCCGGCGATCGCCGGGCGGCGGCTGACCAACGACGGCGTCGTCGTCATCCGCGCCGATCGTTTCCGCACCCAGGAGCAGAACCGCGCCGACGCGCTGGAGCGGCTGCTCGCCATGCTGCGCGAGGCCGCATTGCCGCCACCGCCGCCGCGCAAGGCGACGAAGCCGACGCTCGGATCGAAGATCCGCCGGCTCGAGGGCAAGAAGAAGCGCGGCGCGGTGAAGAGCCTCCGGCGGGGGCGGCCGTCGGTCGACTGACGGGGAAGGGCGCCCGCGCCCTCCGATCCGGCGCCCTCAGATCAGTCCGGCGGCGATGTTGATCGTCAGCGCGAGCACGGTGGCGTTGAAGAAGAAGGCGAGCGTGGCGTGCGCCGTGCCGATGCGGCGTTGGGCCTTGGAGGTGAACTCGACGTCGGCGGTCTGGCCCGAGGTGCCGACCGAGACCGCGACATAGAGGAAATCCCAATAATCCGGAGCATCTTCTCCGGGAATGTTCATGCACCGTGGAAAGCCGGAATCGGCCGCGATCACCCAGGAATGGGCATAGTGGACGGCGAAGGTGGTCTGGATGAAGGTCCAGGCCGAGACGACCGTCAGGGACGCGAGCGCGACGTGACCGGCCTTGGCGAGGCCGGAGAGATCCTTGACCACGGCGAGTTCCAGCACGATGGCGAGCAGGCTCGCGGAAGCGGCGAGGGCCGAAATCGTCAGGATGACCCGTGCCGTCTCGTCGAGCCGCCGGGCGCGGCGCAGCGTGCGCTCGGCATTCGACGTCGCCATCATGTGAAATATCAGTGTGAGATGCAGTCCGACGCCGACGTTCCAGGCGACGAGGAGGATGGTCGGCCATTTCCAGGAGACGAACAGGGGCAGGACGGCGGCGACGAGCACGCCCAGCGCCGCCGAGAGCGCCATTCTGGGGTGGACGAGCGTGCCGGTGAGCCGGCGGGCGAGCGAGTTGGGCATGCGCGCGTCCTCGCGACGATTCGGTTCGTCGCAGTGTGCCTCGAGCGGCGGCGGCGGGCGAATGCGGGCGGGTGACGACGGGTTCGAAGGCGCGTGATCGGCGGTCGACAGACCGGGGAGACGGCCATCCGCTCAGTCCGTCCCGCCCATGTCCGTGATTCGCATAAGACGGATTATGGAACATAAAAGATGGTGTTGGATCGGGAAAAGGCGCAGGAAACGGTGATTCTCACCCTGTGCGGTTCGGCTTCGCTTTCCACCGTGGTCCAGTGTGGAGGCTCGTACGCGAGCACGAGCGCTGCCGACTCGACGCGTCGCCGTGCCCATGCACGAGGATACGCGATGCGGTTCCCCCATGCAGCGCCGAGCGTGAACCATGCGGCCGTCGTCGCCCCGTCGTCGCTCTCGGATGCCGCGCTTCGTCGCATCCCGGCGAATTCCCGTGCCCGGTGATTGCGGCGGATCGCATGGCGCGCGACGATCTCCGGGCGTCGACGGGCTTTCGTCCGCGGCGTCGGAGGCTTCGTCATGTCGCTTCGCCAGCTCTTCCTGTCGTCCACCGTCGTCGTCGCACTCGCCGCGAGCCCGGACCTCGCCGCGGCGCAATCCGCGCCGGTCCCAGCCGAGCCCGCGCGCGCCGGCGAGTTCGTCGGGCTCGAATACAACTCGGCGTCCGATTTCCACGTCGGTCGCGGCATCGAGTACCGCGCCGGGGTCTGTCTCGCCGACTGTGCCTTCGCCTACGAGAAATGGCGCGTCGGCGGCCGCGACCTCCTGGTGCTGAACCGCGGCGTCTCGCACGACGACAAGGGCAACGCGGTCTGGCGGGTGATCGATGCGATCGTCCTGCCGCAGAGCGACGGCATGGAGACGGGCGCCTGCCGGCTCGCCGGCGAGAAGCGCGACTTCGTCGCCTTCGGCAAGATGCTCCACGACAAGAAGCGGCAGGTTTTCCGCCTGTCGCCGGTCACGCAGGCCTTCGCCTTCGATCTCGCCGCCGGCCGCATCGTCGCCCTTCCGACCCGCGGGATCGAGTGCACCGAGGAAGAGATCGACTGAACCGCCCTCTCCGCTCGTGACATTTCACGCCGGCAGGACGATCTCCAGCCCGTCGTAGGCCGGTTCGACGCCGGCCGGCAGGCGGGCCTTCAGCACCTCGTAGTCGAGCTCGTTGTGCAGATGGGTCAGCACGGCGCGCTTCGGCTTCTCGCGCGCGATCCAGCCGACGGCTTCGTCGACGCTGAGATGGCTCGGGTGCGAGCGCGTCCGGAGCGCGTCGAGGATCCACAGATCGAGCCTGTGCAGGTGCGGCAGGCTCTCGGGCGGGAAATCGCTGACGTCGGTCGAATAGGCGACGTCGCCGAAGCGCAGGCCGAGGCTCTCGGTGTCGCCGTGGATCTGGCGGAACGGCGTCACCACGATGGCGCCGCCCTCCCCCTGGATCGACACCGCATGGCCGGCGACCAGCCGATGCTCCTCGAGGATCGGCGGATAGGCCGAGCCCGGCGGCGAACGGAAACAGTAGTCGAAGGCCTCGTGCAGCCGCTTCGACGTCCGCTCGTCGGCCCAGACGTCGACCAGACGGCGGCCGTGGAGATAGAGCGCGCGCAGATCGTCGATGCCGTGGACGTGGTCGGCATGGGCATGTGTGAAGATCACGCCGTCGACCTGGCCGACGCCGGCATCGAGCATCTGTTCGCGCAGGTCGGGCCCGGCGTCGACCAGCACGCGGGTGATCTTGCCGGCGGCGTCGGTGCGGGTGACCAGCAGGCTGGCGCGGCGACGGCGGTTCTTCGGGTTCTTCGGGTCGCAGGCGCCCCAGTCGTTGCCGATGCGCGGATTGCCCGGCGACGAGGCGCAGCCCAGAATCCGGAAGCTCATGGTCGCCGACATGGGGATCCCCCTGGAATTTCAGTGCGTCGCCTCGTTCAGGTGGGCGACGTGTCCCTTGGTACCTTCGAAAACAGGCGATGGAAATTGGCCGTGGTGATGGCTGCGATGTCCTCGACGGACTTGCCCTTCACCGCGGCCAGTACCTTCGCCGTCTCGGCGACATGCGCCGGCTCGCAGCGCTTGCCGCGGTGCGGCAACGGCGCGAGATAGGGCGCGTCGGTCTCGAGCAGCAGGCGGTCGAGCGGCACGTCGGCGGCGACCGCCCTCACCTCCTCGGCCTTCTTGAAGGTCAGGATGCCGGAGAACGACACGTGGCCGCCGAGCGCCAGCGAGCGGCGGGCGAGGTCGGGACCCGAGGAGAAGCAGTGGAGGAGATGGGGGAAGGCCCCCGCCTCCGTCTCTTCCTCGAGGATCCGCGCCATGTCGTCGTCGGCCTCGCGCGAATGGATGACCAGCGGCAGGCCGGTCGTCCGCGCCGCGGCGATGTGCATGCGGAAGCCCACCTCCTGCAGGTCGCGGGGGGCGAGGTCGTAGTGGTAGTCGAGCCCGGCCTCGCCGATCGCCACGCATTTCGGGTGGGCGGCGAGGCGCAGGATCTCGTCGAGCGTCACGTCGGCCTCTTCGGCCGCGTTGTGACAATGGGTGCCGACCGAGCAGAAGATCTGCTCGTGCGCCTCGGCGATGGCGCGCACCTGCGGGAACTTCCGCACCCGCGTCGAGATCGTCACCATCTTGGCGACGCCCGCCGCCTTCGCCCGCGCCAGGATCCCGTCCATGTCGCCGGCGAAGTCGGGGAAGTCGAGATGGCAGTGGCTGTCGACGAGGATCGGCGCCGTCATGGCCTCACGCCCCCTTGGCCGGGGCATCCGCCGTCGGCTCGACCCACTTGGGGAAGACCGGGGTCGGCGCCGGCAGCGCGAGGCCGGCCGCGAGGCGCTTCGACACCGCGGCGAAGTTGCGGTCCTCCGGCGCCTGGGCGAGCGCGTCGAGGAGCTTGCCGGCGGCGGTCGGGACGACCGGCTGGGCGAGCAGCGCGACGATGCGGATGACCTCCGCCGTCACCCACAGGACGGTCTCCATGCGCGCCGAATCGGTCTTCTTCAGCGCCCAGGGGGCGGCGGCGGTGAACCAGCGGTTGGCGTCCGCCACCACGGCCCAGATCGCCTCGAGGCTCTTGTGGATCTCCTGGCGGTCGTAGGCGGCGCGCGAGGTCTCGAGCAGCGCATCGGCGGACGCCAGCATCGCCGCGTCCTCCGGGGCGAGCGGGCCGGGCGTCGGCACGCGGCCTTCGCAGTTCTTGGCGATCATCGACAGCGAGCGCTGGGCGAGATTGCCGAGATCGTTGGCGAGGTCGGCGTTCATGCGGCCGACGATCGCCTCGTGGCTGTAGGAACCATCCTGACCGAAGGGCACTTCTCGCAGGAAGAAGTAGCGCACGGACTCGGTGCCGTAGTCTTCGGCCAGCGTGAAGGGGTCGACGACGTTGCCCGTCGACTTCGACATCTTCTCACCCTTGTTGAAGATGAAGCCGTGGGCGAAGACGCGCTTGGGCAGCGGCAGACCGGCCGACATGAGGAAGGCCGGCCAATAGACCGCGTGGAAGCGGACGATGTCCTTGCCGATCACGTGGAGATCGGCGGGCCACCACTTCTTGTACTCGGCACTGTCTTCCTTCGGGAAGCCGGCACCGGTGATGTAGTTGGTCAGCGCGTCGACCCAGACGTACATCACGTGGCCGGGCGAATTCGGCACCGGGATGCCCCAGTCGAAGGTGGTGCGGCTCATCGAGAGGTCCTCGAGACCGCCCTTCACGAAGCTGATCACCTCGTTCTTGCGGCTGTCGGGACCGATGAAGTCGGGGTTCGCCTCGTAGTGGGCGAGGAGGCGCTCCTGGAAGGCGGAGAGGCGGAAGAACCAGCTCTCCTCCTCGTTCCACTCGACCGGCGTGCCGGTGGGCGTGGCGCGGCGGACGCCGTCCTCGCCGACTTCGGTCTCGGCCTCGGTGTAGTAGGCCTCGTCGCGGACCGAGTACCAGCCGCCGTACTTGGCCATGTAGAGGTCGCCGGCCTTCTCCATCCGGCGCCAGATTTCCTGCACCGAGGCGTGGTGATCGGCATCGGTGGTGCGGATGAAGCGGTCGTAGGAGACGTCGAGCGCCGCATCCATCTCCTTGAACACGGCGACGTTGCGATCGACCAGCTGGCGGGGCGTCAGGCCCTCCTTCGCCGCGGTCTGATGCATCTTCAGGCCGTGCTCGTCGGTGCCGGTCAGGAAGAAGACGTCGAAGCCGTCGAGCCGCTTGAAGCGGGCGAGCGCATCGGTGGCGATCTTCTCGTAGGCGTGGCCGACGTGGGGCCGGCCGTTCGGGTAGTCGATCGCCG
The DNA here is from genome assembly GCA_002298965.1 of Rhizobiales bacterium UBA697. Taxonomy (GTDB): domain Bacteria; phylum Pseudomonadota; class Alphaproteobacteria; order Rhizobiales; family Ancalomicrobiaceae; genus Pinisolibacter. The sequence goes on along the minus strand of DBMN01000244.1, from coordinate 3,480 downwards.
TGGTGATGAAATACTTGGGCGCGGTCATCGGTGTTCCTTGGAGCGCGGAGGGCGATCGGCGTCCGATCGCACGCGCCTGTTTCGCGGATGTGGCCGGAGGGCCGGAAATCCTCGTCGTCACCGAGGCATACTCAATTCCGCGCCGCCTCGGCAAGGGCTCGCAGCGCGGCGAGGACGGCCGCCTTGCGATCGAGGTTGAGCGCCTCCGAACGGGCGAAGATCTCGCCGATCTCGCGATGGGCCTGCGCGGCGGCGGCGGCGGCGGCGAGGCCGCGGGTGGCGAGCGCCTTCTCGGCCGCGTCGCGGGCGACGTCGCCGATGAAGTCGACGGCGATGTCGAAGGCGTCTTCCGAGCCCCTCACCGCCACCTTGTCGGCGAACGCATGGGCGGCAGCGGGGTCGAGATCGGGCGCGCGGGCGACGATGGCGTCGAGCGCCCGCCGCAAGGCGACACCATCGGCGGCGACGAGTGCCGCGGCACGGCGCAGCGATCCGTCGGCGAGTTCGGCGGCGGCGGCGAAATGGGACGGATCGCCGTCGATGCCGATCGCCGTCAGCCCGTCGGCGACGGCATGCGGGCTGAGCGGCGCGAGATCGAGCCGGCGACAGCGCGAGCGGATGGTCGCCATCAGCCGCCCCGGCGTGTGGGAGATCACCAGGAAGAGCGAGCGCGGCGGCGGCTCCTCGAGGATCTTCAGAAGCGCGTTGGCGGCCGAGGCGTTCATCTCGTCGGCCGAATCGACGATGGCGATGCGCCAGCCGCCGGCCCCCGCGGTCGAGCCGAAGAAGGAGACCGTGCGGCGGATCTCGTCGACCGGCAGCTCGGTCTTGAAGCGCTTGGCCTTCTCGTCCCAGGGGCGACGCAGATGCAGGAGATCGCCGTGGGCGCCGACGGCGATGCGGCGGGCGACCGGATGGTCCTCGGGCACGGAGAGGTCGCGCGCGGCCAGGACCTGCGGCGCGCGGGGATCGGGATTGGCGAGGACGAAACGGGCGAAACGGAAGGCGAGCGTCGCCTTGCCGATGCCCTTCGGTCCGCCGAGGATCCAGGCATGGTGGATGCGGCCGGAGCGATAGGCGTCGAGCAGCGTCGCCTCCGCCTGCCCCTGGCCGAAGAGGTCCGCCCGCTCGCGCGGCAGGGCGACGCCGTCGATGGCGTCGACTTCCGGGGCTCCGTCCTGGGCGATCGGCGCGCGTGCCATGCTCAGCCCTCCCCGCCCGGCGGGCCGAGGCGATCGACGACCGCCTGCCAGATGGCGCTGGCGACCGCCGGCGGCACGTCGGTGGCGTCGACGACGACGAAGCGGGCGGGCTCGGCCCGCGCCAGATCGAGGAAGGCCCTGCGGCGGCCCTCGTGGATCTCGACGCCCTCGCGCTCGAAACGGTCGGCGGCGGCATTGCCGCGCCGTACGCCGGCGCGTGCCAGACCGATCTCGGCCGGCACGTCGAGCAGGATGGTGAGGTCGGGGCGGACGTCGTCGACGGCGACGTCCTCGAGCAGACGCAGGATCTCCGGCTTCACGCCGGCGCCGCCCTGATAGACGCGCGAGGAATCGTAGAAGCGGTCGCACAGCACCCAGGCGCCGTCGCGCAGCGCCGGGCGGATGGTGCGGTCGACGTGGTCGGCGCGGGCGGCGGCGAAGAGACAGGCCTCGGCGACCGGTCCGAAGACCTCGCCCGCCCCGCCGAGCAGCACGTGGCGGACGCATTCCGCCCCCGGCGAGCCGCCCGGTTCGCGGGTCTGCACCACCTCGAGGCCGCGACCGCGCAGGCGTTCGGCGAGCGTCGTGATCTGGCTCGACTTGCCGGCCCCCTCCCCGCCCTCGAACGTGACGAAACGCCCGCGCGCGAGGGGCGTGCGGGTCGGATCGTCGCGACGGGTGCGGGCGGGAGGCGTCATCGCCGCAGCAGTCCGATCAGGAGTTCGCGGGTACCGTCGAGGGCGCGACGGCCGATGCCGCCGAGCGGCACGGCTTCGGTCGCCACCACCGGGAACTCGGTCAGCGGCCGGTCCTCGATGGTGAAGACCAGACGGCCGATCGCCTGGCCGGGTTCGATCGGCGCCTTGATCGGGCCGGTGTAGATCACCTTGGCGCGGACCTGCTCGCGCGAGCCGCGCGGCACCAGGATGTCGACGTCGTCCTTGGCGGCGACGCGCACCGCGGTCTGCTCGCCGCCGAAGACGGTCGCCTGGCCGATGACCTCGCCGGCCTTGTAGATGCGCGCGGTCTCGAAGGAGCGGAAGCCCCATTCGAGCAGCTTGCGGGCATCCTCGCCGCGATCCTTCTCGGTCGGCGCGCCGCCGATGACGACGATCAGCCGCTGGCCGTTCTGCACCGCCGAGCCGACCAGATTGTAGCCGACTTCCTTGAGGTATCCGGTCTTCATACCGTCGGTGCCGGGCACCGTGGCGAAGAGCGGATTGCGGTTGAGCTGACGGATCTTGTTGTAGGTGAATTCGCGCTCGGCCCAGATCTTGTAGACGTCGGGGTGCTCGAAGATCAGGTGGCGGGAGAGCTTCGCCAGATCCTGCGCGGTCGTGACGTTGTCGGCGCCGGGAAGGCCCGAGGGGTTGCCGAACTTCGTCCCCGTCATGCCGAGATCGGCGGCGCGGCGGTTCATCAGCTCGGCGAAGGCGGCCTCGGACCCGGCGATGCCCTCGGCGATGGCGATGGCGCCGTCGTTGGCCGAGAGAATCATCGTGCCGCGGAAGAGATCGGCGATCTTCACCTTGGAATTGACGGGGGCGAACATCGTCGAGGTGTGCGACGGCGCGCCGCCGGTGCGCCAGGCGTGTTCCGACATGGGGAACTCGCCGTCGAGCGACAGGCGACCCTGCTTCAGCTCCTCGGCGGCGACCGCGACGGTCATCATCTTGGTGAGGCTGGCCGGCGCGAAGGGCTTCGACGGGTTCTTCACCCACAGCGTCGCACCGGTCGCGGCGTCGGCGAGCAGCGCGACGTCGGCCTTGACCTCGAGCGCGTCGGACTTGGCGGCGGGACCGCCCTTGCCCGGTGCCGGGGCATTGGGCTTGCCGGCGGCGACGAAGGCGAGGCACAGGACCGCGGCCGCGACGCGCACGAACACCGGCCGTGCCGATCCGGTCATTCCGGCGAAACTCACGCGCATGGCCACCCTCTTCTCCGTCGGCGGCACGATACCGCGCCGCATCCATGTCCTGACCGACGAATCGGGCAAAGTATGGAACGACGCGGAGGCCGAACCAACCGCGCGGCGAGACGGGCTGCCCCTCGAACGGCGGTGCCGTGCCTCAGTCGACGAGCTCGGGCGACTCGCCGCCGCCGAAGCGGGCCATCGTCGCGGCGGCATGATGGGCGGCGGCGTGGCGCTCGGCGACGAAGGACGAGCGCGCATCGACGCCGGCCGGGCCGACCTGCCAACCCGGCGGGGTCGCGGGGGCGGAGACGGGCACCAGCGCCATCGGCGCGCCGGAGGCGCCGGGCATCTCGGCCTCGATCA
>DBMN01000021.1 GCA_002298965.1 Rhizobiales bacterium UBA697 | reverse complement strand
CAGGCGACCAAGGCCTTCACCGACTTCGCGGAAGGCAAGCTGCGCACGGCGCGGACGCTTCGGGGGCAATCGCAGGGGCGTCCGGCTCGACGGCCTGTTCGACCGCCGCCTCGAGCGCCGCATCGGTCGCCGCCGCGACGGGCTCGGCCTCCGCATCGACCGGCGTCTCGGGGCTCGCGGCCTCGGCGGGGTTCTCCGGCACCGGCTCGGAGGCGACGGTCTCCGTCGTTTCCGCGGTCGGTTCGATCGGCGTCTCGGTCGCGGCGCTGTCGGGCGTGCGCTCCGGCTCGTGTTTGGCCGCCATGTCGGATGCTCCCTCGAGGACGGTGGTCTCGGCGACGACGGAGACGCCGGAGGATTGGACGAAGGTGACGAGCAGACCGGGTTCGTCCGGTCTGGCGGCGACGACCACACGATCGAAGCCGGCCTTGCGAAGCGGCGCGGCGGCGGCCTCGGAGATGGCATGGATGCGGAAACTCGACGTCTCCGCCGTGATGCCGCGTGCCGCCAGCGCGTCGACCAGTATCTCCGCACTCTTGGGCGAATAGACGGCGACGGCGTCGATGCGGCCGGAGCGCAGGTCGTCGGCGACGCCCTCCGGCAGGGTCTCGACCGGCTCGATGCGATAGACGACGGCGACGCGCACCGAAAAGCCGCGGGCGACGAGGTCGTCCTCGAGATCGGCGGTGCGGTCCTCGCCGGCGGCCCACAGGATCGGCCCGTCGAGCGGGTCGAGCCGGCCGGCGACGAGAGCGACGAGGTCGTGGCGGTTGCCGGACGCCGAGACGGTGTTCTGGAAGCCGCGGTCCTGTGCGGCCCGCGCGGTCTTGTCGCCGACGGCGAAGGTCGGCAGGGCGCGGAAGGCGTCGGCGTCGGCGCGCAGGCAGAGCGCGGTGACGGCGTTGACCGAGGTGACGAGCAGGCCCTGGACGCCGTCGAGGGCGATCTCGGCATCTCCGTCGAGCACGGTGCGGGTTAGCGGCGCGGTGACGGCGTCGTGGCCGGCCGCTTCCAGGCGCTTGCCGGTGGCACGCCCCTGTTCTTCGGCTCGGGTCACCAGCACGCGCATCGCTCGATCATCCGACAGTGAAGAAGTCCGGCCCGCCGAGCGCCTTCAGAACCTCGCCCGCCTCGGCGCCGATGGCTTCGGCCTCCGCGACAGGTCCCTCGCGGCGGATCGCATGCGCTTCCGACCCGTCGGGGCGCAGGATCAGCCCGTCGAAGTGCAGCACGCCGTCGACCACTCTGGCGAGCCCTGCGATGGGCGTACGGCACGAGCCGTCGAGCACCCGCAGGAAGGCGCGCTCGAGCGTCAGCGCCGCGGCGGTGTCGGCATGATGGATCAGGCCGACGAGGGCGAGGGTCGCCGCGTCGTCGGCGCGCGTCTCGATGCAGATCGCACCCTGGCCGACGGCGGGCAGGAAATCCTCGGTCTCGATCAGCGAGGCGATTTCGGCCTCGAGGCCGAGACGGCGCAGGCCGGCGTTGGCGAGAAGCGTCGCGTCGGCGACGCCGTCGTCGAGTTTCTTCAATCGGGTCTGGAGGTTGCCGCGGAACTCGACGACCTCGAGGTCCGGGCGCAGGCGGCGCACCATGGCGCGGCGACGCAGGCTCGAGGTGCCGACCTTCGCGCCCGCCGGCAGGTCGGCGAGCGACTTGGCGCTGCGCGACAGGAAGGCGTCGCGGACGTCCTCGCGCGGCAGGAAGGCGGAGATGACGAGCCCGTCGGGGAGCACCGTCGGCATGTCCTTCGACGAATGGACGGCGAGATCGATCGAGCCGTCGAGCAGCGCCTCTTCGATTTCCTTGGTGAACAGACCCTTGCCGCCGACCTCGGAGAGCGGCCGATCGAGGATGCGGTCGCCGGTGGTCTTGATCACCACGATCTCGAAATCGTCGGGGCTGCGACCGGTCGCCGCGGCGAGGCGCGCGCGGGTCTCGTGGGCCTGCGCCAGGGCGAGCGCGCTGCCGCGCGTACCGATACGGATCTTGTCGTCGAACTTCTCGGATTGCACGGCGTTCCCATCCGGTGATAGGGCAGGGCGCGGGAAAACGGGCCCGACGGCCCGCCTCGGGCGATCTTTCGTCTTCTCTAGAGGAAAGACGGCCCGCCCGCCATATCCGATGGCATGGGGATGACCCCGGAGGGGTCCCTTCGTCGGCGACATTGAGGACGAGAGCGTGCGGATCCTCGGGATCGAGACCAGTTGCGACGAGACGGCGGCGGCGGTCGTGGAACGCGACGCCGACGGGCGGGGTCGCATCCTCTCGAACGTCGTCCATTCGCAGATCGCCGAGCACGCGCCCTTCGGCGGCGTGGTGCCGGAGATCGCGGCGCGCGCCCATGTCGACCTCCTCGACGACATCGTCGATCGCGCCATGCGCGAGGCGGGTCTCGGCTTCGCCGATCTCGACGCGGTGGCGGCGACCGCCGGGCCGGGTCTGATCGGCGGCGTCATCGTCGGGCTGACGACGGCCAAGGCGATCGCCCGCATGCACGGCCTGCCGCTCGCCGCGGTCAACCATCTCGAAGGCCACGCGCTGACGCCGCGGCTGACCGACGGCGTGCCCTTCCCCTATCTGCTGCTGCTGGTCTCCGGCGGCCACACCCAGTTCGTCGTGGTCGAGGGGCTCGGGCGCTACACCCGTCTCGGCACGACGATCGACGACGCCCTCGGCGAGGCCTTCGACAAGACCGCCAAGATGCTCGGCCTCCCCTACCCCGGCGGGCCGCAGGTCGAGGCCTGGGCGAAGCGGGGCGACCCGACGCGCTTCGACCTTCCGCGCCCCCTGATGCGGCGCGACAGCCACGACTTCTCCTTCTCGGGGCTGAAGACCGCGGTGCGGCTGGCGGCGGAGGCGGCACAGCCGCTGTCGGACCAGACGATCGCCGATCTCTGCGCCTCGTTCCAGGCGGCGGTGACCGACGTCGTCCGCTTCAAGGCGGAACTGGCGCTGAAGGAATTCAAGACGCGCACCGGCGTCACCGAGCCGCTGCTCGTCACCGCCGGCGGCGTCGCCGCCAACAAGGCGATCGCCGCGGCACTCGGCGAGGCGGCGGCGCGCGTCGGGG
>DBMN01000031.1 GCA_002298965.1 Rhizobiales bacterium UBA697 | reverse complement strand
CTCCTCAGCATGAGGCGTCTGTATTTGCTTGGAAAAACTCCCACGCCTCATCCTGAGGAGCGCCGCAGGCGCGTCTCGAAGGATCGCGCACGGACTCGATCCGCACTTCCGTTCAATCGCGCAAAGGTCCCCTGACGGGAGGGGTGAACTGCGGCGAAGTCTCGCCACGATCGAGGATAGCTGCGCGGCGAAGGAACGACCGAGGCGTCTCTCCGGCGTCACTCGCCGGCGCACATCGTGTAGTGGAGGCGCTTGGCCTCGTACATGGCGGCGTCGGCGCGGCGCGCGGTCTCCTCGAGACGCTCGCCCGTGCGCAGCGTCGCGGCGCCGACGGCGAAGCTCAGGGTGCGGCCGCCGTAGAACTGGTTGTTGAGCTCGGTCAGCCGGTGGATGCGCTCGATCACCGCCTGGCCGCCGCGCTCGTCGGTGGCCGGCAGCAGGATGGCGAACTCGTCGCCGCCGATGCGCGCGACCTTGGCGGGGCCGTCGACGATCTTGCTCAGCACCTCGCCGGCCCGGCGCAGCAGGGCGTCGCCGGCGGCGTGACCGAAGGTGTCGTTGACCTCCTTGAGGCCGTTCAGATCGGCGATGATCACCGTGGTCGGCTCGATGTCGGAGCGCTCCAGCCGCGCCATCTCATCGACGTAGAAGGAGCGGTTGTAGAGCTTGGTCAGCGTGTCGTGCTTGCCGAGGAACTCGAGATAGGCCTCGGCCTTCTTGCGGGCGGTGATGTCGGTCAGCGCCACCTGCACCAGATCCCAGCGCGCCTCGTGGCCGGGCAGGACCGAGAACTGCATCAGGAAATGCAGCTCCTCGCCGGCGAGCGAGTGGTTCACCACCTCGCGCTGCTGGAACAGCTTGCCGTTCCACAGGTCGATCAGCTGCTCGCGGAAGGGCGTGCGCATCGAGCCGCGGAAGATCTCGTGCTGGCGGATCAGCAGCTCGGCGCGGTCGGCGGCGCCGAAGGTCTCGAGCGTGCGGCGGTTGACGTCGATCACCCGAATCTCGGCCATGCAGCGCTCGACGAACTCGGGATGGACGTCGGTGAAGGTGCGGAAATCGTCGATGCCGCAGGCGCGGACCTCATCGAGCAGCGTCTTGACCGAGGAGAAGTCCTCGACCCACAGCGACACCGGCGAATGCTGGAACAGGCCGCGGGCGTGCGCCTCGGCGGCGGCGAGTTCGCGGCGGGCGACCTCGCGATCGCTGACGTCCTCGATCGCCACCAGCACGCGCGACCAGTCGTCCTCGGCGCCGGTCATGACGCAGCCGTTGAGGAGGATGTCGAGGCGGCGGCCGCCGAGCGTGTAGTTGACGCTCTGGCCGGAGAAGGCGTTGCGGCCCTCCCACAGCTGCACGAGTTCGTCGACGTGGGCGGCGAGCATGTCGTCGCGGAAGACCTCGTCGAGCCGGGCGAAGAGGTGGATCGGCTCGCTCGCCTCGTAGAGTTCGAGGGTGCGGCGGTTGACCTTGATGACGCGGATCAGGCGATTGCAGGTCTCGACGCGGGAGGGATCGGCCTTGAGATGGGCGCGCAGATCGACGACGCCTTCGGCGCGCCAGCCTTCGAACAGCACCTTCAGGCCGCTGTAGTCCTCGAGCCACAGCGATACCGGCGCCAGATCGAAGGTCGCCTCCTCGTCGTCGATCGGAGCCGACGCGCTGCGCGCCGTCTGTGTCTCTCGGAACTGCATCACGTCACCCACCACACCGTCGCACGAATCGTCCGTCGACAAACATGCTAGATGCGGATGGTTCCAGCCCGGTAAACGCGAGCGAAAAAAGAAGATCCCCGGCGGGTTGCCCTGCCGGGGACCGAGGCTCTCGGGAGGAGAGGAGATTCATGCCAAAGGCCGAAGGTGCTGACGCACCCGGCCTTTGAAGACACGCGAATTTCCCATTTGCATCAGCGCGACAGGAAATTCGCGTGCGGAATACCATCGATCATTTTCAATGTCCGACGGTATCAGCGGGTGTTGCCGGAGGAGACGATGTCCATCCACACGGCGAGCACCAGGATCACGCCCTTGACGATCTGCTGCCAGAAGGTCTCGACGCCGAGCATCGACATGCCGTTGTCGAGGCTCGCCATGATGATCGCGCCGACCAGCGCGCCGATCACCGAACCGATGCCGCCGCGCATCGACGTGCCGCCGATGAAGCAGGAGGCGATGGCGTCGAGCTCGCCGCCGGTGCCGGCGGACGGGGTGCCGGCGGCCAGACGCGCGGTCGTGGTGAGGCCGGCGAAGGCGCACATCAGGCCCATCAGGCCGAAGACCAGCATCTTCACCAGATTGACGTCGACGCCCGACAGGCGCGTCGCCTCGAGGTTGGAGCCGACGGCGTAGATGCGGCGGCCGAACACCGTCTGATTGCCGACGATGGTGAAGACGCCGAGGATGACGAGCAGGATCAGCACCGGAACCGGCACGCCCTGATAGCTGTTCAGCGTCAGGATGAAGCCGAGGATGACGAGGCCGACGGCGGCGAGGCGGGCGATCTCGATCGGCATCGAGGAGACCGGCAGCGCGTGCTTGATGCGGCCGGCGCGGGTGCGGAAGGCCATCACCGCGAGGAGCGCGAAGAGCGCCACCGCCAGGATGTTGCCGAACGAGCCGGGCAGATAGCCCTGACCGATGACCTTCAGTTCCTCGGAGGCCGGTGCCACGGTGATGCCGCCGGTGAGACCGAGCACCGCGCCGCGGAAGACCAGCATGCCGCCGAGCGTGACGATGAAGGACGGGATGCCCTGATAGGCGGTCAGCCAGCCGACGAAGAGGCCGACGGTGATGCCGAGCAGGACGACCACCGCGATCGTTCCGGCCAGCGGCCAGTGGTAGACGACGTCGAGCACCGCGGCGATGCCGCCGAGCATGCCGAGCAGCGAACCGACCGAGAGGTCGATCTCGCCGGCCACGATCACGAAGACCATGGCGGAGGCGAGCATGCCGGTGATCGCCATCTGCCGGAGCAGGTTGGAGAAGTTGCGCGCGGTGAGGAACTGCGAACCGCCGAGGTCGGCATCGTAGGTCATGTAGCCGAAGAAGGCCCAGATGACGGCGATGACGCCGAGCAGCGCGACGATCTTGTTGGCGGAAAGGAAATTCCGCAGGTCTTTGCGGGTGAAGGTCATGGCAGAGCCCATCGCATGTCTTCGCCGGCCCGATCAGGCGGCGGCCTTGTCCGTCTTGCCGAGAGCGGCGGCGAGGATCTTTTCCTGGCTGAGGCCGGAATTCGGGAAGTCGCCCCGAAGTTCGCCCTCGCCCATCACCAGCACGCGGTCGGAGATGCCGAGGACCTCGGGGAGTTCCGAGGAGATCATCAGCACCGCCACACCCTGTTCGGCGAGTTCGAAGATCAGCTTGTAGATCTCGTATTTGGCGCCGACGTCGACGCCGCGGGTGGGCTCGTCGAGGATCAGCACCTTGGGCTCGGGCAGCAGCATCTTGGAGACCACCGCCTTCTGCTGGTTGCCGCCCGACAGCGAGGCGATCGGCAGCAGCGGATGGGCGGTCTTCACCTTCATCCGGAGGATCTCCGACTGGATGACCGCCATCTCCTCCTCGGCGTCGATCAGACCGTACCGGGTGAAGCGGCCGAGCACCGACATGGTGATGTTGTGGCCGACGCCCATCAGCGGCACGATGCCGTGACGCTTGCGGTCCTCGGGCACCATGCAGATGCCCTGACGCACCGCGTCCTGCGGGCTCCTCACCCGGATCTCCTTGCCTTCCAGGAAGATCTGCCCGTGGTGCTCGCCCTTCCAGCAACCGAAGAGGTGGGAGGCGAGTTCGGTGCGGCCGGCGCCGACGAGGCCGGCGATGCCGAGGATCTCGCCGCGGCGCAGCTCGAACGACACGTCGTCGACCAGCTTGCGCGCGGTGTTGGTGGTGTCGAAGACCGTGACGTTCTTCGCCGCGAAGATCACCTCGCCGACCTTGTGTTCGGTCTTCGGGTAGAGGTTCTTCATCTCGCGGCCGACCATCAGGGTGATGATCTGGTCGGTCGTCAGCTCCGACATCGGCCGGGTCGCGACATGGGTGCCGTCGCGGATGACGGTCACGGTGTCGGCGATCTCGGCGACCTCGTCGAGCTTGTGGGAGATGTAGACGCAGGCCATGCCGCGCGCCTTGAACTCCTTGACCAGCTCGAGCAGCGTCGCCGTCTCGGAAGCCGTCAGCGCCGAGGTCGGCTCGTCGAGGATCAGCAGCTTGGCGTTCTTGTTGAGCGCCTTGGCGATCTCGATCAGCTGCTGCTTGCCGCCCGAATAGGCCATCACCGGCAGGGCGACGTTGATGTCGGGCATCTTGAGCTGCTTCATCAGCTCGCTCGCGCGGGCATTCATCGCGTCGTAGTCGATGAAGCCGAGGCCCGTCGTGGGTTCGGAGCCGAGGAAGATGTTCTCCGCCACCGACAGGTGGGGGACCATCATCAGTTCCTGGTGGATGATGACGATGCCGGCTTCTTCGGTCTCGCGGATCGAGCGCGCCTCGAGCGGCTTGCCCTCCCAGAGGATCGTGCCTTCCCAGGTTCCGAACGGATAGACCGCGGAGAGGACCTTCATCATCGTCGACTTGCCGGCGCCGTTTTCGCCGCACAGGCCGACGCATTCGCCCGGACGTACCGCCAGATCGATCCCGTCGATCGCCTTGACGCCCGAGAATTCCTTCGTGATGCCGCGCATCTCGAGCAGATATTCGGCCATGTCGCTCACCCTCGCGTCGCGGGCCGCGAACTCAACCGGGTACCGCGCGCATCGATCTTCCCTCTGGCGGGGCGTTCTGTCGATCGCGGACGAATACGCGGCTGCCCGTTCGGGCTCGACGCCTGCCTCCCGTCACCGGTGCGACCCGCGCGGGCGGCACCGATCGGCGGGCCGCCGGGTCCGCCGATGCGCTTCGAAGACCGGAGCGGCCGGAGCCGCTCCGATCGAAGAGGAGTCACTTACCGTCGACCTGTTCCTTGGTGTAGAAGCCGTCGGTGATGACGAGGTCGACGTTGTCCTTGGTGAGCGGGATCGGGGTGAGCAGCAGGCTGTCGACCGACTTCTTGCCGTTGTCGAGCTTGGCGTTGAAGGCCGGGGTCTTCTTCTGCACCATCGACACGGTCAGCTTGGCGGCCTCGGTGGCGATCAGCTTGAGCGGCTTGTAGACCGACACCGTCTGGGTGCCCGCCTTGACGCGCTTGATGGCGGCGAGGTCGGCGTCCTGACCGGACACGGCCACCTTGCCGGCGAGACCCTGCGCCGCGAGCGCCTGGATCGCGCCGCCGGCGGTGCCGTCGTTCGAGGCGACGACCGCGTCGATCTTGTTCTGGTTGGCCGTCAGGGCGTTCTCCATGATGGAGAGGGCCTCGGTCGGGCTCCATTCCTTGACCCACTGCGAGCCGATGATCTTGATCTTGCCGGCGTCGACGGCGGGCTTCAGGGCCTTTTCCTGACCGGCGCGCAGCAGCTTGGCGTTGTTGTCGGTCGGCGAGCCGCCGAGCATGTAGTAGCGGCCTTCCGGCTTCGCCTTCAGCACGGCCTCGGCCTGCAGGAAGCCGACGCGCTCGTTGTCGAAGGAGATGTAGGCGTCGACGTCGGCGTTGAGGATCAGGCGGTCATAGGACAGCACCTTGATGCCGGCCTTGTGCGCCTCGTCGACCACCGCGCCGAAGACCTTGGAGTTCATCGGCACGATGACGATCGCGTCGACCTTCTGGGCGATGAGGTTCTCGATCTGCTTGACCTGCTTCTCCTCGTTGCCGTCGGCCGACTGGACCGAGACGGTGGCACCGAGTTCCTTGGCGGCGGCGACGAAGTAGTCGCGGTCGCGGGCCCAACGCTCCACGCGCAGGTCGTCGATCGAGAAGCCGATGACCGGCGCGGCCTCGCTCGCCTGAGCCATCGTGAGCGGCAGGCAGACGGTCAGAGCCGTGAGGGAGCCGGCCAGTACATGAAGCAGTTTCATCGTCAGTCCTCCTGATCGCCCTCTGCGTTCGAGGGCTGGTCCGCCTTCGCAGGGCGGGTTCCGGGTCGATGGCGGGAGTTCAATCCCGTCCTCGGAGGCGGCCTCGCGGATCGACCGGATGCGTCGGGTCCCGCGCGGGTGCTTCGCCTTCGGCACAAGAGATTCGTCAATTTTCTGAGGTGCGCAACTCGAATTCGTTGCTGCATCGCGCAAAATCGACGGAGACACCGCCAAAACCCAAGGAAATCAAGGATGATGTTCGAACCTCAAACTTTAGCCGAGGTCGCCTCGAGCCGCGCCGCCGGGGCGGTTTCGGCGAAAGGCGATGCCCTTCGCCTCTGCACGTACGAGGTGAAGAGGTCCCCGACGTCGTCAGGACACGGCACGTCGGCCGCCGCCCACCCCTCGAGGTGGGGCGAGGCGTCGCCTTCGGAGGCGTCGAGGGGGCCTTCGCGCCTCAGCGGGCGAGCGAGTCGGGGTCGGTGCGGTCGTCGAGGCGGAGCTGGAGGAAGGCGAGATCGAGCCAGCGGCCGAACTTGGTGCCGACCTGCGGCATCAAGCCGGTCTTCACGAAGCCGAGGCGCTCGTGCAGGCGGATCGAGACGGCGTTCTCGGCCTCGATGCCGGCGACCATGACGTGCTTGTGCAGGCCCCGCGCCCGGTCGATCAGCGCCCGCATCAACGCCTCGCCGACGCCGCGGCCGCGCGCCGTGCGATCGACGTAGACGGAGTGCTCCACCGTGTGGCGATAGCCCTCGAAGGCGCGCCAGTCGCCGAAGGAGGCATAGCCGAGCACGGTACCGCCGTCGTCGACCGCCACGAGGATCGGATAGCCGAGGGCGCGGCGCACCTCCGCCCAGGCCCTGCGGTCGGCGAGATCGACGAGGCGCTCGTTCCAGATCGCCGTCGTGGTGGCGACGGCGTCGTTGTAGATGGCGCGGATGGTCTCGAGGTCGGCGTCGACGGCGTCGCGGATCTGCATGGGCGGCTCCTTGGATACCGTCCGTGATGCATCGCCACGACGGCGAAGGCAATGGGGGCGCGGCATGGCTCCCCTTCCCTTCACCCGCGCGGCTTCGTCCCTCAATCCAGCGTCTTGCGCGAGCGCGACAGGGCGACCGCGGCATAGACGAGGATGAAGACCAGCAGCATCGACCATTCCCAGGCGATGGCCGGGATGTCGGCGCCCTTCAGCATCACCGCGCGGATGATCCGGAGGAAATGCGTCAGCGGAAAGCATTCGCCGATCGCCTGCGCCCAGCCGGGCATGCCGGAGAAGGGGAACATGAAGCCCGACAGCATCAGCGACGGCATGAAGAAGAAGAAGGTCAGCTGCATCGCCTGCATCTGCGTCGCGGCGAAGGTGGAGATGAAATAGCCCATCAGCACCAGCGACAGCACGAAGGTCAGCACGCAGAAGATCAGCAGCGTCAGCGATCCGACGAAGGGCACGCCGAACAGCACCTTGGCCGCCACCAGCACCACCGCCACCTGCACCGCGCCGACGCCGAGGAAGGGCAGGACCTTGCCGAGCATGATCTCCATCGGCGTCGCCGGCATGGCGAGCAGGTTCTCCATCGTGCCGCGCTCGGTCTCGCGGGTGAGGCCCATGGCGGTCATCATCACCATGGTCATCTGCAGGATGACGCCGAGGAGGCCGGGGACGATGTTGTATTGCGACACGCCCTCCGGGTTGTAACGCCGGTGGGCGACGATCTCGAGCCGCTTGTCCTGCTGGGCGTCGACCTCCGCCGCCTCGCCCTTCTCGCGGGTGAGCGCCTTCTGGGCGACCGAGCCGAGGGCGCCGACGGCACCCGACGAGGCGGCAGGATCCGTGGCGTCGGCATCGATCAGGATCTGCGGGCGGTCGCCGCGATCGACGCGGGCGCCGAGATCGGACGGGATCGTCACCAGGAACACCGCCTGGCCGGAGGCGATCAGGTGTTCGCCCTCCTCCAGCGTCTTCGGACGAAATTCGAAGCGGAAGTAGCCGGAGGTCTCGAGCGCGGTGACGACGGCGCGCGAATAGTGACCGCCGTCCATGTCGAGCAGCGCGGTCGGCAGGCGCTTCGGGTCGGAGTTGATGGCGAAGCCGAAGAGCAGCAACTGCATGATCGGCACGCCGAGCATCATGGCGAAGGTGATGCGGTCGCGCCGCATCTGGATGAACTCCTTCACCAGAACCGCCCAGAGCCGGGCGCGCGAGAGGGTCAGATCGATCACGGCCGCCCTCCCCGCCCGCTGCCGGACGACGCCGCGCCCATGTTGTCCTGGGCACGCGCCATGAACTGGATGAAGACGTCCTCGAGGCTGGTCTCGCCGCGGGCGAAGGCGACGCCGGTCTCCGCCGTCACCCGTTCGAGGGTGGCGGCGAGGAGCGGCCCGTCCGAGCCGACGACGTGCAGCGTCGAACCGAAGGGCGCGACCTGATCGACGCCGGGCATCCCCTCGAGGGCGGTCGCCAGTTCGGCCGGCGCGTCGCGGGCGACGAAGGTGGTCAGGCCGGCGCCCTCGACCACGTCGTCGACCCGCCCGGTCGCCAGCAGCCTGCCGTAGGAGATGTAGGCGATGCGATGGCAGCGCTCGGCCTCGTCCATGTAGTGGGTCGAGACCAGCACGGTCAGGCCGTCGGCGGCGAGCTTGTGGATCTCGTCCCAGAAGTCGCGCCGCGCCTTGGGGTCGACGCCGGCCGTCGGCTCGTCGAGCAGCAGCAGGTCGGGCTGGTGCATGATGCAGGCGGCGAGCGCCAGGCGCTGCTTCCAACCGCCCGACAGCGTGCCGGCGAGCTGGTCGCGGCGCGAGGTCAGGCCGAGGTCGGCGAGCGTACGGTTGACGAAGTCGCGCCGCGGCTCGAGCTCGTAGAGACGGGCGACGAAATCGAGGTTCTCCTCGATCGTCAGGTCCTCGTAGAAGGAGAAGCGCTGCGTCATGTAGCCGACCCGGCGTTTGATCGCCCGGCTCTCGGTGCGCACGTCGTGGCCGAGCACGCGGCCCTCGCCGGCGTCGGGGGTCAGCAGGCCGCAGATCATGCGGATGGTCGTCGTCTTGCCCGAGCCGTTGGGGCC
>DBMN01000003.1 GCA_002298965.1 Rhizobiales bacterium UBA697 | reverse complement strand
GGTCGCCCTCGCGCCAGCCGGGGCGACCGGCCTCGAGATCGGAGCGGCGCAGGGCATGGGCGAGCGCGTCGTGGTCGGCGGGCGTGGCGAGGCGCGTGGCGCGGGCCGCGAGATCGGCCTCGAGCAGCACCCGCATGTCCCAGATCTCTTCCAGCTCGGCGCGCGTCAGCGAGACGACGCGGGCGCCGCGATTGGGCTCGACCGTGACGAGGCGGGCGGCGGCGAGGCGCTGGAGCAGATCGCGCACCGGAATGCGGCTGACGCCGAAACGGCGGGCGAGATCGCCCTGGAGCAGCAGCGTCCCCGGCGGCAGGCGACCGGAAAGGATCTCGCCGCGCAGCGTCTCGAACGGATCCATGCTTGCATCTCCCATCAATGTATACATTGATACATGTATATCGACTCGACGACAAGGAGCGCGCCATGGACCATCGCTTTTCCTCCCGCATCGTGTGGACCGGCAATCGCGGCGACGGCACGGCGCATTACCGCGCCTATGACCGCACCTGGGACATCGCCGTTCCCGGCCGACCGGTCGTCCACTGTTCGAACGATCCGCTGCTGGGCGGCGACCCGATGAAGCCGAACCCGGAGGATCTGCTGATCTCCGCCCTCTCGGCCTGCCACATGCTGTGGTACCTGCACTACGCCGCCGACGCCGGCATCGTCGTCACCGACTATGTCGACGAGCCCGTCGGCATCGGCGAGGTCACGGCCGGCGGCGCCGGGCGTTTCGTCGAGGCGGTGTTGCGACCGACCATCACGGTGAAGGCGGGGGCGGATCTGGGGCTCGCCGAGGCGTTGCACCACCGGATCGGCGAGGTCTGCTTCATCGCGCGGTCGATCGCCTTCCCCGTCCGCCACGAACCGACATTCATGATCGCCGCGTGAGCGGGACGGGATGGCCGGAATCGCGCGGACGTGATGAAACGGAGGACGGCGCCGCGGCGTAGAAGCGACGTCGTCCAAGCCTCGCGAGACCCGATGCCCTCCACCCTCGCCTCCCTTGCCCCGTGGCGCGACCGCAACGGCCGCCTCTCGGCCCTGCGCGTCGCGACGCTCGTCGTCCTCGTCGCCCCCCTCCTCTGGCTCGCCTACCGCACCGCGACCGGCGACCTCGGGCCGCGGCCACTGACCGAGAGCCTGCGTTTCTGCGGCGCGCGGGCGATCGAGACGCTGATCGCCTCAATCGCGGTGACGCCGCTGCGCCGGCTTTCGGGCTGGTCGAAGCTGGTCGGGCTCAGGCGGATGATCGGCGTGACGGCCTTCCTGTGGACGGCGCTGCATCTGGTGCTCTACGCCGCCGATCAGGCCTTCGACATGGGCAAGGTGGCGACGGAGATCGCCATCCGGCCCTATCTGACAATGGGCTTCGTCGCCTTCGTCGGGCTCGTCGCACTCACCATCACCTCGACCGACGGATCGATCCGCCGCCTCGGCGGCGCGCGCTGGGGGCGGCTGCACGGCCTCGTCCACCCGATCGCCATCCTCGGCCTCGCCCACTATTTCCTGCAGATCCGCCTCGATCCGGCACCGGCGGCGATGATCGCCGGGCTGGCGATCGGCGGCCTCGCCGTCCGCGTCGCGGCCGACCGCGGCGAACCGGGCCTCGGCGCAGTCGCGGCGGCGACCCTCTTCGCGGCGGCGGGGGCGGCGGGCGTCGAACTCTTCTGGTTCGCGGTGAAGACGCAGCGGCCGCTCGGCTTCATCGCCGCCGGCAATCTCGACTGGGCCGACCGGCTGCCCGCCTCGGCGACCGCCGGGCTGATCGCGCTCTCCCTCGGCCTCGCCGCGGTCGGCAAGCGGCAGTGGGAGATGCGTTCACGCAGCCGTGATCGCGGCACGTGAGTTTCGAAACTTGCATTTCGATACCATTTCGATATATCTAAACCTATCGAACGTCACATGGACGATCGATGGAACACATCGAAAGGATCGAACACATGTTCGGACATCACATGCGGCGCATGGGCCGCGGTTTCTGGGACCGTCACCACGACGCGCCCGACGGTGGCGCGGAATGCGGCCATCGTGAACGCATGGCCTGGGACGGCGACGAGGGTCGCGGACGCGGCGGCCACGGTGGCCCGTTCGGCGGCCTCTTCGGACGCGGCGGTCGCGGTGGGCGCGGCGGCGGACGCTTCTTCGGCCACGGCGGCCTGCGTCTCGTTCTTCTGGCGATGATCGCCGAGGAGCCGCGCCACGGCTACGAGATCATCAAGGCGATCGAGGATCGCATGGGCGGCGCCTATGTGCCCTCCGCCGGCGTGGTCTACCCGACGCTGACGCTGCTCGAGGAGACCGGCCAGATCGTCGTCGCCTCGCAGGACGGCGCCAAGAAGCTCTATGCCGTCACCGACGCCGGCCGCGAGACCCTCGCCGCCAATCGGGCGCAGGTCGACGCCATGCTCGCCCGGATGAACGAGGCCGGCACCGCCCGCTCGTCGGAACGCGACCCGCGCATCGTGCGCGCCGTCGAGAACTTCAAGCTGGCGCTGCGCCTCAAGCTCGCCTCCGGTCGCCTCGGCGACGGCGAGACCGCCGCCCTCGTCGCCCTGCTCGACGAGACCACCGCCCGTATCGAGCAGCTCTGAGAGGTGCCCATGACGCGATCGGAATGCACCGTCCTCACCGAGGCGGCCTCGAAGTACATGCAGCAGCTCTGCAAGCACTTCGCCCACAAGATCCCGGCGGAGGCGACGGCCGAGCGCGGCTCGATCGCCTTCCCCTTCGGGACGGCGCGGCTCGCGGCCACCGACCACGCGCTGACCATCGTCCTCGAGACCGACGACGCCGCCCGCATCGGCGAGCTCGAGGACGTCGTCGCCCGCCATCTCGCGCGCTTCGCCTTCCGCGAGACGCTGGTCTACGACTGGCGCCGCACCGACGACGCCACGGCCGCCTGACCGGCCCACGGCAACGGCCTCGACGACCGCTCTCGAGCGATCGTCACACAAAAGTGACCCCGGCCTATCGACAGGACAGGCCGGGTACGGCAGAGAAGTGGGAGTTTCACCGCCCACCCTGCCGAGACCCATGAACCGCTCCACGGCCAATCTCCTGTTGCTCGCCGCCGCCGCCATCTGGGGTCTCGCCTTCGTGCCCCAGCAGACGGCGATGGTGGTGCTGACGCCGATGTGGTTCCTGACGCTGCGCTTCATCGTGTCGAGCGCGATCATCGTGCCGCTGGCGCTGCGCGAGGGACGGCGGGCGCCCCGCCCGATCGACCGGCGCTCGCTCGGGCTGATCATCGCGGTCGGCCTCGTCTTCTTCGGCGGCAACGCGCTGCAGCAGACGGCGCTGCTCTCGACCTCGGTCGCCAACGCCGGCTTCCTGACCTCGCTCTACATCCTCTTCACGCCCTTCGTGGCGGTGGCGATCACCCACGAGCGTCCGGGCCTCGCGGTGTGGCCGGCGGCCCTCCTCGGGCTGATCGGCGCTTGGCTGCTGTCGGGCGGGCTCACCGGCAGCTTCGTCCTCGGCGACCTGCTCGTGACCATCAGCGCCGCCGGCTGGGCGTTGCAGATCGTGTTGATCGGCATCGTCGTGCGCCGGGTCGACCGACCGATGCTGCTGGTCGCCGTCGAGGGTCTGGTGATGGTCGTCGCCTGCGGCGGCTGGGCCGTCGCCTTCGAGCCGATCTCGTGGGAGGCGATCCGCACCGCCGGGTGGGAACTCGCCTACACGGGCCTCGTCTCCGGCGTGATCGGCTATTCGCTCCAGGCGATCGCCCAGCGCCACGCCACCGCCTCCGACGCGGCGATCATCTTCTCGACCGAGGCACCGATGGCCGCCGTCTTCGGCTGGGCGATGCTCGGCGACCGCTTCTCGGCGGGGCAATGGGCCGGCTCCATGGCGATCTTCGCCGCGGTGCTGCTCGTCCAGCTGTGGCCGTCGCGCGAGGCGGCGCCCTCCGCCAGCGCCGGCTGAGACCCTGGATCGAGCCGATTGCCCGAAATCGGCTCTTGCCGGGGTGTCGCGAAACGATGTTAGGGTATTCACGCATGGGCGGCCGCTGCCACCCCGATCGTGGAGCCCCGATGACCGAGCCCAACGTCCTCCTCGTCTTCCCGCGCTTCGTCGCCAACTCCTTCTGGAGCATGACGGCGGCCTGCGAGCTGTGGGGCGCCAAGGCGAGCTGCCCGCCGCTCGGCCTGATCACGGTGGCGGCGCTGCTGCCGCAGACGTGGAACTTCCGCCTCGTCGACCGCAACGCCGAAGAACTCACCGATGCCGACCTCGCCTGGGCCGACGTGGTGATGACCGGCGGCATGCTGCCCCAGCGCGACGACACGCTGCGGCTGATGAAGCGCATCCACGCCGCCGGCAAGCCGGTGGTCGTCGGCGGCCCCGATCCGATGGCCTGCCCCGAGGTCTATGCGGCGGCCGACTTCCGCGTGCTCGGCGAGGCCGAGGGGCTGATCGACGCCTTCGTCGACGCCTGGGTGTCGGGCGCGCGCTCCGGCACCTTCGAGGCGCCGTCGGGCTCGGCCGACATCACCAGGGCGCCGATCCCGCGCTTCGACCTGATCGACTTCTCGCACTACCTCTATGTCGGCGTGCAGTTCTCGCGCGGCTGCCCCTTCACCTGCGAGTTCTGCGACATCATCGAGATCTACGGCCGGGTACCGCGGCCCAAGACCAACGAGCAGATGATCGCCGAGCTGCAACGGCTCTACGACATGGGCTATCGCGGCCACGTCGACTTCGTCGACGACAACCTGATCGGCAACAAGAAGGCGCTGAAGCGCTTCCTGCCGGTGCTGGCGGCCTGGCAGAAGGAGCGCGAGTGGCCCTTCGCCTTCTCGACCGAGGCCTCGCTCAACCTCTCCGACGATCCCGAGCTGCTCGCCCTGATGAAGGCCTGCAACTTCTTCGTCGTCTTCGTCGGCATCGAGAGCCCGGACACCGAGACGCTGGTCTCGGCGCAGAAGAAGCAGAACACCCGGCGCGACATCGCCGCCTCGGTCCATCGCATCTACGGCGCCGGCATGTTCGTCGTCGCCGGCTTCATCGTCGGCTTCGACACCGAGGCGGGAAGCGTCGCCGAGGAGATGATCGCCTGCGTGCGCGAGACCTCGATCCCGGTCGCCATGGTCGGGCTGCTGACGGCCCTGCCCGCCACCCAGATGCGCCGCCGGCTCGAGGCCGAGGGGCGCATGCTGCCCGACCCGGAGGAGATCCCGCCCGATCACTGTTTCGGCGGCCTCAACTTCGTGCCCAGGCGACCGGCGGTCGACATCCTGCGCGACTATCGCGAGATCATCCGCACGATCTTCTCGCCGGAGGAGTTCTTCGCCCGCGCCCTCCACGTCGGTCTGGCGCTCGACCGGCCGACCTACTGGATCAGGATCTATCCCCGCCTGCTGCTGCGCGACCTGAGGCTGCTCGGGCGGCTGATCTGGACCATGACGGTGAAGCAGCCGGAGATGCGGCGGCTGTTCTGGAAGACGTCGCTGACGACGCTGCGGAAGAACCCGCGCGCCTTCGAGTTCGTCTGCTTCCAGATGGTGATGTATCTCCACCTGCGGCCGTTCTCGAAGACGGTGATCGCCGCCCTCGACGCCCGCATCGCCGAGCTCGTCGCCAACGGCGAGCCGAAGAGTCTCGCGGCGGAGTGAGAGGCGAACCCGCGCGCGGCGCCGAAAGGCGCCGACACGTGCGAGCGCGCCCCGAGGGGGCGGTTTCTTCGTCGATGGCGAGGATGAATGGTCGGGCAGAGAGGATTCGAACCTCCGACCCCTTNNGTGCGCTAACCAGGCTGCGCTACTGCCCGTCCGGATCCGAGACGATGATCGACCCTAGGGGGAAGCGTCGCCGCTCCGGGCCGTCGTCGTCGGACGGTGGTTGACTAGACTGTTTCGCCGGGCGGCGCAACACCTTTCGGCCCGGCTCCGGCGACGCTCCACACGTGCGACGAAGGCCGCCGCGAGGCACCGCGGAAAACCGCCGTCAGCGCACCTGATCGAGCAGGCGCTTGCACTCGAGCAGCTCGAACAGCGTCGCCTGCAGACGGCGGACGTCGTCGCGCGACAGGCCCGAACCCGACGCTTCCGAAGACGGCGCGGCGGTCGCCGGCGTCGCCGGGCGAGTGCGGTCGAAGAAGCCCGGGGCCTCCGATCCGCCGAAGCTCGGGGCGACGCGGCGGTCGAAGGGCACGACGCTCGCCGGGCCGGCGGGCTGGACCAGCGACGTCGCCTGCGGTGCGACACGCCGGG
>DBMN01000276.1 GCA_002298965.1 Rhizobiales bacterium UBA697 | reverse complement strand
GGCCCGGACATCCGTCCGGGCCTCTTCTTTTTCGGGGACGCTCCGTGCGTGCCGCTCAGCCCTTGGGATCGGGCATGCGGAAGGGCGGGAAGCCGGCGATCTGGGCATCGAGCGCGATCACCGAGCCGGCCGGCGCCAGCGACGGACGGCCCTCCTCGCCGGGGCGGAGCAGCGACGTCACGAAGAGCGTGCGCAGGCCCTCGCCGCCGAAGCACGGCATGGTCGGATGGTCGACCGGCAGGTTCCAGTGCTCGAGCAGGCGGCCGTCGGGGGCGAAGCGGTTGATCTGGCCCGAGGTGATGCCGGCGCTCCAGTAGTGGCCGATGGCGTCGCAGCAGCCGCCGTCGGGACGGCCGAGGCCGTCGTCGAGGGTGGCGAAGCGCGAACGGTTGGAGATCTCGCCGGTCGCCGCGTCGAAGTCGAAGCGGTCGATCCACGGGCCGCGGCTGTCGGAGAGATACATGGTGCGGCCCGACGGATCCCAGGCGAGACCGTTGGAGGCGCGCAGGCCCTCGATCTTCTTCTCGACGGTGCCGTCGGCGGTGACGCGCCACAGGCAGCACACCGGCGGACGCTCGGGCGTCTCGTCGATCGAGCCGACCCAGAAGGCGCCGTCGGGACCGACCTTGCCGTCGTTGAGGCGAGTGGTGGAGCGGCCGACGTCGATCTCGGCGAGCGTGTCCCAGGTGCCGGCGTCGGGGTCGAAGAGCACGACCGAGCGGGTCAGCGAGACGACGAGGCGGCCGGTGGTGGTGAGCCCCAGCGCGGTCGGACGCTCCGGCGGCGGCGCCGGCCAGACACGATGGGACGAGCCCTCGGCCGAGACGTGGTGGATCTCGCCGGAGTCGATGTCGACGAAGAAGAGCCGATCGCGGCGGTCGTCCCACAGCGGGCTCTCGCCGGTGCGGCATTCGTGATCGAGGAGACGACGGGGATCGGGGACGATGCGGATGACGTTCATAGCGAGGAGGCTCCCTCTTCGGCCGAGCCGACGGTGTTGCGGAAAGTTGCGAAGAGCTCCCGCCCGGCGCCCCAACCGGATGCGGAGAGATCGGCCGTCGCGGCCTGCCGCGACGACCATTCCGCCGGATCGACCAGGACGTCGAGACGTCCCGTCGTCGCGTCGAGGCGGATCCTGTCGCCATCGCGGATGCGGGCGATCGGTCCGCCGTCGGCGGCTTCCGGTGAAAGGTGGATGGCCGCCGGCACCTTGCCGGAGGCACCCGACATGCGGCCGTCGGTCACCAGCGCGACCTTCTGGCCGCGATCCTGCAGAACACCGAGCGGCGGCGTCAACTTGTGGAGTTCCGGCATGCCGTTGGCGCGCGGCCCTTGGAAGCGGACGACGGCGACGAAATCGCCGGTCAGTTCGCCCGCCCGGAAGGCCTGCTGCACCGCCTCCTGATCGTCGAAGACACGGGCCGGCGCCTCGACGATCCGACGATCGGGGGCGACCGACGAGGTCTTGATCACGGCGCGGCCGAGGTTGCCGGTGAGGAGCTCGAGCCCGCCGACCGCCTCGAAGGGGCGGACGATCGGCCGCACCACGCTCTCGTCGCCGCTCGCCTCACGCGCGGGCGCGAAGACGAGGGCGCCGGAGGCGTCGAGGCTCGGCGTCCGCGTCTGCTCGGCGAGGCTGGCGCCCCCGACGGTGCGGGCGTCGGCATGGAGCAGGCCGGCGCCGAGCAACTCGCGGATGACGAAGGGCACGCCGCCGGCCTCGTGCAGCGCGTTGACGTCGGCGGCGCCGTTGGGATAGGCGCGCACCAGGAGCGGCGTGATCGCCGAGAGATCGGCGAAGTCGTCCCAGTTGAGCGCGATGCCGGCGGCACGCGCCATGGCGACGAGATGGAGCGTGTGGTTGGTCGACCCGCCCGTCGCCATCAGGCCGACGATGCCGTCGACGAAGGCGCGTTCGTCGAGCACTTCGCCGATCGGCGTGAAGGAGGTCCCTCGCGATCCGATCTCCAGCACCCGGGCGACGGCGGCGCGGGTCAGCGCGTCGCGGAGTTCGGTGTCGGGCGGCACGAAGCTCGCGCCCGGCAGATGCAGGCCCATGAACTCCATCAGCATCTGGTTGGAGTTGGCGGTGCCGTAGAAGGTGCAGGTGCCGATGCCGTGATAGGACTTCGACTCGCTCTCCAGCAGATCGGCCTTCGTCGCCTTGCCCTCGGCGTAGAGCTGGCGGACGCGGTTCTTCTCGCCGTTGGAGATGCCGGTCGTCATCGGCCCCGACGGCACGAAGATCACCGGCAGATGGCCGAAGGCGAGGCTGCCGATGACCAGGCCGGGCACGATCTTGTCGCAGATGCCGAGCATCAGCGCGCCGTCGAACATCTGATGCGACAGCGCCACGCCGGTCGCCATGGCGATGACGTCGCGGGAGAAGAGCGACAGCTCCATCCCCGCCTCTCCTTGAGTGACGCCGTCGCACATGGCGGGCACGCCGCCGGCGACCTGCGCCGTGGCGCCGAGCCGCTCGGCCTCGGCCCGGATCAGCGCCGGATAGCGCTCGTAGGGCCGATGGGCGGAGAGCATGTCGTTGTAGGCGGTGACGATGCCGATGTTCGGCGTCTCGCCGGCGGCGAGCCGCGCCTTGGCCTCGGGGCCGCAGGCGGCGAAGCCGTGGGCGAGGTTGGCGCAGCCGAGCTTGGAGCGGGTCGGGCGCTTCTCGACCTGGGCGGCGACGCGTTCGAGATAGCGGGCACGGGAATCGCGAGAGCGGGCGCGGATGCGCTCGGTGATCTCGCCGACGCGGGCGTCGAGGGCCATGTCTTCCTGCCTTTCCCGGCGCGGCCGCGGCCACGTCGAAGTCTTCCCTGCCCGATGGGCCGCCTTCTCCCGCAAGGGGGGAAGGGAAGTTCGTCGGGCGCCGTCTTCGTGCCCCCGAGGCGCCGTCAGGCGCCGTCCTCGTGCCACGCGCGACCGTCGCGCTCGATCAGGGCGACGGCGGCGGACGGACCCCAGGTGCCGGAGCGATAGGGCTTCGGCGCGTCGCCGGAGGCCGCCCAGGCCTCGAGGATCGGGTCGATCCAGGTCCACGCCGCCTCGACCTCGTCGCGGCGCATGAAGAGCGTCTGGTTGCCGCGCACCACGTCCATGATCAGCCGCTCGTAGGCGTCGGCATGGCGCTCGGCGAAGGTCTCGGCGAAGCTCATGTCGAGCGGCACCGACTTCAGCCGCATGCCGCCGGGACCGGGGTCCTTGATCATCAGCGAGAGCTTCACGCCCTCGTCGGGCTGCAGGCGGATGACCAGCTCGTTGCGGCGGATCGGGCCGGCGGCGGCGTCGAAGACCGAATGGGGGATCGGGCGGAAGCTCACCACGATCTCGGAGACGCGGTCGGCGAGGCGCTTGCCCGAGCGCAGATAGAAGGGCGTGCCGGCCCAGCGCCAGTTCTCGACCTCGGCCTTGAGGGCGACGAAGGTCTCGGTGTTGGAGGTCGGCTTTCCGAGTTCCTCGAGATAGCCGGCCACGGCGCCCTCGGCGCTCGCGCCCTTCTCGTACTGACCGCGCACGGTGACGCGGTCGACGTCGGCGGGACCGATCGGCTTCAGCGACTTCAGCACCTTGAGCTTCTCGTCGCGCAC
Organism: Rhizobiales bacterium UBA697; assembly: GCA_002298965.1. Classification (GTDB taxonomy): domain Bacteria; phylum Pseudomonadota; class Alphaproteobacteria; order Rhizobiales; family Ancalomicrobiaceae; genus Pinisolibacter. The sequence goes on along the minus strand of DBMN01000276.1, from coordinate 14,848 downwards.
CGCGTCGGCGTCGAGCGTCGCCGGCGGCTCCATGGCGACGAGGCAGAGGAGCTGGAGGAGATGGTTCTGCACCATGTCGCGCAGCGCGCCGGCGCCGTCGTAGTAGCCGGCGCGGCCCTCGACGCCGAGGCTCTCGGCGGCGGTGATCTGGACATAGTCGATGTGCGCGGCGTTCCACAGCGGCTCGAACAGCGAGTTGGCGAAGCGCAGCGCCATCAGGTTCTGCACCGTCTCCTTGCCGAGATAGTGGTCGATGCGGAAGATCTGCGCCTCGTCGAAGGCGGCGCCGACGGCGGCGTTGACCGCGCGGGCCGAGGCGAGCGACTTGCCGATCGGCTTCTCGACCACGACGCGCGAGCACGGCGTCACCACGCCCGAGGCCTTCAGCCGATCGCAGATGCCGCCGAAGAGATCGGGGCTGGTCGCCAGATAGAAGACGCGGATGCATTCGGGACGGGTCGAGAGAAAGGCCGCGAGATCGGCCCAGCCGCGCTCGCCGGTGGCGTCGACCGCCACGTAGGACAGGCGGGCGACGAAGCGCTCGATCACCGCCTCGTCGCGCTCGTGCTCGGGCACGTGGGCGTCGAGCGCCTCGCGGGCGAAGGCGCGGAAGGCCTCCTCCGTCATCTCGGCGCGGGCGACGCCGAGGATGCGGGTCTCGTCCGGGATCTGGCCGACCCGGTCGCGATGGTAGAGGCCCGGCAGGAGCTTGCGACGCGCAAGGTCGCCGGTGCCGCCGAAGGCGACGAAGTCGAAGGGATCCACCGTGATGACGCGGCTGACCATGCATACCCCCGAAAGGGACGACACCCCGCGGCGCTCCTCACGAGCGCGCGTCGCCGTCCTCTGAATCTAGGGCGGATCATAGTCACAGCAAACGGCAATTCAATGTCGTTTCTGCAAAATCTTTCATTGCAACGCAGCGAAGGCCACCGACGACGAAAGGGGCGGCCTCGCGGCCGCCCCTTTCGAGCAGAACGTCGGATCGGCGCGGGGCCGATCGTCCCCGATCAGTGGAGCGCGCCGCGCGCCACTTCCTCGATGCGCGAGCGCACGAGGCCGATGTCGCAGAGCTGACGGTCGTCGAGAGCGGAGAGCTCACGGACGGCGCGGCGATAGTTGCGATAGCGCTCGACGGAGGAACGGAGATGCGTGGCGATGGTGTAGAACGACATGATCATATGAGGACCTTGCCGGTCCCCTCCCTTCGATGCCCCGTCGTCGTCTTCGGTCTCTCTCCCGGCGACGATGGAGCGTTCATCCATGAACGATGAAATAATCGGCGGATTGCCTATTTTGAAGGCGGCCGCCCCACCCTCTGACCTGCGGATTTCGCATGGCTCGCCGGGTTGCAATTCATCATTCGTCAACAAAGCGGAGTCCGCGTCGCCACCGATTCAGCCGCACTACGGTTCGATTGTGGAAAGGGTACGGGTTCCCCCGTGGAACGTGGCCGAAAGGGGGCGAAGTCTCGTCAGGCATGCGGCGAGCGCGGATCTTACGCCGGCTTCGACCATGCGCCCGGACCAATGCAGCCTTGCACTCCACGCGGGCATGGAGGCTTCCGTCGCCTTTTCCGCGGGTTTTCACCCTGCGACCGAGCGGCGCAGGACGCGGGGCAGCCCTGAAACGCGCCGAGGCCGCCCCTCGCACGCGGCGAGGAGCGGCCCCTGACGGAGGAGAGAGAGGTTCGGCTCAGCGCGCCGAAGCGGTGGCCGGGATCTGGACGCCGTCGTCCAGCGCGACCCAGCGGTTCTGTTCTTCCTGCGACTGGCGCTTGACGAAGCGATAGCCGGTCTTCACCCAGGCCAGGATGTCGTCGCGCATGTTGTCGAGGACGAAGTCGCCGTGGTCGGTCTTGACGGTCAGCACGGCATGGCCGGCGCCCTTGGTGTCGATGACGACGGTGACGAGCAGCGACGACCGCGGGAAGCCGCGCTCGGTCAGGACCTTGCGCTTCAGCAGCACGTAGTCCTCGCAGTCGCCCTTGCCGTCGGTCGGAATGTCCCAACGATCGGCGACGCCCCAGTGTTCCTCGTCGGTGATCGGATCGATCGCCGAGTTCACCGAGCGATTGACCTCGACCAGCGTCTGCCAGGTACGGGCATCGAGACGGACTTCACGCGCCTGGGCGCGGGCGCCGTCGCATTCGGTCGGGTTGCGGCGGCAATAGTCCACCCAACCCCAAACGGGACGCGCCTCGCCCACCGGCAGCGCGCTGGTGGTCTCCGGCAGGCGCGCCAGAGTGATCGCTTCACGCGCACCGGCCTGGCCGGCGATCAGCGAGACAGCAAAGAAAGCAGCAAATCCCCAGATCTTCGACTTGGTCATGACGAAAGTAACTCCCCTTCCCAGTGAAGCCACCTTCGCACATGCGGATTTCAGCCAAGTCAAACTTTGAATGTGTTTTTACGCGATCGAATTTACTCTTGATTTATCTACATGATTACTTTGTTGAGAAAATCGCTCGAATTTGCCGGTGGGTGGGTAAGGCTTCGGTAACCGTCCCGGAGGCAGTCTCGACGGCAGATCCACCCTCGCCGGCGTCTCCGCCTCGCGCCCCGCATTTCCGGGAGTTTTCCGCCATGGCCAGCGTCTGCACCAACGGCATCGACACGGGCTTCGTCGCCCTCGGCGCCACCAAGGTGGCGATCCTCGGCGTCGTCCAGGGCATCACCGAGCTCCTGCCGATCTCCTCGACCGCCCACATGCGGGTGGTGCCGACCTTCCTCGGCTGGCCCGATCCGGGCTCCGCCTTCTCCGCCGCCATGCAGCTCGCCGCGCTCTTCGCGGTCGTCACCTATTTCTGGCGCGACATCTGGCGGGTCGGGGCGGGATCGCTGAAGGCGGCGCAGGAGGGCGACTACGGCGCCTTCGAGTTCCGCATGGCGGTCGGCATCGTCGTCGCCACGATCCCGATCGTGATCGGCGGCGTGCTCCTGAAGAAGCAGCTCAACGCCTGCGGCTCGCCCTTGCGCGAACTCTGGGTGATCGGCGCCGCCTCGATCGGCATGGCGCTGCTGCTGGCGCTCGCAGAACTCGTCTGCCGCCACAAGCGCACGTTCGAGGAGATCCGCCTGCGCGATGCGGTCGTCGTCGGCCTCGCCCAGGTCGGCGCGCTGATCCCGGGCGTGTCGCGCTCCGGCTCGACGCTGACGGCGGCGCTGTTCATGAACCTGAAGCGCGAGGACGCCGCCCGCTTCTCCTTCCTGCTCGGCCTGCCGGCGATCACCGGCGCCGGCGTCAAGGAACTCTTCGAGCTGAAGAAGGCGGGGCTCGACGCCGCCGGCTGGGAGGTGCTCGGCATCGGGCTGGCTTCCGCCTCGCTCTCGGCCTTCGTGGCGATCTGGACGCTGATGAAGGTGATGGAGCGCTTCTCGTCCTGGCCCTTCGTGATCTACCGCTTCCTGATGGGCGCCTTCCTGCTGCTCGTCGTCTATCTCGGCGTGCTCGACCCGACGGTCTGAGCGACGACACCACCCCCGAAACGCGGAAGAGCCGGCGGGTCGCCCCGCCGGCTCTTCTCGCAACTCGTTTCGACGATCGGCCTCAGCCCATCGACGGGCGCCAGCCGGTCAGGCGCGAGCGGACCTTCGCCACCTTGGAGAACTTCTTGGTCACCCGCTCGCGCTTCAGCCGCGACAGGTGGTCGATGAAGACGACGCCGTCGAGGTGATCGATCTCGTGCTGCAGGCAGGTGGCGAGCAGTCCGTCGGCCTCGATCTCCTGCGGCTTGCCGTCGCGATCGAGGAACTTCACCTTCACGCGGGCCGGGCGCTCGACGTCGTCGTAGTGCTCGGGCACCGAGAGGCAGCCCTCCTGATAGGTGTTGGTCTCTTCCGACGACCAGACGATCTCGGGATTGATCACGAAGAGCGGCGCCCGCTCCTCGCCTTCGCGCGAGAGGTCGATGGTGAGCATGCGCTTCGCCACGCCGACCTGGATCGCCGCCAACCCGATGCCGGGGGCGTCGTACATGGTCTCCAGCATGTCGTCGAGGATCCGGCGGATCTCGTCGTCGACGACCGCCACGGGCTCGGAAACGAGCTTCAGGCGGGGATCGGGAAGGGTGATGATGTCGAGTATGGCCATGAGCCGTCAGATAGGCGAGGGGCGCCCGCCGGTCAATCGAGACGACGTCGAAAATTCGCTCGTTCACGGCGGAATCTGCGCCGGGACGGTCGATTTCGACCGAGAGAACGGCCTCAGAGCCCGGCCGCCAGGGCATCGAGCTGGGCGAGGCAGACGCCCCACCCTTCGGCGAAGCCCATCGCGGCGTGGCGCTCGGTATCCTCGATGCTCTCGTGCAGGCAGCGGGCGCGATAGAGCGTGCCGCCGTCGGCCGCGTCCGCCATCGTGATCACCGCTGTCATGGCGAGCCACGGACGCTGCGGCGCCCAGCCCGGTCCGAGCGCCGTGGTGAAGACCACGCGCTCGGCCGGGACGATGTCGAGGAAACAGCCCGGCATGTCGCTCTCGCCCTCTTCGCCCTCCGGCGCGCGCATGCGGGCATGGAAGGCGCCGCCGGGACGCATGTCGAAGGCGACGACCTCCGTCGTCCACGGCTTCGGACACCACCAGAGTGCGAGCTGCTTCGGGTCGGTCCAGGCCCGCCAGATCGCGGCGCGCGGCGCCGTCATGTGGCGCTCGATCTCGAGAGTGCGGGCGTCGTCGGTCATGATCGTTCCTCCGCACGGCCCTTGTCGCCGGCCGTTCGGACCATCTGGGGTCGAAGGACGACGAGGCAAGGTCCGTGCGCCTCGCTCGTGAGAACAAAACATGATCTCTTAAGAGAATCATGCCAAGGTCGCCGCATGCAGGACACGGCTCTCACAATCGCCGGCTTCGCCGTCGGCCTTCCCCATCTCCTCTTCGCCGCCGGCGGCTTCGGTCTCGGCCTCCTCGTCGCGGGGGTCTCCCGCAGACGGGGACAGGCGGAGCGGATCGCGGCCGAGACCTTCGCCGCCGATCAGGCGATGGAGGTCGAACGCCGCCTCGTCGAGATCGGCCGGCTGCAGGCCGAGATGACCGGGCGGATGAAGGCGATGGCCGAGGTCTTCGGCTCGCGCCAGGCCGATCTCGCCCGCGGCCTCTCCGAACGGCTCGACGGGCTCGGCGCCCGGCTCGGCACGACGCTCGGCGACACGACGCGGGCGACCGCCGAGAGCCTGTCGGCGCTGGCCGAACGGCTCGCGGTGATCGACCGGGCGCAGCAGGGAATCACCGCGCTGTCGAGCGGCGTCGGCCGGCTCGAGGCGATCCTCTCCAACAAACAGGCGCGCGGCGCCTTCGGCCAGGGGCGTATGGAGGCGATCGTCGCCGACGCCCTGCCGATCGGCGCCTACGAGTTCCAGGCGACGCTCTCGACCGGCGTGCGGCCCGACTGCCTGATCCGCCTCGGCGGCGAGGCCCCGCCGCTCGCGGTCGACGCCAAGTTCCCGCTCGAGGGCTGGAGCGCGATGCGCGAGGCGGGGAGCGCCGAGGCGCGCGATCGGGCGATGCAGCTCTTCCGTCGCGACGTCATCCGCCATGTCGCCGACATCCGCGAGAAGTACCTCCTGCCGGGCGAGACCCACGACGTCGCCTTCCTCTTCGTGCCGTCGGAGGCGATCTTCGCCGATCTGCACGAGCATTTCTCCGAGGTGGTGCAGCGGGCACACCGGGCGCGGGTCGTCATCGTCTCGCCGTCGCTGCTGTTGCTCGCCATCCAGGTGGTGCAGTCGATCGGCCGCGACGAGGCGATCCGCTCGCAGGCCCATGCGATCCAGCGCGAGGTCGGCGCGCTCGGCGACGACGTCGCCCGCCTCGTCGAGCGCGTCGCCAAGCTCCAGGCGCATTTCGCCCAGACCACGCGGGATCTGGACCAGATCGCGATTTCGGCCGACAAGGTGGTGCGTCGCGCCGGACGGATCGAAGCGCTCGATCTCGAGGCCGACGCCCCTGCCCTGCCCCGCCTCGTCGGCGAATGACCCTGCCGGAGTTCCCATGTCGCTTCTCGTCGCCGTCGAGCATTGGACGCCCGATCCGTGGATCGAACGGTTCCGCCGCCTCGCCCCCGATCTGACGGTGGTCGATGCGCGCCAGCCCTACGACCCCGCGTCGATCCGCTTCGTCGCGGCGTGGCGGCCGAAGCCGGGGCTTCTCGCGGCGCTGCCGAATCTCCAGGCGGTGTTCAATCTCGGTGCCGGCGTCGATGCGCTCCTGACCGACCCGACGCTGCCCGACGTGCCGATCGTCCGCATCGTCGATCCGGATCTCACCGCCCGCATGACCGAGTGGGTGGTGATGAACGTGCTGGCGCAGCACCGCCAGATGGACGGCCACCGCGCGGCGCAGGCCGCAACCCGCTGGCGCAACGTCCATCAGCCGGCGGCGCGCGCCGTGACGGTCGGCATCATGGGGCTCGGCGAACTCGGCCGCGACGCCGCCGAGGTGCTCGGCCGGCTCGGCTTCACGCTCGTCGGCTGGAGCCGATCGAAGCGCGAGGTCCCGGGCATGGAGACCTACGCCGGCGACGCCGGGCTCGACGCCTTCCTCGGCCGCACCGACATTCTCGTCGTGCTCTTGCCGGCGACACCGGAGACGCGCGGCATCCTGAACCGCTCGCTCTTCGCCAAGCTGCGCGGCGCCGAACACATCGGCGGGCCGGTGGTGATCAACGCCGGGCGCGGATCGCTCCAGGTCGAGGCCGACATTCTCGCCGCCCTCGATGCCGGGGAACTGGCCGCCGCCGTGCTCGACGTCTTCGAGGTCGAACCGCTGCCCAGGACCTCGGCGCTGTGGGCGCATCCGCGCGTGACGATCACGCCGCACTGCGCCGCCGATTCCGACGCCGATGCGCTCGGGGAGCGCATCCTCGCCGGCGTCCGCACGCTGATGGCCGGCGGGCGGATCGACCCCGCCCACGTGGTCGATCGGACGCGGGGTTACTGAGGCAGACGGACGCGTCGGACGGTCCGCAGCGGCGTGCCCGACGCTTCGATCCGGGCGAGGCCCTCGGCGAGGCCTTCGATCGTCACCGTCATCGTGTGGGCGGTCGCGTGCACGAAGGTCTCGGCGTCGCGCACCATGCCGACGTGGCCGGCCCAGAAGAGCAGGTCGCCACGCCGCCAGCCGGCGGGATCGAGGCCGATCGGCTCGCCCAGCGACATTTCCTGCAGGTCGGTGTCGCGCGCAGCCTGAACGCCGCAGGCGGCGAAGGCCGTCTGGACGAGGCCGGAACAGTCGATGCCGAGGCTCGAACGGCCGCCCCAGAGATAGGGAATGCCGAGGAAGCGCTCGGCGACGGCGACGGGGTCACTCTCGCGCGTGTCGATCGGAACCAGATGGCTCGCGACGATCACCCCGCCCTCGGGGGTGAGGCAGAATCGCCGGCCGTTCGGCGCCTCGCGCTCGCCGGTCACCCGGACGGGTGAACCGAAGGAGAGCCGCGCCGAGGGCGGATCCTTGATGCCGATGGTCGGGTAGACGAAGGTCGCCAGCGCCGAGACCCGGTGGGTCGCGGGGGCCGCCTCGCCCTTCAGGATCGCGTGGCTCGGCATCCAGCCGACGTAGCCGTCGCGGTCGAACTGCACCCAGCTCCAGCCCTCGTCGTCCTCGTCGTAGACGCGCAGCGTCTCGCCGTGGAGGCCCTCGGTGTCGAGGCCGGCGTCGGGTCGCGGCAGTCGGCGCAGCGGCGCCACCGCCTCGAGGATGCGGGCGGGCGTGCCCTCGACATAGCGCTCGGCCGGGACGATGCCCTTCAGATGGGCGGCGGCGAGGTCGGGGCGGGCGGGGGTCAGGCGCGGATCGAAGGCATCCATCGGAAGTCCTCTCTTACGGGATCCGGCAGATCGCTTCGCGATGCCGGATCCGGCGCGTCGAAGATGCCCTCGTATGGACAGGGCGTCTTCGACGCTCGGAACACGAAACTCCGATCTGTTCGATCGGATTTCGTGTCAGAGACCGAACAGCCGATCGGCGCCGGCCTCGATCAACAGGCCGAGCAGGAAGTCGACCAGCGTGAAGGCGACCGCCGCGCCGGCCGGCCGTTCGCCGGCGATGACCGCGACGCGCCAGCCGCAGAAGAGCGAGAAGCCGAGCGCCCCGAGCGTCAGCGGCCCGAGGAGCCGCGTCGGCATCAGGCCGACGAGCCACAGCGCCACCACGGCGACATAGGGCAGCGAGGCGGGGACGCCCGTCCAGTTGCGTGCCACCATCCACGGCACGAAGACCCGGCCGACGCCGAGCATGTTGCCGAAGAGGGCGAGGAAGACCGGGAAGGCGATCCAGCCGAGCACGTAGTTGATCACCCCGGCGACCATCACCGCGGCCGGCGACAGCGAACGGGCCGAGCCGATCTCGGCGGCGAGGCGCAGGTCGGCGAAGATCGCCAGCGCCACCGCCGGCACGAGCCAGGCCATCACCCGGAACGAGGCCCAGAAACCGTCGAGCGTCAGGTCCATGCGCTCGAGACCGCGCCGATCTCCGCCGAGAAGGCGCAGCGCGCCGGCCAGAGATGCGGCGAGCGTCCCGCTCATGGCGCCACCCCGAACCAGCGTTCGAGGAAGGCGACGTAGACTTGCGTCAGCACCTCGAGATCGGCGACCGGCACGCGCTCGTCGACCTGATGCATGGTCTGGCCGACGAGGCCGAATTCGACCACCGGGCACCAGTCCTTGATGAAGCGGGCATCCGACGTGCCGCCGTTGGTGGAGAGCCCCGGGCGGCGGCCGACGACGCTTTCGACGGCGTCGGCGAGCTTGCCGATCAGCGCCTCGTCGCGCGTGAGGAAACTGTCCGACGACGGGCTCTCCAGCACCAGCGTCCATTCGACGTCGTTGCCGGCGGCCTCGCGCAGGCGCCGACGCAGCTCGTCGTCGAGCGTGGCGCGCGACCACTGGTCGTTGAAGCGGATGTTGAAGCGGGCGCGGGCCTCGCGCGGGATGACGTTCCACGACGGATTGCCGACGTCGAGCGAGACGAGTTCGAGGTTCGACGGCTGGAAGCGGTCGTTGCCGGCGTCGAGCGGGGTGGCGACGAGCGCATTCGCCAACCGCATCACCTTGGGGATCGGGTTGTCGGCGAGGTGCGGATAGGCGACGTGGCCCTGGCGTCCGGTGACCGTCACCGTGCCGGAGAGCGAGCCGCGGCGGCCGACCTTGATGGCGTCGCCGATCGCCTCCGGATTGGTCGGCTCGCCGACGATCGCCGCATCGAAGCGATGGCCGCGCTCGGCCGCCCAGGCGAGCAGCTTGACCGTGCCGTTGATCGAGGGGCCCTCCTCGTCGCCGGTGATCAGCAGCGAGACCGAGCCGGGCAGCGTCACGCCGCGCGCCTTCAGTCGGCCGAGGGCGGCGAGGAAGCTGGCGATGCCGCCCTTCATGTCGACCGCGCCGCGGCCATAGAGGATGCCGTCCTCGATCGTCCCCGCGAAGGGATCGTGCGTCCAACGGCTGGCGTCGCCCGGCGGCACCACGTCGGTGTGGCCGGCGAAGACGAAGTGCGGGCCGTCGGTGCCGCATCGCGCGAAGAGGTTCTCGATGTCGGGCGTGCCGTCCTCGGTGAAGACCGGGCGGTCGACGGCAAAGCCGAGTTCGGCGGCGATCCCCGCGACCAGATCGATCGCGCCGCCCTCCGCGGGCGTCACGGACGGGCAGGCGAGAAGGGCGCGGGCGATGGCGACGGGATCGTCGAGGCGGGGAAGCGACATGGTCATGCCCCGATGTAAGGGGGCCGGGCCGCCGGGGTCAACGCCGGTCGCGCATCTCTGCCGCCACGGCGCGGTCACGCGGGGGCGAAAACGAAAGAGGCGGACCGAAGCCCGCCTCGTCGTCGCGATCAGTCGCGCAGCAGCTCGTTGATGCCGGTCTTGGACCGGGTCTGCGCGTCGACCGTCTTGACGATGACGGCGCAGTAGGTCGACGGGCCCCAGTCCTTGCCGGGCAGCGGCTTGCCGGGAATGCTGCCGGAGACGACGACCGAATAGGGCGGCACGTAGCCGACGTGGATCTCGCCGGTCATGCGGTTGATGACCTTGGTCGAGGCGCCGATGAAGACGCCCATCGAGATCACCGAGCCCTGGCCGACGACGACGCCTTCGACCACTTCCGAACGGGCGCCGATGAAACAGTCGTCCTCGATGATGGTCGGGCCGGCCTGCAGCGGCTCCAGCACGCCGCCGATGCCGACGCCGCCGGAGAGGTGGACGTTCTTGCCGATCTGGGCGCAGGAGCCGACCGTCGCCCAGGTGTCGACCATGGTGCCGGTGTCGACGCGGGCGCCGAGGTTGACGAAGGAGGGCATCAGCACGACGTTCGGCGCGATGAAGGCCGAGCGGCGGACGACGCAGCCGGGAACGGCGCGGAAGCCCGCCTTGTCGAACTCGTGGGCGCCCCAGCCGTCGAACTTCGAGGGGACCTTGTCCCACCAGGTGGCGGCGCCGGGGCCGCCCTTGACGATGCTCATCGGGGTGAGGCGGAAGGACAGCAGCACCGCCTTCTTCAGCCACTGATGCACCACCCAGGCGTCGCCGACCTTCTCGGCGACGCGGACCTTGCCCTTGTCGAGCAGGTCGAGCGCGGTTTCCACCGCCTCGCGCACGGCGCCCTTGGTGGAGACGTCGATCTCCGCGCGCTTTTCGAAGGCGTCGTCGATGATCTTTTCGAGGGCGGCGAGGTCGGCGGTCGTGGCGGCCATCGGGCGTTTCCCTTCGGTTGGGTTCGAAACTCGGGCCGCGACCATAAAGCGACGAGACGGGGTGTCAATCGCAGGGCTGTCGCGCAAACCGGCTTTCCGGTCGCGGTTTCAGGCGGTGGGCGCGACACGCTCGAGGAAACGGGCGAGGTCGTCGGTCACCCACTGGACGTGGGGGGCGTCGCGGCCGTCGAACTCCCAGCTCTCGCGCACCACCGTCTCGATGCCCGAGGGCACCACCAGGACGGTCGCCATGCCCATGGCGTCGGGCACCTCGAGATTGCGCGACAGGTCCTCGAACATCGCCGCCCGCGTCGGGTCGATGCCGGCCTCGCCGAAGAACTTCTCGTAGGTGGCCCGATGGGGCTTCGGCAGCAGGTCGGCGGCGACGATGTCGAAGACGTCCTCGAAATGCTCGGTGATGCCGAGCCGATCGGCGACCGCGGCGGCGTGGCGCCGGGTGCCGTTGGTCATGATGAAGCGGCGGCCGGGCAGCGCCGCGATCGCGGCACCGAGGCGCGGATCGGGGGCGACCACCGAATGGTCGATGTCGTGGACGTATTCGAGGAAGCCGTCGGGCGAGATGCCGTGTTCGATCATCAGCCCGCGCAGCGTCGTGCCGTAGCGGCGATAGTAGTCCTTCTGCAGCCGATGCGCCTCGTCGGGCGTCGCGCCGATCAGCTTGACGACATAGTCGCGGATCCGCACGTCGACCTGAGCGAAGAGGTCGGTGGAGGCCGGATAGAGCGTGTTGTCGAGGTCGAAGACCCAGGTCTCGACACCCGCGAAACGGGCGATCAGGGCGGCCTCGTCGAGGCCGCCGCCACGGGTGCGGTTGGGACCTGCGATCACGGCGTGATCAGCGTACCGGCGCCGTGCTCGGTGAAGAGCTCGAGCAGGACGGCGTGGGGCACCTTGCCGTTGAGGATGACCGCCGCTTCGACGCCGCGATCGAGCGCCTCGAAGCAGGTCTCGACCTTGGGGATCATGCCGCCGGTGATGACGCCGCGGTCGATCAGGCGCTGGGCGTCGGCGCGCGACAGTTCCTTGATGAGCTGCTTGTTCTCGTCGAGGACGCCGGGCACGTCGGTGAGGAAGAGGACGCGGGTCGCCTTCAGCGCGCCGGCGATGGCGCCGGCGAAGGTGTCGGCGTTGACGTTGTAGGTCTCGCCGTCCTCGCCGGGGCAGACGGGGGCGAGGACCGGGATGATCTCGGACTTCTTCAGGACCTCGAGCACCTCGGTGCGCACGGTCTTCGGCTCGCCGACGAAGCCGAGGTCGACCACCTTCTCGATGTTCGAGTCCGGATCGACCACCGTGCGCTTCAGTCGCTCGACGGTGACCATGTTGCCGTCCTTGCCGGTGAGACCGATGGCGCGACCGCCGGCCTCCTGGATGGTCTGGACGATCTCCTTGTTGATCGAACCGGCCAGAACCATCTCGACGATCTCGACCGTCTTCTTGTCGGTGATGCGCATGCCGGCGGCGAACTCGGACTTGATGTCGAGCTTGGCGAGCATGGCGTTGATCTGCGGCCCGCCGCCGTGGACCACCACCGGGTTGATGCCGGCGAGCTTCAGCAGCGTGATGTCCTCGGCGAAGGCCTTGCCGAGTGCCGCGTCGCCCATGGCGTGGCCGCCGAACTTCACGACGACGGTCTTGTCGTCGTAGCGCAGCATGTAGGGCAGCGCCTTCGACAGGATCTCGGCCTCGGCGATCATCTCGGCTTCGGGCTTCGGCGTGGTCGGCATGTCGGTCTCCGGGACGAATTCAGACGGCGAAGTAGGCGATTTCCGAGCGGAGCGTATCGACGCCCCAGCCCTTGTCGGACGAGGTCACCAGGATGACCGGATGCGCGGCGGGGCGCTTGCGGATCGCCTCCGCCGTCGCCGCCACCATCGCCGCGACCGGCTTGCCGGTCTCCTCGCGGGCGATCTTGTCGGCCTTGGTGAGGACGATCTGATAGCTGACCGCGGCCTTGTCGAGAAGATCGAGCACGTCGGTGTCGACCTTCTTCAGCCCGTGGCGGCTGTCGATCAGCAGATAGACGCGGCGCAGGTTGGGCCGGCCGCGGAGATAGTCGAAGACCAGCCGCGTCCAGTCGTCGACCTGGGACTTCGGCGCCTGGGCGAAGCCGTAGCCGGGCATGTCGACGATCGACAGGCCGACGTCGACCGCCTCGCGCGGCGCGCCGGAGGTCAGCCGCTCGGTCTTCTTCGACCGCTCGTTCAGCACGGCGGGCACGAAATAGTTCAGTTCCTGGGTGCGGCCGGGCGTGTTGGAGGTCCGCGCCAGACCCTGCTGTCCGAGGACGGCATTGATCAGCGACGACTTTCCGACATTGGAGCGGCCGGCGAAGGCCACCTCGGCGCCGTCGTCGATCGGCGGCAGCCGGTCGAGGGCGACCGCGCCCATGGCGAAGGCCCAGGGACGCGCGAAGAGGAGGCGAGCCTTTTCGGCTGCCTCCTCGGCGCGCGGGTCGACGTTCGAACCCTCGTTCACTGTCACGAACCTTCCTCGGCCGCCGTCAGCCGGCGGTGGGCGCCTTGCGGAACATGCCCTTGACGTTGTCCCAGAGTTCCACCTTCACGCCGTTCTTCGACATGATGTACCACTGCTGGGCGATCGACAGGAGGTTGTTCCAGGTCCAGTAGATCACCAGGCCGGCCGGCATCGACGCGAGCATGAAGGTGAAGAGGACCGGCATCCAGTCGAACATCATCTTCTGCGTCGGATCCGGCGGCGGCGGATTGAGCTTCATCTGGACGAACATCGTGACGCCCATGATCAGCGGCCAGATACCGACCATCAGCATGCTCGGCGGCGTGAAGGGAATCAGGCCGAACAGATTGAAGAACGACGTCGGATCGGGCGCCGAGAGGTCATGGATCCAGCCGTAGAACGGCGCCTGACGCATCTCGATGGTGATGAAGATCATCTTGTAGAGCGCGAAGAACACCGGGATCTGGATCAGGATCGGCAGACAGCCGGCCAGCGGGTTGATCTTCTCGCGCTTGTAGAGCTCCATCAGCGCCTGCTGCTGGGCGGTGCGGTCGTCCTTGAAGCGCTCCTGCAGCTCCTTCATCTCGGGCTGCACCTTCTTCATCTTGCTCATCGAGTCGTAGGACTTGTTGGCGAGCGGGAAGAAGACGGCCTTGACGATCACCGTCACGATGAGGATGGCGATGCCGAAGTTGCCGACGAGATGGTTCAGGAAGCTGATCAGGTGGAACAGCGGCTTGGTCAGGAAGTAGAACCAGCCCCAGTCGATCAGACGGTCGAAGCGGGCGATGTCGAGCGCCTTGGCGTAGCCGTCGACCGCGCCGACCTCCTTGGCACCGGCGAAGAAGTGCGTCGTCGCGGCGACCTCGGCACCGGCGGCGAGCGCCACCCCGTCGGCCAGCATGAAGGTGCGGTAGACGTCGGGCTGGTTGCCGGCGGCCGGCGTCGCGGCGAAGCGCGGCTGCACCGAGACGGCCTTCTGCGGGATCAGCGCCGCGGCCCAGTACTTGTCGACGAAGCCGATCCAGCCGCCGGCGACGCGGGCGGGCTCGATCTTCAGCTTGTCCTTGAGGTCCTTGTAGGAAACCTCCTTCAGGCCCTCGTCGCCGAAGACGCCGATCGCGCCCTCGTGGAGGATGTAGTAGCCCGAGGTCGTCGGCGTGCCGAAGCGCGACAGCGCCGAGTAGGGATAGAGCGTGGTGGCGCGATCGGTGGTGTTCTTCACCTTGTCGGTGACGGTGAACATGTAGCGATCGTCGACGGCGACGGTGCGCTCGAAGGTGAAGCCCTCGCCGTTGTCCCAGGTGAGGACCACCGGGGTCGACTGGGTCAGCCTGTCGTTGCCCTTGACCATCCACCGGGTCTCCGGACCCGGCACCTTGACCGGCGCGCCGGCGTCGGCCAGCCAGCCGAAGTCGGCGAAATAGGCATGCTCGGCACCGGCCGGGTTGAGCAGCGCGATCTCCGGGCTCTTCGGATCGATGGTCTCGCGGTACTTGCGGAACGAGACGTCGTCGATGCGGGCGCCGACGAGCGAGATCGAACCGTCGAGCGTGTCGGTCGTCACCTTGACGCGCGGCGTCTGGGCGAGCGCCTGGTCGCGGGTCAGGGCCGAGCCGACCACGGCATTGCCGACGGCGCCGGCGACGGCGGGCGCGGCACCAGGGCCGAC
>DBMN01000061.1:12932-13089 GCA_002298965.1 Rhizobiales bacterium UBA697 | reverse complement strand
CCGTAGGTGTCGTAGAGCTTGAACGCCGTCTCGCCGTCGAGCATGTCGCCGGCCTTCAGATCCTTGGTCGCCTCGTCGAGCAGGCCGAGACCGCGCTCCAGCGTGCGGCGGAAGCGGCGCTCCTCGAGTTCGACCGTCTCGGTGATCAGCGCCTCGG
>DBMN01000061.1:12672-12834 GCA_002298965.1 Rhizobiales bacterium UBA697 | reverse complement strand
CGACGGCAGCACGCCGTCGGCGACGAGGAAGCTCATCGCGCGCAGATGGTCGGCGATGACGCGATGGCTGGCGCGGGCGTCACCCTCGGCCTTGACGCCGGTCTCCTCGACCGAGGCGCCGATCAGCGCCTTGAACAGGTCGATGTCGTAGTTGTCGTGCAC
>DBMN01000061.1:8090-12589 GCA_002298965.1 Rhizobiales bacterium UBA697 | reverse complement strand
TGCTCGGGCGAGCCGGGCGGGCCACCCCAGATGTGGTCGCCGTGGTCGAAGAAGATCTCCGAGCACGGGCCGCAGGGGCCGGTGTCGCCCATCTGCCAGAAGTTGTCCGAGGTCGGGATGCGGATGATCTTGCGGTCCGAGAAGCCCGCGATCTTCTGCCACAGGCCGAAGGCCTCGTCGTCATCGGCATAGACGGTGACCAGCAGGCGCTTCGGGTCGAGCCCGAACTCCTTGGTGATCAGCGTCCAGGCATGCGTGATCGCCTCTTCCTTGAAATAGTCGCCGAAGGAGAAGTTCCCCAGCATTTCGAAGAAGGTGTGGTGACGCGCGGTGTAGCCGACGTTGTCGAGGTCGTTGTGCTTGCCGCCGGCGCGGACGCACTTCTGCGAGGTGGCGGCCCGCGGGATCTCGCGGCGCTCCAACCCGGTGAAGACGTTCTTGAACTGGACCATGCCGGCGTTCGTGAACATCAGGGTCGGATCGTTGCGCGGAACGAGCGGGCTCGACGGCACGACCTCGTGGCCGGCCTTGGCGAAATAGTCGAGGAAGGTCGCGCGGATCTCGTTGACGCCACTCATGTCGGAACTGGGTCCTCTCGGGTCTGAACTCAGGTCGCAGGTTTTAACGGTCGCCTGCCCGCCTGTCCATGTGCGTGCCGCATGATCGGCCATGAAAAGAGCCGCGATCGTGAAGATCGCGGCTCGGATCACATGGGTAGGGAGGCGTCCGACGACAACCGCGGCGGTCCCGACCGGTCCGGCGGCGGAAGACACCCGCCCCGAACCCGACCCGGACCTCGCCCGGCTCAGTCTTCGACCGGACCGTCCTCGTCCTCGGCGGTACCGGTCGGGATGATCTTGTCGGCGATGAGACCGGCGTTCTGGCGGATCGCCGCCTCGATGCGGTTGGCGACCGTCGGATTGTCGCGCAGGAACTGCTTGCAGTTCTCACGGCCCTGACCGATGCGCTGGCTCTCGTAGGAGAACCACGAGCCCGACTTCTCGACCACGCCGGCCTTGACGCCGAGGTCGATCAGCTCGCCGACCTTGGACACGCCCTCGCCGTACATGATGTCGAACTCGACCTCCTTGAAGGGCGGCGCCATCTTGTTCTTGACGACCTTGATGCGGGTCTGGTTGCCGATCACCTCGTCGCGGTCCTTGATCGCGCCGATGCGACGGATGTCGAGACGCACCGAGGCATAGAACTTCAGCGCGTTGCCGCCCGTCGTGGTCTCGGGGTTGCCGAACATCACGCCGATCTTCTGGCGGATCTGGTTGATGAAGATCACCATGGTCTTCGACTTGGAGATCGAGGCGGTGAGCTTGCGCAGCGCCTGGCTCATCAGACGCGCCTGCAGGCCCGGAAGGCTGTCGCCCATCTCGCCCTCGAGTTCGGCCTTCGGCGTCAGCGCCGCGACCGAGTCGACCACCAGCACGTCGAGCGCACCGGAACGCACCAGCGTGTCGGCGATCTCGAGCGCCTGTTCACCGGCGTCGGGCTGGGAGATCAGCAGGTCGTCGAGATTGACGCCGAGCTTGCGGGCATAGATCGGGTCGAGCGCGTGTTCGGCGTCGATGAAGCCGCAGACGCCGCCCTTCTTCTGGGCCTCGGCGATGCAGTGCAGCGCCATGGTCGTCTTGCCCGAGGATTCCGGACCGTAGATCTCGACGACACGACCGCGCGGCAGGCCACCGATGCCGAGCGCGATGTCGAGCCCGAGCGAACCGGTCGGCACCGTCTCGATCTCGACCACCTTGCCCTGGCCGAGCCGCATGATCGACCCTTTGCCGAAGTTGCGCTCGATCTGCTGGAGCGCCGCGTCCAAAGCCTTGGTCCTGTCCATACCATCCCCTTCGACGAGGCGAAGTGAAGCCTGTGCCATCGTCCTGCTCCTTGTCGCACGCGTTCGGCTGTCGTTCAAAGTCAGGTCAATGTACACACTTTGTTCTCGTTCGTAAAGCCCCGTCCATCAATTTGATTCAATTACGAAATCGGATGAGTGTTCGCGCGGTGTTCATGGGTACCGGGGCCGTGCGCGCCGAGCCCGGTACCGACCGACGCGGGGACCTCCCCCGCGTCGGCGATTCGCTCGGGCGTCTCCCCGCGCCCGTCCCTCACAGACTGTCGCCGAGATCCGCCCGGAACTCGGCGACGAGCTTCTCCTGCCAGTCGCCGATCGGCGCCAGCCGGCCGTAGAAGAAGCGCAGGATTTCCGGCTCCTCGACGAAGGTCAGGCCGCCGACGAGCTCGCGGTTCCGGTAGAGCCAGTCGATCCGGTCGATGGCGTATTTCACCTGCGACAGGGTGAAGACGCGCCGCGGCATGGCGAGCCGGAGGAGTTCCATGTTGGAATAGACCTCCGTCCCGTCGGGATTGCGCTGTTCCGACAGCGAGCCGCGCTCCATGCCGCGCACGCCCGAGACGATGTAGAGCGCCGAGGCGAGCGCGCCGGCGGGATATTGCGCCTGGGGGACGTGCGGCAGGAAGCGCATGACGTCGATGTGGCAGCCGAGGCCGCCCGCCGGGGTGATCACCGGCACGCCGCGCTTCACCAGTTCGTCGACCATGTAGGCGATGAACTGGGGCCCTTGCGAGATCATGTCCTCGTCCATGGTCTCGTCGAGACCGACGGTCAGCGCCTCGATCTCGCGCACCGACATGCCGCCGTAGGTGAGGAAGCCCTCGTAGAGCGGCACCAGACCGCGCATGCGGCGATAGAGCCCCTCGTCGCGGATGCAGATGCCGCCGCCGCGGGCGCAGCCGAGCTTGCGGGCGGAGAAATAGATGATGTCGCAGAGATCGGCGATCTTCCGCGTGATCTCGCGGATGGTGAGATCGGCGCAATCGGGATCGCGCGTCTTGATGAACCACAGATTGTCGGCGAGCAGACTGGCGTCGAGCACCAGGATCAGCCCGTTGGCGTCGCAGACCTTGCGGATCTCGGCGAGGTTCTGAAGCGAAATCGGCTGGCCGCCGATCAGGTTGGTGCCCGCCTCCATGCGCACGAAGGCGATCTTGTCGGCGCCGTGGGTGGCGACGAGGCCTTCGAGCTTGGCGATGTCCATGTCGCCCTTGAAGGGCACGTCGCTCGTCACCTCGAGCCCGGCGTCGGCGATGATCTCCTCCACCGCGCCGCCGTTCAGCACGATGTGCGCCTTGGTGGTGGTGAAGTGGTAGTTCATCGGCACGATCGAGCCGGGTTTCACCAGCACCTGCGCGAGGATGTTCTCGCACGCCCGGCCCTGATGGGTCGGCAGGATGTAGTGCAGGCCGAAGATCTCGCGCAGCTTCGCCTCGAGCCGCTCGTAGGTGGCCGAGCCCGCGTAGGCGTCGTCGGCCACCATCATCGCCGCGACCTGCTGGTCGGACATGGCGTTGACGCCGGAATCGGTCAGCATGTCCATGAACACGTCCCTGTTCCTGAGCAGGAAGGTGTTGTTGCCGGCCTCCGAGACGGCGGCGAGCCGCGCCTCGATCGGCGGCAGCTCGAGCTTCTGGACGATGCGGACCTTGTGCATTTCCAGCGGCACGTTCTCGCCGCTCGCGAACCTGACCTTCGCCATTGTTCCCCCTGTCCGGTGATGGTCGCCGGAGACCCTGTCCGGTGATCGTGGGCATCACCCTGCGTCAGGAGTGTTTCCGCCCCGCGCGCGACCGACGTCCGCAGGAACCCGACATGCGGCGTTGCGACACGGGGGTTACGAAAGTCGGAGTTGTAGCGGGAGGTGGGTCCGGCGGCGGAGCGGGAGGCGGGGATCGGCGGGGATTTGCGAGGGGATGCGGAGAGGGACGCCGGGGGCCGCGGCGACTGGGGCGGGCGGGGCTCGACGAAAGACGTGTGGTCCCGGGATGACGCGCGGCGCGGAATTTGCCAACTTGGGATTGAGCCCACCACCTCGCCGCCGGGGAGACCCACCGCCCGTGTCGCCCGTGAAGAAGCCCCCGGTCCCCAGTGGCCGCCACCTCGCGGAGTTCGTGCCGCTGCGACGCGCGGAGAAGGAACTGCGCCGAGCCTGCCGAGAGGGCGATGGGGCGGTGATCGGCGACGGCACCCGGCCGGAAACGGCACCCGAGGACGACGAGAATCGCATCCGCGCCGCCGTCCTGCGCGTCTTCTGCCTCGGCCTCGATCCCGACGCGCCGGTGCATGAGCGCGGCATTCAGCTCCTCGGCGCCTGGATCGACGGCGATCTCGATCTCGCAGGCTGCGACCTGCGGCGCCCGATCATGGTCCTCGCCTCGGTCCTCGACGGCGACGTCGTCCTCCGGGAGGCCACTGCTAGGCAACTGATCTTCGATGGTTCACGCTGCAAGGAGATCGCCGCCGACCGTCTGCGCTGCAAGGGCAGTGTCCACCTTCGCTACGGCTTCGTCGCCGAGCGCGAAGTCCACCTCCTCGGCGCCACCATTGGCGGCGATTTCGACTGCTCGGGCGGCCTTTTCGAGGCGGGCGAAGGGGACGCGCTCTCTTGTGACCGCGCCGAGATCTCAGGCAA
>DBMN01000061.1:0-7978 GCA_002298965.1 Rhizobiales bacterium UBA697 | reverse complement strand
TCCTCGGCGCCACCATCGGCGGCGCTCTTGATTGCGAAAGCGGCCGTTTCGAGGCGAGCGAAGGCGACGCGCTCTCTTGCGACCGCGCCAAAATCACGGGCTCCGTGTTCCTGAATGGCGACTTCGTCGCCAAGGGAACCGTCAGCCTCACCGGCGCCGCCATCGGCGGCAACCTCGGATGCGGAGGCAGTACCTTCGAAGGCCACGTCTCCCTCATTCTCGAGCGCACCAAGGTCACCGGATCGCTCTATCTCGACGACGGCTTTCGCGCCTCCGGCGTGATCGACCTGATCGACCTCACCGTCGACGGCCTCGTCGACGCCGAGGCGAGCTGGACGCACGGAAGACTTCTCCTCGACGGCTTCACCTGTCGCCGCTTCGCAGGAGACGCGCCGGTCGATGCTGCCGCGCGCCTGCGCTGGCTCGACTGCCAACATCCGTTCCATCTTACGCACGACTTCCGCCCCCAGCCTTGGGAGCAGTGCGCGAAGGTGCTCGCCGAGATGGGGCACGATCGCGATGCGCGCCGAGTACGCATCGCCAAGCGACGACGGACACGGAACTTGGGCTGGTTGCGCGCCAATTTCGTCGGCGATCACGTCAGCGCGGCCTTCAGCTTTGCCGGCGATCTGATCCTCGACGTGACGACCGGCTACGGATGGAGACCGTGGAATGCGCTCGTCGGAATTCTGATCCTCTGGGCCGTCGCAGGCTGGGGGTACGGTTCCCTGCCCCCCGGCGTCATGGCGCCGGCCGATGCGCTCGTCTATTTCTCGCCTCGCATTCCCGAGGAGTGCAAGACCGATTGGATCACGCTCGATCCCCGGAGCGGGCCGCTCACAGACGCACGCCAGATCGCCGCCGCCAGAGACCTCGGGCTTCCTGACCACAAATGGAATGGCCTCTCCATCGTCCCCGAATGGAAAGAGATCTGCACCCGCGCCATGCCCTCGGAATATTCGACCTTCTCGCCCTTCGCCTACGCGCTCGACGTGCTGCTGCCGATCGTCGATCTGAGGCAGGAGAAAGACTGGTCGCCACGGGTCACCGATGCCTCGGGCGAGGTGATCGGACGGTTTTGGCCGACGGCGCCTTACCAATGGCTCCGCGACTGGGGCATCGGCTACGTCGCACGCCTGCTCGAATGGGTCCTCATCCTCTTCGGCTGGACCCTCTCCGCCCTCCTCCTCGGCGCCGTCACCGGCGTCATCCGCCGCGACTGAGGCCTCGCAGGCGCGGAACGCGGGGCGTCGCAACGCCCCGCCCCCCCCTCACCTTCCCAGCGCGTCCTTCACAGCCGTCGCCAGGGCCTTCAGCGTGAAGGGCTTGGGGAGGAAGTGGAACTGCTCGCCTTCCGGCAGGTTCTTGGCGAAGGCGTCTTCGGCGTAGCCCGAGACGAAGATGATCTTCAGGTCCGGCCGCTGCTTCCTGAGCTCGCGCAACAGCGACGGCCCGTCCATCTCCGGCATCACCACGTCGGAGACGACGAGATCGACCGCGCCGCCGGTTTCCTCCATCACCGCCAGCGCCTCGGTGCCGGTGCCGGCCTCGTGCACGGTGTAGCCGCGCGAGGCGAGCGCGCGGGAGGCGAAGGCGCGCACCGCCTCCTCGTCCTCGACGAGCAGGATCGTCGCCGAACCGGTCAGATCGGTGCCCGCCGCCTGCGGCTGGTCGGGCTTGGCGTTCTCCGCGGCGCGGGCCGCCTCCTCCGCCGTCTCGACGTGGCGCGGCAAGAGGATGTGGAAGGTCGTGCCCTGACCCAGCTCCGACGAGCAATAGACGAAGCCGCCGGTCTGCTTGACGATGCCGTAGACGGTCGAGAGGCCGAGGCCGGTGCCCTGGCCGACCGGCTTCGTGGTGAAGAACGGCTCGAAGATGTGCTCGAGCACGTCCGGCGCGATGCCGGTGCCGGTGTCGGTGACCTCCAGCAGGACATATTCGCCCGCCGGCATGCCCGGCGTCTTGTAGGCGTATTTCTCGTCCGGCCCGACGTTGCGGGTGGCGATGCGCACCTTGCCGCCGTTCGGCATGGCGTCGCGGGCGTTGACCGCGAGATTGACGATCACCTGCTCGAGCTGGCTGGTGTCGGCCTTGATCGGCCACAGATCGCGGCCGTGGATCACCTCGAGCGACACCTTTTCACCCAGCAGGCGCCCGAGCAGCATCTGCAGATCGGCGAGCGTGTCGCCGAACTGGATGACCTCCGGGCGCAGCGTCTGGCGCCGCGAGAACGCCAAGAGCTGCCGCACCAGGGCGGCGGCGCGGTTGGCGTTCTGCTTGATGTTCATGATGTCCTGGAAGGACGGATCGGTCGGCCTATGCGACGCGAGCAGCAGGTCGGAGAAGCCGATGATCGCGGTCAGCACGTTGTTGAAGTCGTGCGCGATGCCGCCGGCGAGCTGGCCGATCGCCTGCATCTTCTGCGACTGGGCGAAACGCTGTTCGAGCTCCTGCTGCTCGGTGGTCTCGAGCGCGTAGACGATCGCCGCCTCGCCCTCGCCGGTGCCCTCCTCGACGCCCGAGACGAAGAACCGCGCCGAGCGCTTCTTCGGACTGTCGTCGACGAGCTGGGCATCGACCGGATCGATGTCGCCCTGGCCGGAGAGCGCGGCGGCGAGCGCGGCGGCGAGCTTCGGCCGGTCGGAGACGGCGACCGTCTCGATCAGCGTGCCGCGGGCCCCGGTCGCGTCGGCGCGGGCGAGCCCGCCGAAGAGCTCGAGGAAGGAGGCGTTGGTGCGGCCGATCGAGCCGTCCCGGCCGAGCGCGGCGATGGCGATCGGCGTGTTGTTGAAGAAGCGCTGGAAGCGCACCTCGACGGCGCGCAGCGCGTCGGCGGCGTCCTCGCCGGACGAGCGGTTGATCACCAGCGTGCGGCTGTCGCCCGGCCGCCCCGGCGCGCCCTGCGGCACCTTGTGCAGCAGGCGGACCGGCAGCGACTGGCCGTTGCGCTTGACGAAGTCGAGGTCGAGCACCGTCGTGCGCCCGTCCGCCGCCGCGTCCTGGATCAGCGCCATGCCCTGCCCCTGGACGATGTCCTTGAGGCGGATCGATCCGGCCTCGAACTTGGCGAGGTCCCAGCCGAGCCAGTCGGCGAGCGTGGCGTTGAGATAGGTGATGCGGCCGGTCGCGTCCGCCGAGAAGAAGCCGGCGGGCGCATGGTCGAGGAAGGTCACGACCTGCTGCAGCTCCTGGAAGCTCGTCTCCTGACGCTCGCGCTCGCGGGTGACGTCGAGGATGCGCCAGGCGGTCAGCCGGTCGCCGTCGTCGCGGTCCTCGACGCGCGGCAGCGGCTCGACGCGGATGCGGTACCAGCGCGCGCCCTCCTCGCCCGGCACGATCGGCGTGCGGGTGCGCAGCTCGGCCTCGGCGGCCTTGCGCGAGCGGACCGCCTCGCCGATGCGGAACATCTCCTCGCCGACGTCCGGATTGGCGGCGAAGATGCGCTCGACGGTGCGCAGGTCGTTGGCCGTCGTCGCCTTGGTCAGGCGGGCATAGGCCGGGTTGGAATAGATGATGCGGCCCTGATCGTCGGTGACGAGCACGCCCTCGACGAAACTGTCGAGGAAGACGTCGGCCAGCGTCGGCCCCTGCCGGCGGGCGCCGAAGCGCACCAGACCGATGGCGCCGGCGAACAGCGCGAAGACGCCGACCACCGCCAGAAGGCCGAGGATGATCCGGACGAAGGGCGCCGCCTCTTCCGGCTTGACCACGGCGAGCACGCCCGCCGCCACCACGAAGGACAGCGCCAGCGCCACCAGGAGGCCGATGCTCCCCGTCCGCGCCGCACGGTCGATCGTGGGCAGCCGACCCTGGCCGACATCGTCCTGTTCCACGTCGTCCCGTTCCATCGCGTCCGAACCCCGAACCGGCGCGCGCCTCCCCCGGGGGGCAGCCCGAATCCCACGCCACTCGCGCGTCAGCGTTGCCCGAACCGGCCGGCCGGACAAGAGAAATCACCGTCGGCGCTTTTCCTTGAGCCGCATCACGAAGCCGATGACCTCGGCGACGGCGCGGTAGTGCTCCTCGGGCACCTCGCGGTCGATGTCAACGCTGGCATGGAGGGCGCGGGCGAGCGGCGGGTTCTCGACGATCGGCACGTCGTTGAGATTGGCGATCTCGCGGATCTTCAGCGCCACGTCGTCGGTACCCTTGGCCACCACGGTCGGCGCCCGCATGCCGGCGTCGTACTTGAGCGCGACGGCGAAGTGGGTCGGGTTGGTGACGACCACGGTCGCCGTCGGCACCGCCGCCATCATGCGCTTACGGGCGCGCGCCATGCGGATCTGGCGGATCTTGCCCTTGATCTCGGGGCTGCCTTCGGTCTGCTTGAACTCTTCCTTGAGTTCCTCGCGCGTCATGCGCAGCTTCTTCATCCAGCGATGGCGCTGGAAGAGGTAGTCGAGGCCGCCGATGAAGGCCATGACGATCAGCACCGCGCCCATCAGCCGCACCGCGGCGCGGCGGGTGAGTTCGAGCAGGCCGAGCGGGTCGACCGCCACCATTCCCTGCAGATGGACGAGTTCGGGCGACAGCGCGATCCAGATCGCGGCGCCGACCACGACGATCTTGGCGACGCCCTTGATGCCCTGCATCACCGCGTCGATCGAGAAGATGCGCTTCATCCCCCCGAGCGGCGAGACCTTCGAGAGCTTCGGGATCAACGGCTCGAAGGTCCACAGCAGGCGATGCTGGATGGCGTTGCCGCCGATGCCGGCGGTGAGGAACAGCAGGGCCGGCAGCGCCAGCGCGCCGCCCACCAGCGCGATCAGATGCAGCGCCACGCCCTCCATGGCGCGGGTGTCGGTCGCCATCGTGTCGGCATGGTCGATGAAGGCGGTGAGCGAGCGGGCGAGCTTCGCCGCCACCCCCTGCGACATGAAGGCGACGAAGACGGTCGCCGCCGCCAGCACGAAGAACGTGGCGAGTTCCTGGCTCTTGGCCACCTCGCCGCGCTTGATCGAGTCGTCGATCTTCTTCTGTGACGGTTCTTCTGTCTTGGATTCTTCGTCCTGGTCGTCGGCCATGGCTCACCCCGCGACCAGACGGAGGAACCCGTCGCGCACGTGATCCATGTACCAGCCGAGGATCGCGGCGAGGACGAAGCCGAAGAGCAGGAGCCCCAGGCCGATCGAGAGCGGCATGGCGGCGAAGTAGATCTGGAACTGCGGCATCATCTTCTGCAGCATGCCGAGCCCGAGGTTGAAGACCAGTCCGAAGGCGAGGAACGGCGCCGAGATCTGCACGCCGACCATGAACGATTCGCCGACCAGTTTCACCGCCGCCGCGGCGAAGTCGCCGCTCGGGATCCACTCGCCGGGCGGGAACAGCGTGAAGGACGACGACATCCCGGCGATCGCCAGGTGATGGAGGTCCATCACGAAGATCAGCGTCACCGTCGTCATCGACAGGAAGTTGCCGACGATCACGCCCTGCTGGCCCTGCGTCGGGTCGACCGTCATGGCGAAGCCGAGGCCGAGCTGGGTGGCGATGTTGGCGCCGGCCACCTGCACGCCGGCGAGCAGCAGCCGCGTCGTCATGCCGATGAAGAGGCCGATCGCCAGTTCGCCGCCGAGCAGCGTCAGCGCCCCGAGGAAGTTCTTCGACAGCCCGGCCGGATAGGTCTTGGCGACCAGCGGCTGCAGCGCCAGCGTCAGGAACAGCGCGAAGACGAGACGGATGCGGACGGGAACCGAGGTTTCGCCGAAACCCGGCACGAGCATCACCATCGCCCCGAGGCGGGCGAAGGCGAGCATGTAGAGAAGGGCCGCTTCGGGCAGCAGTCGGACGACCATGCGCCTCACCCGCTGCTCGCGATCCGTTCCATCATCCGTGTGAAGTAGCCCGTGAGCTGCGCCCCCATGAAGGGGAAGGTCAGGAGCATGGTGGCGAAGATCGCCAGGATCTTCGGCACGTAGACGAGAGTGGCTTCCTGGATCTGCGTCATCGCCTGGAGCAGGCCGACGATCACGCCGACGGTGAGGCCGACCAGCATGACCGGCGCGGCGGTGAGAACCAGCGTGATGATCCCGTCGCGCGCGATGTCGAAGATGTCCGCTCCGGTCATCCCGGCCACTCCCCTCGCCGATCGGGCGGGGCCTCAGATCGGCATCTTCATGATCTCTTCGTAGGCCGAGATGACCTTGTCGCGCAGGGCCACCACGGTCTCGAACGTCGCCTGGGTCTCGGCCACCGCGGTGACCACGTCGACCACGTCGGCCTTGCCGGCGGCGAAGGCCATCGACTTGTCGTCCATCGCCCGGCCGGTCTGCGCCACCTCGCCGACCGCCTTGGCCAGCACGTCGGAGAAGTTCGAACCGCCGATCGAAGCAACTTGCCTCGGTTCGTCGCGATTCGCGAGGGCCTGGGCCGAACGATAGGCGTTGGCTGCGAGAGCGGCGGGGGTCATGGAGCGTCTCCTGCG
Organism: Rhizobiales bacterium UBA697; assembly: GCA_002298965.1. Classification (GTDB taxonomy): domain Bacteria; phylum Pseudomonadota; class Alphaproteobacteria; order Rhizobiales; family Ancalomicrobiaceae; genus Pinisolibacter. The sequence continues at coordinate 1,557 of DBMN01000061.1, read as the reverse complement.
TCTGCGGCCGCTCAGGCCTTGAGGATGTCGATGGTGCGGGAAATCATCCGGCGTGTCGCCGTGACGATGTTGAGATTGGCTTCGTAGGACCGCTGCGCCTCGCGCATGTCGACCGATTCCACCAGCGTCTCGACGTTGGGATACTTGACGTATCCGTCGCCGTCGGCGGCCGGGTGACCGGGCTCGTAGCGGCGCTTGAAGTCCGACTGGTCCTTCTGCACCCGCCCCATCTGCACGGTGGCGGCGCCGAGTTCCTTGTCGAACTTGGAGACGAAGGTCGGCACCTTGCGGCGATAGGGATCCTGCCCGGCCGTCCGCGCCGTCGAATCGGCGTTGGCGATGTTCTCGGCGATCACCCGCATGCGGCCGGTCTGGACCTTGAGGCCGGACGCCGCGATCTTGAGGGACTGGTTGAATTCGGAGCTCACGGCTCGCCTCCCCCGTTGTTACTTGCGCCCGAGCGCGGTGCGCAGCAGCGACAGCGACTGCTGATAGAGCGAGGCCGCCGTCTGGTAGTCGAGCTGGTTCTCGGCCGACCTGGTCATCTGCTCCTCGAGATCCACCGCGTTGCCCGACGGCGTGACCTCGAAGTTCTGCTTGTCGCCGGCCTTGAAGGCGCCGGTGCCGCCGCGCGGCGCGATGTGGCCGGGCTCGGTCATCGCCATGGTCACGACCGGCGCCACGACGCCGCCCGAGGCGGAGGCCCGGCTCGTCACCGGCATCTTCGGCTGGGCGAGATCCTTGGCCTTGAAGCGCGGCGTGTCGGCATTGGCGACGTTCTCGGCGATCAGCCGCTGGCGCGCCTGATGCCATTGCATCCGCGTCCTGAGCGCGCTCATCGTCCCCAGATCACCGATGCCCATGGATCGACCCTCCCGGTGCGCCGATCCCGAGACCGACGCCACCGGGCAGATTGTTCCCACTCCATGGTTAACGAAGGGTTAATCCCCCGTCCCGTCCCGGCACCCTCGCGCGGACCGGCGGCCGCGATCTCGCCATTTTCGTGAAGTTCCGGTAAAGGCGGGGCCGCATGACGGCAGTTTCTGCCGAGATCGTTTAACATGACGGCGATGTGAGAGATTCGGGGGCGCACGGCCGCGCGTTCCACCGAAGAGGAGAAGACCCGATGAGCGCCTTCCGGGAGTGGTTGAACGCCCTGTTCGGATCGGACGGAGGACGCGGCATGCAGGTGCTCATTTCGCTGCTCATCGTCGTCCTGCTGATCCTGGCGATCACCTGGCTCTTCCGCCGCCTGTTCGACGGCCCGACGCATCGCGGACGCTCCTCGCGCCTCGGCGTCGTCGATTCCGCCGTGGTCGATCACCATCGCCGGCTGCTCCTGGTGCGCCGCGACGACGTCGAGCATCTCGTCCTCGTCGGCGGCCCCAACGACGTGCTGGTCGAGAGCCGCATCCTCAAGGCCCCGCCGGTGCTCGCCGGACGTCCCGTCGCCGGCGCGCAGATCGTACCGCGCCCGCAGGGCGCCGACGCCGTCGAGGAGGCCGAGCCCGCCCCGGCCGTCGCCCCGCCGCCCACCGCCGTCATCACCTTCCTCGT
>DBMN01000226.1:388-10856 GCA_002298965.1 Rhizobiales bacterium UBA697 | reverse complement strand
AGCGCCGCAGGCGCGTCTCGAAGGATCACGCACTGAGGTCGATCCGGACGCCCACCGAAACGAGAACGCCGCCCGCTCGGGATCTCCGAGGGGCGGCGTCTTCGTTTGCGCGGGGCGCGCGTCGATCAGGGCGCCTTGAAGAAGTCCTTGGCGGTCGCGGTGACCTTGTCTTCCTGCGAGACGATGCGGAAGACGACGTCGTCGGACGTGCCCTTGATCTTGTCGCCGGGGACGATCACCGCGGCGCGGACTTCGCGCGTGGTGTCCGCTCCGACGTGGATCAGCGGCAGGCCGCCGACGTTCTGGTCGATGCCGACCACCTCGAGACGCGTGCCTTCCGGCGCGCCCTCGACGGCGAGGGTGAAGTTGCGCTCGTGACCGATGCGGTTGAGGAGGCGAACGGTGTAGCCGTTGCGCACCGAGCCGTCGGAGTTGGTGACGTAGAGCGGATTGCGGTCGTGCAGGATGTTCACGCCGGCATTGCCGCGCATGATGAACGTGTAGGACATGAAGCCCAGCACGCCGGAGATCAGCACCGCGTAGAGGATCGTGCGCGGACGGACGATCCGGTAGATCGGCGGCAGGCCTTCCTTGCGGCGGTCGAAGTTGATCGGCGTGTCGTAGGCGACGAGGCCGGTCGGACGACCGAGCTTCTCCATGATCGACGTACAGGCGTCGATGCAGAGGCCGCACTGGATGCAGGAGAGCTGCGAGCCCAGACGAATGTCGGTGCCGGTCGGACAGACCGCGACGCACTGGTAGCAGTCGACGCAGTCGCCCACCGGCTCACCGGCGGCGGCGAGCTTCTTGCCTTCCTTGACCGAGGCGCGCGGTTCGCCGCGGTCGGCCCGGTAGGTGACGTTCAGCGCGTATTCGTCGGTCATCGCGGCCTGGATGCGCGGCCAGGGGCAGGCATAGATGCAGGTCTGCTCGCGCATCCAGCCGGCGAAGAACCACGTCGTGAAGGTCAGGATGCCGATCCACAGATAGGCGATGAAGGGCGCCTGTCCGGTGAAGATCTGCTTCAGCAGCGTCGGCGCATCGGCGAAATAGAGCACCCAGGCACCGCCGGTCGCCGCGGCGATCACGCCCCAGGCGACCATCTTCAGGATCTTCTTGCCGAAATAGGCACCGTTCTTCGGGCCCTCGTCGAGCTTGATGCGGTCGCGGCGGTCGCCTTCGATCAGGCGCTCGACGGCGAGGAAGAGGTCGGTCCACACCGTCTGCCAGCAGAGATAACCGCACCACACGCGACCGGCGATCGAGGTCATCAGGAACAGCGTGAAGGCGGCGGTGATCAAGAGGCCGGTGAAGTAGTAGACTTCCTGGGGCCAGATCTCGATGAAGAAGAAGTAGAAGCGCCGGCCGGGCAGGTCGGCGAGCACCGCCTGGTTCGGCAGGCCGGGGCCGCGTTCCCAACGGATGAAGGGCATGACGTAGTAGATGCCGAGCAGCGTCACCAGGATCGCCCACTTGACCTTCCGGACGGTGCCTTCGACGGCCGCCGGATAGACCTTGATGTGCTCCTGATAGTAGCTCTCTTCGAATGCATCCTTCGGCGGTGCGGGCTTCGCGAAGCCGGGACCCTTGGCCATCGAGATCGTCTCCGAACGTTTCTTGCCCCCGCTGGGCGGGGTGGTCGGGCGGACAGTGCAGGCTCCAACGATTCCGAGCCATGCGCCAGATCAAATATGTTGGACATAAAATCCAACTTTGACCGCGACACAAGTCACACCTTCGGCCGGGGCCTGCGACAGATGGGCTCGCGGAGCGGCGCGGGCCGCGTGGCGGTGGGGAGCGTTCCCTTTGCGGAGAAGGCAGGACTCGGCCGCGCTCTCGCCGGAATGCAACGCTGCACCGCGTCGCCGTCGCGGCTCGCCGATCGGGGGTTCATTCCGGCGGCGAAGGCGGCTAGGGTCGCCTCAGGGCGAACCAGCTTCGCCGGCACGGGGCGCCTCGCCGATGAACGACAGGCCGGACGACGGACCGATCCAGACGACGTGGAGGGCGCGGCTGCGCAATCACTTCGTCACCGGTCTCGTGGTGGTCGGGCCGCTGGCGATCACCGTCTATCTGGCGCGCGGCTTCCTCGACTGGGTCGATGCCTCGGTCAAGCCGCTGATCCCCTCGACCTGGAACCCCGACACCCATCTGCCCTTCGCCGTGCCCGGCTTCGGGTTGCTGGTGGCGATGATCGGCATCACCCTTCTGGGCGCGCTGACCGCCTCGCTGGTCGGCCGCACGCTGCTCTCCTACGGCGAGGATCTCGTCGGCCGGCTCCCCTTCGTGCGGCCGGTCTATCGGACGCTGAAGCAGATCTTCCAGACCTTCGTCTCCTCGCGCGACCAGTCGTTCCGCGAGGTCGGGCTGATCGAATGGCCGCGCGCCGGCGTGTGGTCGCTGGTCTTCGTCTCCGGCCCGGCGAGGGGCGAGGTCGCCGAGCGGCTCTCGGCCGAGCGGCCGGAGGTCGGCATCGACGACTGGCTCACCGTCTTCATCCCGACGACGCCCAACCCGACCGGCGGCTACGTCATGTTCCTGCCGAAGGCGCAAGTGCGCATCCTCGCCATGAGCGTCGAGGACGGCGCCAAGCTGGTGATCTCCGGTGGCATCGTCACGCCCGAGCGGGCGGTTCCGGCTCGGGAGGTCGGGTCGGCGGTTCCGGTACCGGCGGCGGAGCCGCCTGGCGATCCTGCATGATCTCGATCTGCATCTGCTGGATCTCGGCCAGCCGCTGCCACTGGTGTTGCAGGATGTGGTCGAGCTTCTCGTGGAGATGGCGGATCTCCAGCTCGGCCTTGAGGTTGACCCGATAATCGCTCTCCGAGCGTAGGCGATCCTTCGCCTCCTGCCGCTTCTGGCTCATCATGATGATCGGCGCCTGGACGGCGGCGAGGCAGGAGAGCACGAGGTTCAGCAGGATGAACGGGAAGGGGTCGAAGGCGCGGGCGGAGAGGGCGGCGTTGAGGCCCATCCACACCACCATCACCGCGCCGAACAGGGCGATGAAGGTCCAGGACCCGCCGAACGAGGCGACGACGTCGGCCATGCGCTGGCCCACCGTGCGGACTTCGGCAAATTCGGCCGCGACGTCGGAGGAGATCGTGTCGGCGCGGGCGATGGAGGCGGCGACCTGCGCCTCGAGCTCGTTCAGCTCGCCGTGTTCGGCCGTCAGCATGTCGCGGATGTAGCGATCGCGGCGCTCGGCGACGGCGGCGCGCGACACCAGAGCGTCGTGCGTGAGCCCGGGCCGCTCGCGCAGCAGCGTGTCGGCGAGGCCGGGGGTGAGCGAGAAGAACGGCACCATGTCGGACCGCGGCAGGACGACGTCGGTGAGGGCGCAGGTCGCGAGACCTGCGGGATCTTCGGCGGGGGTCTGTGGGATCATGGGGAGCCTCCTCGGCGTCACCCCGCCTCGACGAGACGGATACCGCGGTCCTGATCGAAGAGATGGAGCAGGACGCGCAGGGCTTCGCCGCGCGGCGAGCGCAGCGTCGGATCGCGGGAAAGGACCAGCCGGGCGTCGTCGCGCGCCGCCTCGAGCAGGTCGCCGTGGCGGTCGAGCCGGGCGATGCGGAAACCGGGCAGGCCCGATTGGCGGGTGCCGAGCACGTCGCCGCCACCGCGCAGCTTCAGGTCCTCCTCGGCGATGACGAAGCCGTCGTCGGTCGAGCGCATGATCTCCAGCCGCGCCTTGGCGGTCTCGCCGAGCGGACCCTTGTAGACCAGCAGGCAGGACGAGGCCTCGCTGCCGCGCCCGACCCGGCCGCGCAGCTGGTGGAGCTGGGCGAGGCCGAAGCGTTCGGCGTGTTCGATCACCATGATCGTCGCATCCGGCACGTCGACGCCGACCTCGACGACGGTCGTCGCCACCAGGAGCCGCGTGTCGCCCTCCTTGAAGGCGCGCATGGCGGCGTCCTTCTCGTCGGCCTTCATCCGGCCGTGGACGAGGCCGACGACCGGACCGAGGGCGCGGGTCAGATCCTCGAAGCGCTCGGAGGCGGCGGCGAGGTCGGAGACCTCGCTCTCCTCCACCAGCGGGCAGATCCAATAGATCTTCTGACCGTTGGCGATGGCGCGGGAGAGGCTCTCGACGATCTCGCCCATGCGCTCCGACGAGGCGAGGCGGGTGGCGATCGGTTGGCGGCCGGCGGGTTTCTCCATCAGGCGCGACACGTCGAGATCGCCGAAGAAGCTCATCATCAGCGTGCGCGGGATCGGCGTCGCCGTCATCACCAGGAGATCGGTCGAGCGGCCCTTGGAGGTCAGCGCCAGGCGCTGATGGACGCCGAAACGATGCTGTTCGTCGACGACGGCCAGCGCCAGATCGGCGAATTCGACCGGTCCCTGAAACAGCGCGTGGGTGCCGATCAGCACGTCGATCGTTCCCGCGGCGAGGCCTTCGAGGATCGCCTCGCGTTCCTTGCCCTTCTCGCGCGCCGTCAGGATCGCCCAGCGGATGCCGGCGGCCTCGGCGAGCGGAGCGAGCGAGCGGGCATGCTGACGGGCGAGCAGATCGGTCGGCGCCATGATCGCGGCCTGACCGCCGGTCTCGACCGCCATCGCCGCCGCCATCACCGCGACCAGCGTCTTGCCGGCGCCGACGTCGCCCTGCAGCAGGCGCAGCATGCGGTCGGGCCGGGCGAGATCGGCGCGGATGTCGGCGATCGCCGCCTCCTGCGCGCCGGTCGGCTCGAAGGGCAGGGCGTCGCGGATCCTGTCGGTGAGGACGCCCGTGGCGATCCGCGGCTCCTTGGGCAGTCGCCGGGCATCGGCGCGCACCAGCGCCAGCGTCAGTTGCTGGGCGAGGAGTTCGTCGTAGGCGAGCCGGTCGCGCGCCGGCGAGGGCGCCTCGTCGTCGATGGCGCCTTCGGGGTGATGCAGGGTCGCGAGCGCCGAGGAGAAATCGGGGAAGCGTTGCTTCGCCAGCCAGTCGCCATCCTGCCATTCGGGCAGGTGGGGCAGGCGCTCGAAGGCGTGGGCGACCTGCTTGGCGATCTGGCGCGACGAGATGCCTTCGGTCTGCGGATAGACCGGCTCGACCAGCGGCAGCGTCGCGAATTCGGCCTCGGTCGCGACGATGTCCGGGTGGACCATCTGTGGCGAGCGGTTGAACCACTCGATCCGCCCGGAGACCCAGCGCTTCTCGCCCTCGGGGAAGAGCTTCGCCAGCCAGTCGGCGCGCGGCGAGAAATAGACGATCGTCATGTCGCCGGTGTCGTCGAAGGCGACGATCTTGTAGGGCGCGCGACTGCCGCGGGGCGGCGGGCGGTGCTGGGCGACGGTGACGAGGATGGAGGCGATCTCGCCGTCCGGCGCCTCGCCGATCTTCGGCGTCCTGCGGCGATCGATCACCGAGACCGGCAGGTGGAACAGCAGATCGAGAACCCGCGCCTCGCCGCCGGCGATGTCCGCGCCGACCAGCCGGTTCCACAGCGGCGCCGTCTTCGGCCCGATGCCGGGAAGGCCCTTCAGGCCGGCGAAGAGGGGCGTCAGGATCTCGGGGCGCATGGAGCCTCGGGCGGTCCGCGTTGGATTCTCGATATGTTCTAGCAGGAAGGGCGGACGGAGGGGAGGGGGCGGGGGCCTCCGCCCACCGGATCGACCGTCAGCTCTGGTCGACGATCTCGGCGATCAGGCCGTTCTCGACGCGGAACGACGAGGTCCCGGCGAAGTCGAGCGCCTGGCCCGCCTTCCAGCCGTTGGGGAGATCCTGCGCCACGGTCGCCGCATAGGCGATCTCGACCAGCGTCCGGTCGGCCACGGTGATCGCGTGCACGACCGTCTGGCAGCGCTCCGAGAACGCGGTCGCGCCGAAGGCGGCGAGGTCGGCGAAGGCCGCCTTGCCCGCGGTCTCGGCCGTCACCTCGCCACCGGAGAGGTTGCGGAAGACGACGTCGTCGCTCAGGCAGGCGAGCATGCCGTCGACGTCCTTGCGATTGTAGGCGTCGATATAGGCGCGGATCGGGGCGGGCAGGTCGGACATCGGTTCGGTTCTCTGCGGTTCGACAACGGCAGTTTCGGCCCGGTCGGCGACGGAGCCGTGACGTGGTGCGGCGCCGAGGACGTCCTGCATGTCGTAGGCGCCGGGCGCGCGGCCCACGACCCAGCGGGCCGCCGCCAACGCGCCACGGGCGAACATGCCGCGATCCTTGGCGGAATGCGACAGCGTCACCACCTCGTCTTCGGCGGCGAAGACGACGTCGTGGTCGCCGATGACGCCGCCCCCGCGCAAGACGGCGAAACCGATCTCGCCGACGGGCCTTTCGCCGCCGATGCCGTCGCGGCCGCGTCGCTCGACCGAGGCGAGGGGGACGCTCCGTCCCTCCGCCGCGGCCTCGCCGAGCATCAGGGCGGTGCCGGACGGTGCATCGACTTTGTTTCGATGATGCATTTCGACGACTTCGATGTCCCAGGCCTCGGGCGGGAGCGTGCGGGCGACCTGCGCGACGAGGCTCGTCAGCATGTTCATGCCGATCGAGAAATTGCCGGAGCGCACGATCGGGACCCTGCGGGCGGCGGCGTCGATGCGGGCGATCTCGTCGGCTTCGAAGCCGGTCGCGCCGATCACCAGCGCCGGCCCGCCACGCGCCGCGCAGATCTCGGCGAGGTCCGCGGCGGCGGCGCCGGTGGTGAAGTCGAGGACGACGTCGGCGGTCTCGAGCGCCGTCGCGCGATCGATCAGCCCGTCGCCGGCCTGCCCGTCACGGCCGAAGCCGCCGAGGAAGGCTACGTCCGGCTCCTTCGCCAGAACCTCGGCGAGCGTACGGCCCATGCGGCCGCGAAGGCCGGCGACGGCGATCCTGACGGGTGGCTTCAAGGGACGGTCCTCGACGTGTGATCCGCTCCGCGCGACACGGGGCGCGCGGGGCTCGATGGAGGGTTTCGCGGGACGGTCGCATGCGGCGGTGCTGCTGTCGATCGGTGCGACGGCCGCCTGACCCTCCCTCACCGCCAGCGTCCGCCGCCCGATCCTCCCGAGCCACCGCCGGTCGGCCATTTCGACTTGTTGCGGTTCTTGAGGCTGTCGAGGCTCGGATAGCGGCCCATCTTCTTCTGCGGCGGGGGCGGGGGAGGCGGGGTCGGCTCGAGGCGGAGCTTCTTGGGCTCGGCCGCTTCCACCATGCCGGAGGTCAGAGTGATCGGACCCTCGTCCTTGCGCTCGGCGATCTTGACGAGCTGGGTCAGCACCACCGCGGCACCGCGCAGGCGATCGGCCGGCTCCGGCCAGTCGCGGGTGAGCACGATCTTCTGGTCGGGGCGGATCTTCGCCATCGAGCCCTGCTCGGCGATGAAGCGGACGAGACCGGCCGGATTGGCGAAGGAGCCGTCGCGGAAGGAGACGACGACGCCCTTGGGGCCGGCCTCGATCTTCTCGACGTTCGCCCGGCGGCACAGCGCCTTGACCCAGACGATCTTCAAGAGCTGCTCGACCTCCTCCGGCATCGGGCCGAAGCGGTCGATCATCTCGGCGCCGAAGGCTTCGATCTCCTCGAGGGTCTGGAGGTCCGACAGGCGCTTGTAGAGGCCGAGGCGCAGCGCCAGATCGGCGACGTAGTCCTCGGGGATCAGGACCGGCGTGCCGACGGTGATCTGCGGCGACCACTTCTCCTCCGGCATCGCCTCGTCGCCCGACTTCAGCGCCGCGACGGCCTCCTCCAGCATGTGCTGGTAGAGTTCGTAGCCGATCTCCTTGATGTGGCCGGACTGTTCCTCGCCGATCAGGTTGCCGGCGCCGCGCAGGTCGAGGTCGTGCGAGGCGAGCTGGAAGCCGGCGCCGAGGTTCTCCAGGGACTGGAGGACCTTCAGCCGCTTCTCGGCCTGGGTCGTCAGCTTCTTCTCGGCCGGGGTGGTGAAGAGGGCGTAGGCGCGGACCTTCGACCGGCCGACGCGGCCGCGCAGCTGATAGAGCTGGGCGAGGCCGAACATGTCGGCGCGGTGGACGATCAGCGTGTTGGCGGTCGGGATGTCGAGGCCCGATTCCACGATCGTGGTGGAGAGCAGTACGTCGTACTTGCCCTCGTAGAAGGCGTTCATGACGTCTTCGAGTTCGGTCGCCGGCATCTGGCCGTGGGCGACGCAGACCTTGACCTCCGGCACCACCTTTTCCAGGAACTCGCGGCGTTCGGCGAGGTCGGAGAGGCGGGGGCAGACGTAGAAGCTCTGGCCGCCGCGCCAGTGTTCGCGCATCAGCGCGTCGCGCACCACCAGGGCATCGAAGGGCGAGACGAAGGTGCGGACCGCCATGCGGTCGACCGGCGGCGTGGCGATGATCGAGAGTTCGCGCACGCCCGTCAGGGCGAGTTGCAGGGTGCGCGGGATCGGCGTCGCCGAGAGCGTGAGCACGTGGACGTCCGACTTCAGCTCCTTCAGCCGCTCCTTGTGCTTGACGCCGAAGTGCTGCTCCTCGTCGATGATGAGGAGGCCGAGGTCCTTGAACTCGATGCCCTTGGCGAGCAGCGCGTGGGTGCCGACGACGATGTCGAGCGTGCCTTCGGCCAGCTCCTTCTTCACCGCCACCATGTCCTTGTGGGAGACGAGGCGCGAGGCCTGGGCGACGCGCACCGGCAGACCCTTGAAGCGGTCGGCGAAGGTCCGGTAGTGCTGGCGCGACAGGAGCGTGGTCGGCACCACGACGGCGACCTGACGTCCGGCGGCGGCGACCGCGAAGGCGGCGCGCAACGCGACTTCCGTCTTGCCGAAGCCGACGTCGCCGCAGACCAGACGGTCCATCGGGCGGCCGGCGGCGAGATCGTCGAAGACGCTCTCGATCGAGGCGAGCTGGTCGTCGGTCTCCTCCCAGGGGAAGCGGGCGCGGAACTCGTCGTAGAGGCCTTCCGGCACCGTGTGGCGCGGCGCGGTCTTGAGGAGGCGCTGCGCGGCGGTCTTGATCAGCTGATCGGCGATCTCGCGGATCCGCTTCTTCATCCGCGCCTTGCGGACACCCCAGGCGACGCCGCCGAGCTTGTCGAGCTGGGCGTCGCTCTCGTCGGTGCCGTAGCGGGTCAGGAGCTCGATGTTCTCGACCGGCAGATAGAGCTTGTCGCCGCCCTGATAGACGAGCTCCAGACAGTCGTGCGGCGCACCGGCAGCGGTAATCGTCTTGAGGCCGGTGAAGCGGCCGATGCCGTGATCGACGTGGACGACGAGATCGCCCTCGGCGAGGCCGGCGACCTCGGTGAGGAAGTCCGAGCCCTTGGGCTTGCGCTTCTTCGCCCGGATCAGGCGCTCGCCGAGAATGTCCTGCTCGGCGACGACCGCGAGATCCTCGATCTCGAAGCCTTGTTCGAGGCCGAGGACGGCGAGGCCGATCTCGCCCTTTTCCAACAAGCCCGCCTCGGGGAAGGTCTCGATGCGCTTCGTCCGGCCGAGGCCGTGGTCCTCGAGCACCTGGCGCAGGCGATCGAGCGCGCCTTCCGACCAGCCGGCGACGACGACCTTGCGGTCGCCCGCCCGCAGCTCGGAGAGATGGGCGATCGCCGCGTCGAAGACGTTGACGCCCTCGGCGGCGCGTTCGGCGGCAAAGGATCGACCCTGGCGGCCCTCGCAGTCGACGACGTCGAGCCGATCGCCGGGGAGCGCGAAGGGGGTGAGGCGGGTGGTCTGGGCATCGACCAGCCGGGCCGTCCATTCTTCCACCGTCAGGTTGAGGAGGGCGGGCTCGAGCGGCTTGTAGGGAACGGAGCCCGACTGGGCCTCCTCCATCGCCTCGCGGCGGGCGGCGTAGTGGTCGGCGACGTCGGCGATGCGCTCCTTCAATCCGTCTTCGACGTGATCGTCGAGGACGACGCGGGCGCCGTCGCAATAGTCGAAGATGGTCTCGAGCCGGTCGTGGAAGAGCGGCAGCCAGTGCTCCATGCCGGCGTAGCGGCGGCCCTCGGAGACGGCGGAATAGAGCGCGTCGTCGCGCATCGCGGCGCCGAAGGTCGCGAGATAGTTGCGGCGGAAACGCGAGACGACGTCGGGCGTCAGCGTCACTTCCGACATCGGCACCCATTCCAGCCGTTTCAACTGGCCGGTGGTGCGCTGGGTCTCGGGATCGAAACGGCGGATCTGCTCGATCTCGTCGCCGAAGAAGTCGAGACGGACGGGCGTCTCCGACCCCGGCGCGAAGAGATCGAGGATGCCGCCTCGGGTGGCGTATTCGCCGGTGTCGCGCACCGTCGAGGTGCGCTCGAAACCGTTCGATTCGAGCCACTCGACCAGCTTCTTCATGTCGGCGCGGCCGCCGGCCTGGGCGGCGAAGGTCTCCTTCGCCACGCTGTCGCGGGTCGGCAGGCGCTGGGCGGCGGCGTTGACGGTGGTCAGCACCACGATCGGCTTCTTGCGCTCGCGGGGGCTGGCCAGATGCGACAGCGTCGTCATGCGGCGGGCGACGACGACCGGGTTGGGCGAGACGCGGTCGTAGGGGCGGCAATCCCACGAGGGCAGCGCCAGGACGTGGACGTCGGGGGCGAAGAAGGCGAGC
>DBMN01000226.1:0-251 GCA_002298965.1 Rhizobiales bacterium UBA697 | reverse complement strand
GCCGGCGGAAAACGGAAAACGCCCGCGAGGGACTTTTCATGCCCGCGCAGGTGCCCGTCTCTTGAACAGGATTCCGCGGCCTGCCGCCAGCGAATTCCGCGTGAACGGGCGGGATCGCGAGCATCGCACCACGCGCGGCGATTGCGGGGCCGCCCGGCGAGGCGCATCATCGAGGACCCTCGGGAGATCGCGCCATGACCCGTCTCGCCCGCCCGTTCGCCGTCGCGCTCGCAGCCCTCGCCCCCGCCGTC
>DBMN01000173.1 GCA_002298965.1 Rhizobiales bacterium UBA697 | reverse complement strand
AGCCGCCGCCCGGTCGCCCGCGCGGCACCCGCGCGCGGCTCGGCGCGGACGTAGGGCAGCAGCGCCCGGTTGATGCCGGCGCCGTAGATCTCGGGGGCGAAGTCGTCGCGCGCCCCGGCGATCGAGGTCAGGCGCGACTGCGCCGCCTCCGTCACCGCACGGATCGCGGCGCGCACCGGATCGGGATGACAGCCGCTGCCCGAGGCAAGGTCGAAGTGCTTCCACTTGTCCTCGTGGCCGCTCGGATGGCGCGACAGGATCGCCATGTGGGTCGGCAGGCCGAGGTCGGAGGTGGTGTCGAACAGGCGGATCCGCATGTCGGCCGCCTCGATCCGGTCGACGAGACCGTCGAGCATCGGATCGCCCAGCTCGCGCGGGTCGAAACAGGCGGCGGCGACGTCGGCGTCGCCCTTGAGCGACCAGAGCACCAGCGCGTCGCGCTCGATCCGTTCGCACAACCCGTGGAAGGTCGCCTCCCACACGGTGTTGCCCGAGGCCAGACCGTCGGTCGACTGCCACCAGCGATTGGGGGTCGTCGCGTCGTCGAGGCGGATCGCCTCGAGCGGCACCAGCCGCGTGCCGGCGCCGGTGAGATCGTGGGTCTCGAACCAGGCGATCGGCTCGTCGGCGGCCGGCGGCGTCGCGCCGTGCAGCAGCAGGGTCTCGAGCGTGTCGAAGGCGCGGCCCTCGGCGGCGAGTTCGGCGACGGTGGCGACTCGCGTGGGGACGGTCGCCTGTTCGGCCGTCGCCACTTCGACCGCCTCCATCAACGCCGAGGCGCGGGCGGCGGCGTCGGAGACGCCCTTGCCCTGACACAGCGCCAGGCTCTTGGAATTGGGCCGCATCGCCGCCCAGACCGGGATGCCGATGCGGTCGAGACCGGTGACGGCGGCGAGACGTGTGAGGCCGAACTCGGCGGCGCGCGGCCACATCAGGGCGACGGTCTCTTCCGGGTCGCGGGCCCGGTCGAGGTAGTCGGAGGGAAAGCCGCGCGCGCCGACGGCGAAGATCGAGGCGATCTCGGGCGCGACGGCGCGCGCGGGGGTCGTCATGGCTCAGCGCGCCGCGAAGAGGGCGTGCGAGTTGGCGAAGAGCGCATGCGAGTTGGCGAACAGCGCGTGCGAGTTGGCGAAGAGCGCGTGGGAATTGGCGAAGAGCGCATGCGAGGCGCCCTCGGCGCGGACGTCGAGCGCCACGGCGCATTCGATGCCCTCGACCGTGGCTTCGTCGCCCGTCGCGACGAGATCGGCGTCGGCCACCTGGACCGTGAGGGTCTCGAGATCCACCACGAAGGTGCGGTCGTCGCCGGTCACCTTGAGTACGACGGTATTGGCCATTGGCTTCTCCTCTTCGTTCTTCGATCGCTCATCGATCGAACCCGGCCGACACCAGCCCCGCCTCGAAATGCTCCCGGTCTTCCGGTCGCCGGAGCGGCGCCATGTGGGAACGCGAGCCGATTCTGAAGTCGGGCAGTCGGTCGCGCATCGCCCGGACGAAATGGTCGGCCTCGGCCCGCTGGTTCAGCATGGCGTGGCAGGCGGCGCGCAGATGGAAGGCCGTGTCGGGCATCACCATGCGGTCGAGCAGGTCGATCGCCCGGTCGTAGTCGCCCGCGAGATAGAAGCCGCCGGCGGCATACCACAGCAGCTGGTCGCTGGGGTGGTGCAGCCGGGCGAGCAGCGCGTCGAACTGGGCGATGCCCTGATCGATCATCCCGCTCATCACCCGCGCGTCGGCGAAGTCCTCGGCGATGGTGACGTTGGAGGGCGCACTGCGGGCGGCGCGTTCGAGCAGTTCGAGCCCGTGATCGAAGCGGCGGCGATAGATCTGGCAGATCCCCATCTCGTGGGCGCCGCGGGCGTCGTCCGGGTCGGCGGCGATCGCCTTCTTGGCCCAGCTCTCCGCCGTCTCGAGTTCGGCCATGTCGCCGCGGGTGAGCAGCAGCCACTCCATCCGGAAGGCGCGCGACAGGCCGGCCATCGCCGGGGCGTGCTCGCCGCGGCTGGTCAGCGCGTTGCGGAAGAGCGACTTGGCGCGACGGACCGACGGCAGCTCGATGTTCTTCAGCCAGCGCTCGCCCTGCAGGGTCAGGCGATGAACCTGCCGTTCGATGCTCGCGGGCTGGTCGCCCGCCGCCAGCTCGCCGATCTCGACGTAGCGCTGGATGTCCTCGACCGCCCGCGTCAGCGCGGCCGGCGACTGGTCCGGCGCCGCCTTCGACGACCACAGCACCTCGCCGGTCGTCGTCGCGCGCAGCTGGAAGCGCAGCACCAGACGGTCCTCGGCGCGGCTGGCGCCGAGATCGAGGCGATAGTCGCAGCCGGCGAAGGGGCGTGACGGCATCCCCGGTTCGTCGTCGGAGCGCATCACCGTCACCGAATGCGACCGCCACAGGAGATCGACGCATTCGTCGACGTGGGACCGCGCCCGTTCGGCCTCCGCGTCGCTCAGGAACGAGGCGATGCGGATGTGGACCGCCATCAGCGGGCGGATGCGGCCGACCAGCGGTGCGAAGGCGGGCACCATGCCGGCGACCGCCGACCCGGCCTCGCGGCTCGGCGCGAGGCGCCGCGTCGCCGCCAGGTAGACGGCCCGCGTCGTCTCCGACGGCTTGGCGTCGACGATGCGCTCGAGTTCGTTCTGCAACTGACGGAAGGTGCGCTGCACCGCCTCGGCGTCGCCGCGACGGCCGTGGAGCCGGATCAGACCGCGATAGCCGGCCTCCTCGCAGGGGTCGATCTCGGCGAGGCGGTGGGCGACATAGGCGGTCTGCTCGTCGGAGAGCCGCGGCGGATCGGCGTCGACCAGCGGCGCGACGGTGCGCACGAAGACGTCGCGCAGTCGTTCGCGGCGCGCCATCAGCCACTGCGCGAATTCCGGCCCGTCCTCGTCGATGCCGGTGAGGAGGTCGCCGCGATAGAGACGCCCGAGCGCGTAGATGCCGTCGCCGTCGGTCGGCGCCTCGGTCGGCAGCAGGTCGAGGTCGATCCCGATCGCCGCGCCGTCGAGACGGATGCGGTCGTCCTCGAAGACGAAGACGCGCACGCCGCTCTCGCTCTGGGCGGTCAGGATGCGCTGGATCAGCTGGCGCAGGTTGCCCGAGCGCCGACGCTGCTGGCTCGCCGCCTCCCACAGGAAGCCGGCCGCCGCGCCGCGCGTCGTCTCGCGGTTGGGACAGTCGAGCACGATCTGCGCGGCCAAGGCGAAGGCCTTGGCCGGCAGCACCACCGCGGTGCCGTCGGCCTTCTCGAGACGGGGTTTTCCCAGAAGGGCCAGCGACGCCTTCATGCGGTTCCGCACACCTCTCGGACTTCACGCGACGGATGGCGACGATAACGCAGTCGACCGAGCCGCGAAACCGCGTCGACGCCTCCCGGCAATGGTGTGTGACGGGGGTTGGTGACGCTTTTGCCGCCTTGCGAAAAATACCGACAACCCTACGGATCAAATTGAAAACCATGCGTTGCAGCAAGGCGATGGTGCGGCGAATGAGGGCGTCTCTGACGATCCAGAAGGGTTGTGCTTACGCTGCGTCGCAACCGCGCACCCGTGACGCGGCCGGCGCTATGTTCATGCGATACCAAGCCGATGAGGAGACGGTTGCATGCTGAATGTCGCTCCCGAGCAGTACGGCCTATCGGAGATCGTCGCTCCGCCCTTCGATCGTGCCAGGGAACTCGACGTCCTCTATCGCGAGGTCCTGTCGAACATCGATCGGGCCAAGCGGCTGGACGACGACTTTCTGGTCTACATGCTGAGCATGATCGCCCAGACCGTCGTCGAGCACCGCTCCAATCTCGAGGCGCCGGCGCGCTCGCGCGACTGACCGTTTCGGCCCCACGCTTCTCCGCGCGGCCCCCGGGCCGCTCGCGGAAGACCGGTGCCTCGATGCGGCACCGCGTCGCGACGCCGTCCCGTCCGGACACCCGCCCCATTCTCGGCAAGACCGACGACAGTTGCGCGAAGGGAGATGCGAATGCTGCTCGGTCCTCTCGATTGTGAATTCTCGTTGGCCAGCAGGGAGATCGAGAACCGCGAACATCAGATTCGCGAGATCTCCGACCGCTTCGGCATCTCGCTCCGCACCATCCGCTTCTACGAGCAGCTCGGGCTGATCAAGCCGCGGCGCACCGCGTCGCGCTACCGGCTCTACGATCTCTCCGACGTCGCGCGCGTCGCCTTCATCGTGTCGCTGCGCAAATACGACCTGCCGGTGCCCGAGATCGCCGAACTGCTGGCGTTGCGCGACGACGTCGGACCGGAGGCCGCCCGTACCGCGCTCGCGTCCCGCCTCGAGGCGCGTCACGCCGGTCTCTGTGCCGAGATCGAGCGGCTCGAGGTGCTGCGCGACGACCTGCGCCTGTGGATCGACGACATCGCCCCGTCGGCGCCCTCGGCCTGAGGCCGCCCATCGGTTCGCGCGACCGCGCCGAACCGCATCGCGGATCGATCGGGATTTCCGCCTCATGGCACCGGGATCCGCCGGGGATCGCGACGGTTCAGTCGACCGCCAGGATGACGTGGTCGGCGTCGAAGGTGGCGACCGCCGGCCCGCCCTCGACGATGCCGAGATCCTCCGCCGTCTCGCGCGGCACCACGGCGACCATGGTCTTGCCGTCGCCGATGTCGATGCGGATCTCGGAGTTGACCTCGGCGTCGATGCGCCCGCGCACCGTGCCGGGGAAGACGTTGCGCCGGAGCCCGGTCGCCTCGTCCGGCGGGATCAGGTGGACGAAGGAGGCCTTGACCAGCGCCACCACGCGCCGCCCCGGCGCCAGCGCGAGTTCCTCGACCGAGGCGTTGGTGACGACGGCGCGGATGGCGGCCGTCGACGAAACCGCCAGCGTCACCTCGACGTCGACCGGCCAGCGCTTCAGCGCCGTCACCTCGGTCTGGAAGACGTTGCGCGCCGAGATCTTGCGCCCGACCGCCCACAGCAGCGCGTCCTCGAGCCCGTCGATCCCTTCCTCCGCGATCGCCGAGGAGATCGCCGAGAGCCGGTCCTCGAGCCGGTGGAACGTGTCGATCAGTCGCCGCCCGGCCTCGGTCACCTCGGCGCCGCCGCCGACCCGGCCGCCGGCCCGCGTCACGAAGGCCGGGGTGGGCAGGAGATTGTTGATGGCGTCGACCGCCTCCCACGCCGTCTTGTAGGAGAAGCCGGTCGCCTTGGCCGCCTTGGTGATCGAGCCGTGCTCGACGACCGCCTCCAGCAGGCGGATGCGCTCTCGTCCGACCAGCAGTCGTCCTTCGCTCGAACGGATCGCGAGGAGGGCGTCGATCTTGCCGTCGGTCATCGGGGGGGCTCGGTGCAGTCGCGGGGGGAGGGGATCGGGTCGAGTCTATCCGACCGACACGCGGCCGGGAAGTGTCGACGCGTCGATCATCCGTCGCGGTCGGGCGCGAGCGTCACGGCGACGTCGCGCGGCCGGGCGCCGTAGGGCCAGGACGTCACGATCACGTCGGCACCGGCGGCGACATGGGCGCCGACGTTGCCGGGGTGGATGCCGCCGGCCGAGGCGATCACCACCGCCGGCCGCTCCGCCTTCACCATGGCGACCGCCCGGGCCAGATCGGCGGGGGTGAACTTCTCGGTCTGGATGACGTCGAATCCGTCCCGCGCCGCCGCCAGCGCCTCCTCGGGGGTCGCGACCTCGATCACCAGTTTCTTCTCCGGTGCCGCCGCCCTCAGCCGTGCGGCGAGCCCGCCGAGCGGTTCGTCGGGGAGGAAGGCGCGGTGTTCGGCGAAGACCAGCACCGTGTCGGAGAGCCCGTGACGGTGGACGACGCAGCCGCCCGCCCGGATCGCCGCGCCGAGCATCCGCCGGCCGCCGGGAAAGGCCTTGCGGGTGCAGGCGACCGGCACGACCCGTCCGGTCGCGGCGACCGCCTCGACCATCTCGCGCGCCGCGCTCGCCACGCCGGAGAGGATCTCGACCGTGGTCTGCGCCTGTTTCCACGTCCGATGCAGGGCGCCCGCCGGACCGGTCGCCGTCAGCAGCGTGGTGCCGGGCGTCACCGCCGCACCGTCGTCGACGAGGCGCTCG
>DBMN01000175.1:8928-9336 GCA_002298965.1 Rhizobiales bacterium UBA697 | reverse complement strand
CTGCGCGCCGCCGGCGATCGCCACCATCGTGGCGACGGCGACCGGCACCGCGATCTCGGGTCGGGAGACGGCGCGCGGCGCCGCCAGCCGCGCCCTCAGCGACGCGGGAGAAAGAACCTGATTGCTCATGACGTGAATGCTGCCCCCCNNCGTGGCTCGCCGTCCATGGTCGGGCGGCACGAGGCACCCGACCCTTCGATCGATCGGAAGCGGGGCGCGATGCGCGCTCCGCCGACGACGCTCGATCTTGGGTGGCTGGACGGACCGTCCGTGGGCTGCCTGGTCGAGTGATGGTAATGATAATCAGTCGCAAAATCGTGTCAAGCGACTCTTCGCACTTGCGAATTGGACCGGTCGGTCGCGATGCGCCGCCCCTGCCGGCGGAGGCCTCCGGTCGACGCCGAAGAG
>DBMN01000175.1:8401-8889 GCA_002298965.1 Rhizobiales bacterium UBA697 | reverse complement strand
GCCGCCCCCGCGCGGCGTCACTTGGTGAGGATCAGGCGATTCTGCGCGGTGATCCGCAGGCGGTAGAGCTGTTTGTCGTGGCGGATCAGCGCCTCGCGGCCCGTCCCGACCAGTTTCTCGATCGGCCAGACCGGCGGTGCGGCGCGGCGTTCGTCTTCGGTGTCCGATGGTGCCTGCATGCCCCCTCCTCGTGCGACGCGACGAGCGGCCCCCCGGCCGTCCCCGTGCATGATCTCGTGACCAGTATTGCAAATGCAACCGACTCGCAAGAGTTCGAGGTGCATGGCAGGGGGAGGGGCGGCGATCGCTTGGAGGGGAGGCGGAGAGGGGAGGCGGGAACGGGGCGTGGCGTAGGGCGGGGTGTAGGGAGTGGGGAAGAGGCGTGCGGCTAGGCGTGGCGAAGGGCCGGCCGGCGCCGGGCGCGGCGCGACCGGGGTTGCCAAGCGATCCGGCGCGTGATCGCCCTGTCCCGGTGTCCCGGTGTCCCG
>DBMN01000175.1:0-8350 GCA_002298965.1 Rhizobiales bacterium UBA697 | reverse complement strand
CCGGTGTCCCGGTGTCCCGGTGTTCGCTCAGACCGTCTCGGCCGCCCGTTCGAGATTGGCGCGCAGGCGGCGCATGTCGCCGGCGATGCGTTCGATCTCGGCGAGGCTCATGCCCGTCGCCTCGACGATGCACCGCATCACCTCGCCGCGGGCCTCCGCGAGGGCGCGGCCCTTGTCGGAGAGCGACACCAGCACGCGGCGTTCGTCCTCGACCGCCCGGCGGCGCACCACCAGATCCATCGCCTCGAGCCGCTTCAGGAGCGGCGTCAGCGTGTTGGTGTCGAGCGACAGGCGTTCGCCGAGCCGGCCGACGGCGACGCCGTCCTCCTCCCACAGCGCCACCATGACGAGATACTGCGGATAGGTCAGCCCCAGGCGCTCCAGCGGCCGCTTGTAGGCGCGGTTGAAGGCGAGCCCCGTCGCATAGACGGCGAAGCAGAGGAAGTCGTCGAGACCCGGCAGGCGCGCGCAGGCGGCCTCGGGAGTGGAAACGATGGGGTCGGTCATGGCTCCAATATAAATCGCACGCGATATGATCGCAAGCTTGACATCTCGTCGCGGTGGGTCTATCTCGAAGAAAGATCGTGCACGATACAATCGTTGACGATAAAATGCAGTCGACGGCGGACACGCGAGCGTGACGTCGTCTCCCCTTGTCCCGGCCCGTCGCCGTTCGACATCGAACGGGCGGGCACCCGAACCGATCCCGACGAAAGAGGAGAAGACCCATGTCCGTCGATGCGAAGTACACCACTACGGCCACGGCGAGCGGCGGCGGCCGCGACGGCAGGACGGCTCTGGCCGACGGCACCCTGGCTTTCGATCTGGTGGTGCCGAAGGAACTCGGCGGCCCCGGCGGCGACGGCGCCAACCCGGAGAAGCTCTTCGCGCTGGGCTATTCCGCCTGTTTCCTCGGCGCGCTCCGCGTCGGTGCGCAGCAGCTGAAGACCAAGCTGCCGGAAGGCACCACCGTCACCGCCACCATCGGCATCGGCCCGCGCTCGGAAGGCGGCTTCGGCATCACCGCCGCGCTCGACGTGCTTCTCCCCGGCATGCCGGCGGACGAGGCGGCGAAGCTGGTCGAAGTGACCCACGGCATCTGCCCCTATTCCAACGCCATCCGCGCCTCGGTGCCGGTGCCGACCACCACCCGCGGCTGATCGGCGCCCGCCGAACGCCCTACGCACCACTGTGACGTCTCACCCCGGCGCCCGCCCCGCGACCTCGCGGCGGAAGGCGCCGGGGCTCTTGCCCGTCCACTTGCGGAAGGCGCGGTGGAAGGCGCTCGGCTCGGCGAAACCGAGGTCGCCGGCGATCTCGGCGACGCCGCGGTTGGTCGTCGTCAGCGCTGCGATCGCCCGTTCGCGGCGAATGTCGTCGCGCACCGTGTTCCAGCTCTGCCCCTCCTGGCGCAGCCGATGGCGCAACGTCGACGGCGACATCCGCATCGCCCGCGCCGTCGCCTCGAAGTCCGGCCAGGCGGCCGGCGGCAGGGCGCGCAGCTTCGCCCGAACCTGGGCGACCACGCCGGCGTCGTAGCGATAGCGCACCAGCAGATTGGCCGGCGCGGCGCGCAGGAACTGTTTCAACGCCTTCTCCGACCGATCGATCGGCAGCGCCAGATGCCGCGCGTCGAAGGCGATGCGGCTCACCGGTCGGGCGAAGTCGACCGGCGCGCCGAAGAACTGGCGATAGTCGGCGACGCCCGCCGGCTCGGCGCAGCGGAAGTCGACGAGCCGCAACGGAATGCGCCGCCCGACCAGCCAGCACAGGATGCCGTGCAGCACGATCCAGAAGGTGCGATAGGCGAAGGCGGTGCGCGGCCCGCCCGCATCGTGCAGGATCACCTGCGCCAGCCCGTCGGCGACCATCAACTCGCCGCGCGGATCCTCGAGCAGCACGGCGAGGAAGCGGAGAGCCCGTCGCAGCGCCCGCTCCAGCGTGCCGGTGTCGCGCAGCGCGTGGCACAGCATGACGAAACTGCCGGGCCGCATCGGCCGCGCGCCGAGGCCGAAGAATTCGTCGTCCATCGCGGCGGCGAGCGCCAGCCACATCCGCCCGTAGGCCTCGGCCGAGACGGGCTCGTCGACCTGCAGCGGCAACCCCGCGGCCTCGAGCACCGGGGCGGTCGGCAGGCCCTTGCGGCGCAGCGCCTCGAGCGCCTCCTCGACGAAGCTCGGCCGTATCATCCGCCGTTCGGCATTCTCGGACATCGTCGCCCCCGCGGCGCCGTCTCGCGCGGCGCTTTCCGCGACATGGTAAAACCGCCGACGAAATCTCGCCAGTCGGGTCATCGACGGCCATGTCGCCCGGGTGTTCGATCGGGTCTGCGACGGGCGCACGTTCGCGACAAGAAACGGCGCCCGTCCGGAGGAGATGCCCCGACATGAGCCCGACCGATCGACGCCCGGAATCCGTCTCGACCCGCCCCGACTACGCCGCGTTCCACGCCGCCTTCCGCCCCGAGGATGTGGCGAAGACGCTCTCCGGCGACCTCGAGGCCGGCATCAACGTCTGCGTCGAATGTTGTGACTCGCATGCATCCGGCGGCGCCGTCGCCCTCGTCTGGGAAGGCACCCGCGGCGAGCGCGAGACGCTGACCTTCGCCGACCTCGCCGACCGTGCCGCCCGCTTCGCCAACGTGCTTTCCGCCCACGGCGTCAGGCCGGGCGACGTCGTCGCCGGTATGCTGCCGCGTTGCCCGGAACTGCTCGTCACCATTCTGGCCACATGGCGGGTCGGCGGCGTCTACCAGCCGCTCTTCACCGCCTTCGGCCCCAAGGCGATCGAGCACCGCCTCCAGACCTCGGGCGCGAATTTCGTCGTCACCGACCCGACCAACCGGCCGAAGCTCGACGACGTCGCAGTGAAGCCGGTGATCGCCGTGGTCGCGCGCCCCGCCCGCGGCGAGAGCGTGGCGCCCGGCGATCTCGACTTCGCCGCCGACCTCGCCGCCGCCGCGCCGAGCTTCGCGCCCGTCATGCGCAAGGGCACCGACGCCTTCCTGATGATGTCGACGTCGGGCACCACGGGTCTGCCCAAGGGCGTGCCGGTGCCGATCCGCGCGCTGCTCGGCTTCCGCGTCTACATGGAACAGGCCGTCGACCTGCGCGCCTCCGACCGCTTCTGGAACATCGCCGATCCGGGCTGGGCCTACGGCCTCTACTATGCCGTCACCGGTCCGCTGATGATGGGCCACGCGACGACCTTCTACGAAGGCGGCTTCACGGCGGAGAGCACCTACAGGATCATCCGCGAGCACGGCATCACCAATCTCGCCGGCTCGCCGACCGCCTATCGCCTGCTGATGGCGGCGGGCGACGAGGCGGCGGCGTCGATCAGGGGGCAACTGCGGGTGGTCTCCTCGGCCGGCGAGCCCCTGAACCCGGAGGTCATCCGCTGGTTCGACACCGCGCTCGCCGCGCCGATCGCCGATCACTACGGCCAGACCGAGCTCGGCATGGTGGTCAACAACCACCACGGCCTCGCCCACGACGTCCGCGCCGGATCCGCCGGCTTCTCGATGCCCGGCCACCGCGTCCGGGTGATCGACATCGACGGCACCGAACTGCCGCCCAACATGCCGGGCGAACTGGCGGTCGACATGACCGCCTCGCCGCTGTTCTGGTTCGGCGGCTACCTGAACCAGGAGACGCCGTCGCTCGGACCGAAGTGGTACCGCACCGGCGACGTCGCCGAGCTCGAGCCCTCCGGCCACATCTCCTTCGTCGGCCGCAACGACGACGTCATCACCTCGTCGGGCTATCGCATCGGCCCCTTCGACGTCGAGAGCGCGCTGATCGAGCACCCGGCGGTGATCGAGGCGGCGGTGGTCGGCAAGCCGGACCCGGAGCGCACCGAGATCGTCAAGGCCTTCGTCGTGCTGAAGCCGGGCGTGAGCGGTGGCGACGACCTCGCCGAGGAACTGCGTGTCCACGTCCGCAAGCGCCTGTCGGCGCATGCCTATCCGCGCGAGATCCAGTTCATGGAGCAGTTGCCCAAGACCCCGTCCGGCAAGCTCCAGCGCTTCGTGCTCCGCGCGATGGACAAGCCGGCGGCGTGAGGGGAACCGCCCGTCGGGCAGCCCGAGAACAGACATCCGCGCGCCGAGGGGCCGCGCCCTGAGAAAGGACGATCGATGCAGATCGCAAATCGAGTCTTCGTGGTCACCGGTGCCGGCTCCGGCCTCGGCGCGGCGGTGGCGAAGCGGCTGGTGGCCGACGGCGCCCGCGTACTCATCGCCGACGTCAACGCCGAAGCGGGTGAACGCGTCGCCGCCGAACTCGGCGCTGCCGCCCGCTTCCAGCGTACCGACGTGACGTCGGCCGCCGACGGCGAGGCCGCCGTCGCGGCGGCACTCGCCGCCTTCGGCCGGCTCGACGGTCTGGTCAACTGCGCCGGCGTCGCGCCGGGCGAGAAGGTGGTCGGCAAGAACGGCCCGCACGGGCTCGAAAGCTTCGCCCGCGCCGTGACGATCAACCTGATCGGCACCTTCAACATGCTGCGCCTCGTGGCGGACGCGGTCTCGAAGCAGCCGGCCGACGACGAGGGCCGCCGCGGCGTCATCGTCAACACGGCTTCCATCGCCGCCTTCGACGGTCAGATCGGCCAGGCCGCCTATGCCGCCTCCAAGGCGGGCGTCGCCGGCCTCACCCTGCCGGTCGCCCGCGAACTGGCGCGCTCCGGCATCCGCTGTGTCACCATCGCGCCGGGCATCTTCGCCACGCCGATGATGGCCGGCATGCCGCAGGAGGTGCAGGCGAGCCTCGGCGCCGGCGTGCCCTTCCCCTCGCGGCTCGGCCGACCCGACGAATTCGCCGCTCTGGTCGCCCACATCGTCGAGAACGACATGCTCAACGGCGAGGTCATTCGCCTCGACGGCGCGCTGCGCATGGCGCCGCGCTGATCGCACGAGAACGAGGAGGAACCCCATGTCGAACCACGATCCGATCGTCGTCGTCTCCGCCGCCCGCACGCCGATGGGCGGCTTCCAGGGCGATCTCGCCGACGTCGAGGCGCCGGACCTGGGCGCCACCGCCATCCGCGCCGCGCTCGAGCGGGCGAAGCTCGCGCCCGATGCCGTCGAGGAGATCGTCTTCGGCTGCGTCCTGCCCGCCGGCCTCGGTCAGGCCCCGGCGCGTCAGGCGGCGCTGAAGGCCGGGCTGCCGCTTTCCGCCGGTGCAACCACCGTCAACAAGATGTGCGGCTCGGGCATGAAGGCGACGATGTTCGCCCACGACCTGATCGCCGCGGGCTCCGCCTCGATCGTCGTCGCCGGCGGCATGGAGAGCATGACCAACGCCCCCTACCTGCTCGATCGCGCCCGCGGCGGCTATCGCCTCGGTCATGGACGAGTGCTCGACCACATGTTCCTCGACGGGCTCGAGGACGCCTACGACAAGGGCCGCCTGATGGGCACCTTCGCCGAGGACTGCGCCGAGGCCTATCAGTTCACCCGCGAGGAGCAGGACGCCTATGCCATCGCCTCGCTGACCCGCGCCCAGAAGGCGATCGGCGAGGGCCGTTTCGTCGGCGAGATCGTCCCCGTGACGGTGAAGTCCGGCAAGGCCGAGCGCGTCGTCTCGATCGACGAGCAGCCCGGCAAGGCGCGGCTCGACAAGATCCCGGCGCTGAAGCCCGCCTTCCGCACCGGCGGAACGGTGACGGCGGCGAACTCCTCGTCGATCTCCGACGGTGCCGCGGCGCTGGTGTTGATGCGCGCCTCGGAGGCCGAGAAGCGCGGTCTGACGCCACTCGCCCGCATCGTCGGCCACGCCACCCATGCGCAGGAGCCGTCGAAATTCGCCACCGCGCCGATCGGCGCGATCCGCAAGCTGATGGAAAAGACCGGCTGGCGCAGCGGCGACGTCGATCTCTTCGAGGTCAACGAGGCCTTCGCGGTGGTCGCCATGGCGGCGATGCGCGATCTCGACCTGCCGCACGACAAGGTCAACGTCAACGGCGGCGCCTGCGCGCTCGGCCACCCGATCGGCGCGTCGGGTGCCCGCATCCTGGTGACGCTGATGGCGGCGCTGGCCGAGCGGGGTGCAAAGCGCGGTGTCGGCTCGCTCTGCATCGGCGGCGGCGAGGCAACTGCCGTCGCCGTCGAATTGATGTCCTGAGCCGACGAAGGAGAGCTCCCATGCGTCTCGACGAGACCCGCGCGGCGATCCGCGACATGGCGCGCGACTTCGCGCGCGAACGCCTCGCCCCCACGGCGGCGGCGCGCGACAAGACCCACGCCTTCCCCCGCGAGGAGCTGAAGGAAATGGGCGCCCTCGGCTTTCTCGGCATGGTGGTGCCGGAGGAATGGGGCGGCTGCGACGTCGGCGCGGTCGCCTATGCCGCGGTGCTCGAGGAGATCGCGGCGGGCGACGGCGCCTGTTCGACCATCCTGTCGGTACACAATTCGGTCGGCTGCGGCCCGATCGTGAAGTTCGGCACCGAGGCGCAGAAGCGCCGCTTCCTGCCGAAACTGGCGTCGGGCGAATGGATCGGCGGCTTCGCGCTGACCGAACCGCACGCCGGCTCCGACGCCTCGGATCTGAAGACGCGCGCGCGGCGCGACGGCGACCATTACGTCATCGACGGCACGAAGCAGTTCATCACCTCGGGGAAGAACGCGAACCTGATCATCGTCTTCGCCGTCACCGATCCGTCTGCCGGCAAGAAGGGCATCTCGGCCTTCATCGTGCCGACCGACACGCCCGGCTACGAGGTGATCCGGGTCGAGGAGAAGATCGGCCAGCACGCCTCCGACACCTGTCAACTGGCCTTCACCGGCATGCGCATTCCGGCCGAGTTGCGGTTGGGCGCGGAAGGTGAAGGCTACAAGATCGCCCTCGCCAACCTCGAGGGTGGCCGCATCGGCATCGCCGCGCAGGCGGTCGGCATGGCGCGGGCGGCCTTCGAGGCGGCTCGCGACTATGCCCGCGAGCGGCAGACCTTCGGCAAGCCGATCGCCGAGCATCAGGCGATCGCCTTCCGCCTCGCCACCATGGCGACCGAGATCGAGGCGGCGCGCCAGCTCGTCCTGCATGCGGCGAGCTTGCGGGAAGCCGGCGAACCGTGCCTGACGGAGGCCTGCATGGCCAAGCTCTTCGCCTCGGAAATGGCCGAACGCGTCGCCTCCGCCGCGATCCAGATCCACGGCGGCGTCGGCTACACCCGCGACTTTCCCGTCGAACGCATCTGGCGCGACGTCCGCGTCTGCCAGATCTATGAGGGCACCAGCGACATCCAGCGTCTGGTCATCGCCCGCGCGGTGGCGTGAGGGAGGAAAGCCCATGGGTCCGCTCGCCGGTCTGCGCGTGCTGGAATTCGCCGGCCTCGGCCCGGCGCCCTTCGCCTGCATGGTTCTGGCCGATCTCGGCGCCGACGTGCTCCGCATCGACCGGGCCGGCGGCGACAGCCTCCTGGGGCTGGACCGTGACGTGCTCGATCGCGGCCGTCGTTCGCTGGTGCTGGACCTGAAGTCGGAAGACGGCCGGGCGACCGCCCGCGATCTCGCAGGCGCCACCGACGTGCTGGTCGAGGGCTTCCGCCCCGGGGTGATGGAGCGCCTCGGCCTCGGTCCCGAGCCGCTCGCCGAAATCAACCCGCGCCTCGTCTATGCCCGCATGACCGGCTGGGGCCAGACCGGCCCGCTCGCCGACACCGCCGGCCACGACCTCGGCTACATCGCCCTGACCGGCGCGCTCCATGCGATCGGTGGCGCCGAGGCGCCGGTGCCGCCCTTGAACCTCGTCGGCGACTTCGGTGGCGGCTCGATGATGCTCGTCACCGGCATTCTCGCCGCGCTCTTCGCGCGGCAGACGTCGGGCCGCGGCCAGGTGATCGACGCCGCCATCACCGACGGTGCGTCGCTGCTGATGGCGATGATGTATTCGATGAGGGCGCAAGGGAAATGGCGCGACGCGCGTGCCGCCAACCTTCTCGACGGCGCGGCGGCGGTCTATCGCACCTATGTCTGCGCCGACGGCCGCCACGTCGCGGTGGCGCCGCTCGAGCGCAAGTTCTTCGTGGAGTTCGCCACGCGCATGGGCCTCGATCCGGCCGAATGGCCGAACCATCTCGACCCCGCCGTCTGGCCGCGTCTCCACGCCCGCCTCGCCGCGCTGTTCCTGGCGCGGACGCGGGACGAATGGTGCGCGCTCTTCGAAGGGGCCGACGCCTGCGTCGCCCCGGTCCTGTCGATGGACGAGGCGCCGGAGCATCCGCACAACCGGGCGCGCGGCACCTTCGTCGAGATCGACGGCCGCGTTCAGCCGGCACCGGCGCCGCGCTTCTCCCTTGACGTGCCCGCGCGGCCGCGCTCCGCGCCGCGCCTCGGCGAGGGCGGTGCGGAGGC
>DBMN01000354.1:9845-10707 GCA_002298965.1 Rhizobiales bacterium UBA697 | reverse complement strand
GCGGCCGCCCCCGCCGCGCCGGCCTCGCCGCTGTTGATCGTCGAATCGAAGGACTGGCGTGCCTTCACCGCCGGCACCGCCAAGGGCAAGGTCTGCTTCGCCCTGTCGAAGCCGACCAAGATGGAACCGCCCTCGCTCAATCACGGCGACGTCTTCTTCTTCATCTCGACGCGGCCCGCCGAGGGCGTGCGCAACGAGCCGAGCCTGCAGGTCGGCTATCCGATGAAGGAAGGCTCCAAGGCAGCCGCCGACATCGACGGCAAGAAGTTCGCCATGTTCACCAAGGCCGACGGCGCCTGGCTCGAGCACGACAACGAGGTCGGCGCCTTCCTCGACGCCCTCAAGAAGGGCTCGAAGCTGTCGATCGCCGCCACCTCCGGTCGCGGCAACCCCACGTCCTACGTCTTCTCGCTCGCCGGCATCTCCGCCGCGCTCGACGGCGCCGCCAAGGAATGCAAGTGACGCGAACGCGCCGCGGGCTTCCTCGCGGCGCGGTTTTCGGCTATTGATGGGCGATGTTTCAGGCGGATGGGGTGACCCGTCCGCCTTTCGCGTCGCGCGACGCCGCAGACCCGACCATCGAGGACAGACCCCCATGACGCGCCCCGCCACGGCCGCGATGCCGACCGACGACGTGCTCGACGCCATCGTCAAGCGACCGCAGGCCGTCGCCACCGCCGACGCCAAGCCCTCGCTCCTCGGCCTCACCCGCGACCGCCTCGCCGACGCGCTGCGCGCCNNTCGGCGTCGAGGAGGCGAAGATCCGCATGCGGGTGAACCAGCTCTGGCACTGGATCTACCTGCGCGGCGCCGCCGACTTCGCGGCGATGACCAACGTCTCCAAGGACCTGCGCGCGACGCT
>DBMN01000354.1:0-9804 GCA_002298965.1 Rhizobiales bacterium UBA697 | reverse complement strand
CGCGCGGCGCCGGCCGCCCGGTCGAGGTCGAGACCGTCTACATTCCGGAAGAGGGCCGCGGCACGCTCTGCGTCTCCTCCCAGGTCGGCTGCTCGCTCACCTGCTCCTTCTGCCACACCGGCACCCAGGTCATGGTGCGCAACCTGACGGCCGAGGAGATCGTCGCCCAGGTCGTCGTCGCCCGCGAGCGCCTCGGCGACTTCCCCGCCGCCGAGAAGGCCGACGGCAAGCTGCCCTCCGAGGGCCGCCTCGTCACCAACATCGTGATGATGGGCATGGGCGAGCCGCTGATGAACTACGAGGCGGTGCGCGACGCCATGCTGATCTTCGCCGACGGCGACGGTCTCTCGCTCTCCAAGCGCCGCATCACGCTCTCGACCTCCGGCGTCGTGCCGGCGATCCCGAAGATCGGCGCCGAGACCGGCGTCATGCTGGCGATCTCGCTCCATGCCGTGCGCGACGACCTGCGCGACGTGCTGGTGCCGATCAACAAGAAGTACCCGATCGCCGAGCTGCTCCAGGCCTGCCGCGACTATCCGGGCCTCTCCAACGCCCGCCGCATCACCTTCGAATACGTCATGCTGAAGGGCGTCAACGACAGCCCGGCCGACGCGCGCGAGCTGGTCCGCCTGCTGCGCGGCATCCCGGCCAAGATCAACCTGATCCCGTTCAACGCCTGGCCGGGCTCGGCCTACGAATGCCCCGACTGGGACGCGATCGAGACCTTCGCCGAGATCGTCAATCGGGCGGGTTATGCGAGCCCGATCCGCACCCCGCGCGGCCGCGACATCCTCGCCGCCTGCGGTCAGCTGAAGTCGGCCTCCGAGCGCCTCAAGGTCGCCGAGCGTCTGGCGCTCGAGGCGATGATGGCCTCGGGCGGCGACGACGACGAGGACTGAGACCGTCGCGGCCGGCCGATGCCTCCGGACGCGGCTCTGGACACCGGTCGACGCCGCGACGCACCATGGACCGGGCCGATTCGCCCGCGCCGGGTCGGTCCTCGACGCGCCTGCGCGGGAACTCCCAACCGGTGGTCTCCCATGCCCGACCCCCTCCGGCGCTACGACGATCTCACCTTCGATGCCGACCGCGTCGCCTCCGGGCGGATCGGCCGCATCGTCACGGCCTATGTCGTGGCGGTCGTGGTCGGTTCGCTGCTGCGCACCTTCGGCCTGGTGATCGAGGAGAGCCTCACGTCGGGCTTCTCCGGCATCGTCCGTCGCTTCGGCTGGTCGAGCCTGCTCGTCGTGCCGATCATGACCTCGGTCGTCGCGCTGATCGCCGCCGCCCCCTTCGCCACCGCCTTCTTCGTCTTCGCCGAAGGCCGGGCGACGCGCTCGCGTCTCGCCTGGATCCTCGCCGGCGCGGTGATCGCGGTGATCGCCCAGCTGATGGTGACCGTCCCCTTCGGCGCCGACGCGCCCGCCCTCGGCCTCCTCGGCCTCGACGCGCTGGCCGGTGCGCTGGCCGGTTCGGTCGGCTGGATCGTCGCCGTCCGCTCCGCCCCGCCGCCGCCGATGCGCGACCCCTGGGCCGACATCTGACCCCCTCGCGAGGATCCCGCCGATGTTCTCCCTCTCCCGCCTCCTCTGGCGACTGCTCGTCGCCGGCCTCGGCTTCTCCGCCGCGGCCATGGCGAGCCTGGTGATCGGCGTCCTCGGCCTCGGCACCGTCGCCTCGGCCGAACGGGTGAACGACGGCGATCTCGACGGCATCGTCGCCCTCGTCTTCGGTCTGCTGCACGGCAGCGTCCTGCTGCCGCTCTTCGCCGTCATGGTCTGGCCCGCCTGGGTCGCGGCGATCGTGCTCGGCGAGGTGACCGCCACCCGTTCGCTCTTCGCCCATCTCGTGGTCGCGACGGGCATTGCCGTCGTCGGCGTCATGGGCGGCGCCCCCGCGGTCGGGCTCTTGCAGATCAAGGTCACCGTCGCCATCGGTCTCGTCGCCGGTTTCACCCACTGGCTGGTCGCCGGCCGCGGCGCCGGTCTCGCGAGCCCCCGCCCGGTGGCCCGCACGGTGGAAGGAGCCACGCGCTCCACGCATGACGGAACCGCGCGAAACGGGATATCGGGAGAGAACTCCAACCCGTGACGAGGGAGACGGACGTGGCCGAGCATTTCGACGTGGTGATCGCCGGCGGCGCGATCATGGGCTCTTCCACCGCCTGGTTCCTCAAGAAGGAACTCGGCTTTTCCGGCTCCGTCCTCGTCGTCGAGAAGGACCCGACCTATGCCCGGTCGGCGACCATGCTCTCGGCCGCCTCGATCCGTCAGCAGTTCTCGACGCCGGAGAACATCCGCCTGTCGCGCTTCGGCATCGACGTCATCCGCTCGCTGAAGGAGCGCTTCGGCCCGGATGCCGACATCGGCTTCCACGAGAAGGGCTATCTGACGCTCGCCTCCGAGGCCGGCGTGCCGATCCTGAAGGCGAACCACGCCATCCAGACCGCCGAAGGCTCCGACATCGCGCTGCTCGACCCCGACGAGATCGCCCGCCGCTGGCCGTTCCTGTCGACCGAAGGCATCGCGCTCGCCGCCTACGGCAATTCCGGCGAGGGCTGGTTCGACGCCTGGATGTGGCTCGACATGATCCGCAAGGCCGCCAAGGGCGCCGGCGCGGTCTACACCCACGCCGCCGTCACCGGCATCGCCCGCGAGGGCAACCGCGTGACCTCGGTGACGCTCTCCGACGGCCGCGAGATCGCCTGCGGCACCTTCGTCAACGCGGCCGGCCCGGCCGGTGGCGACGTGGCGAAGCTCGCCGGCATCGAACTGCCGGTCGAGCCGCGCAAGCGCTTCGTCTTCGTCGTCCATTGCCGCGAGAAGGTCGAGGGTCTGCCGATGCTGATCGACGGCACCGTGATCTCGTCCGGCGTCTACATCCGCCCCGAGGGCCAGTATTTCATCTGCGGCGTGTCGCCGGAGGAGAACGCCGACCCGCGCGTCGGCGAGGACGACTACGACGTCGACTATTCGCTGTTCGACGACGTGATCTGGCCGGGTCTCGCCACTCGCATCCCCGCCTTCGAGGCGCTGAAGATGGTGCGCGCCTGGGCCGGCCACTACGACTTCCACACCTTCGACCACAACGCGGTGATCGGCCGCCACCCGGAGGTGACGAACTTCGTCTTCTGCAACGGCTTCTCCGGCCACGGCATCCAGCAGGGTCCCGGCGCCGGCCGTGCGGTCGCCGAACTCATCGCCTTCGGCGAATACCGCTCGATCGACCTCTCGGTCTTCGGCTACGATCGGCTCGCCGCCGGTCGCCCGGTGGTCGAGGCCAACATCATCTGAGGCGAGACTACGATGGCGGACGGAGACGCGAGATCGACGGTGCTCGTGATCTCCTCGCTAGTTGCGCGCGGCGCCATCGGCTCGCGCGCCGCCGGCTTCGCCCTTGAGCGCCTCGGCCATGCGGTCTGGCTGGTGCCGACCGTGTGGCTGCCCTGGCACCCCGGCCACGGCCGCGCCACCCGCCTCGCCCCCGATCCCGTCGGCTTCGCCGCTGCCCTCGCCGAAATCGCCGAGAGCCCCAAGGCGGCCGAGATCGACACCGTGCTCACCGGCTATTTCGCCGACGAAGCCCAGGTGGAGGCCGTCGCCCGCCTCGTCGAGCGGCTGCGCCTCGTCACCCCCGGCCTGCGCCTGATCGTCGATCCGGTCATCGGCGACGCCGAGGCGACCGGCCGCGGCGCGCTCTATGTCGGCGAAGGCCTCGCCCGGACCTTGCGCGACCGCCTGTTGCCGCTCGCCGACGTCGCCACGCCCAATCGCTTCGAGCTCGGCTGGCTCGCCGGGATGCCGGTCACCACCACGTCGGAGGCGATCGCCGCCGCCCGCGCCCTCGCCCCGCCGATCGTCGTCGCCACCTCGGCCCCGGCCCTGATGCTGCGCGCGATCGCGACGCTGCTCGTCACCGCCGACGGCGCCGTACAGTTCGAGCATCCGCTGGTCGACACCGACGCCCACGGCACCGGCGACCTCTTCGCCGGCCTGCTCGCCGCCCGCCTCTGCGACGGGTTGTCGACGGAAGCCGCCACCGCCCGCGCCGTCGCCGGCGTCTTCGAGGTGGTCGCCCGATCGGCCCGCGACGGGCTCGACGAACTGGCGCTCTCCCGCGAGCAGGACCGTTTCGTCCACCCGATGGCCCAGGTCTCCGTCCGCCGCATCGGCGAGACGCCGCAGGGCCTCGCCACCCGCCGCCGCCCGCCGCCGCGTGGGCCTGCACCGGTCGGGGACGAGGAATGAGCGGCGCGTCGTCGGGCGCGCGCCTCGCCGGGCCGAAAGCGCGCCCGAGCGCGCGCCTGGCGGGTATCGACGGCTGCCCCGCCGGCTGGATCGCCTGCCTCGTCGCGGAAGACGGCCCCATCGTCCCGGAGATCCGCCTCGTTCCCCGCCTCGCCGACCTCCTCGACGACCCCGATGCCCCCGAGAT
Source organism: Rhizobiales bacterium UBA697 (assembly GCA_002298965.1). GTDB lineage: Bacteria > Pseudomonadota > Alphaproteobacteria > Rhizobiales > Ancalomicrobiaceae > Pinisolibacter. Next base: position 5,370 of record DBMN01000354.1, on the reverse strand, counting down.
CGCGGCGATCGACATGCCGATCGGCCTCCCGGACGTCATCGGCCCGGCGGGACGCGGTCCCGAGCGTCTCGTCCGCCCGATGCTCGGCGAGCGGCAGTCCTCGGTCTTCTCGATCCCCGCCCGATCCGCGATCTTCGCGGGCTGCGACCTCGACGATCGCGAAGGCTATGCGGCGGCCTGCGCCGCCGCGCTCGCCACCTCCGATCCGCCGAAGAAGGTCTCGAAGCAGGCCTATTACCTCTTCGCCAAGATCCGCGAGATCGACCGGCTGATGACGCCGGAGCGCGCCGCCCGCCTCGTCGAGGCCCATCCCGAGGTCGCCTTCGCCGTGCTGAACGGCGGTGCGGCGATGACGCTGCCCAAGAAGGTCAAGAGCCGGCCGAACCCGCCCGGTCTCGACGAGCGCCGCGCCCTCCTCGTCCGCCTCGGCTTCCCCGCAGACAGCCTCGCCCGGCCACCGCGCGGCGCCGGCGAGGACGATCTGATCGACGCCTGCGTCCTGGCGCTCGTCGCCCGTCGCGTCGCCCGCGGCGAGGCGGTGTCCTTCCCCGATCCGCCGCTCGTCGACCCGCGCGGCCTGCCGATCCGCATCATGGCGTGATCCGCCATCGCGCAGCGATCTGCCGGATCCCGTGATCCCTGCGACACCCCGCCGCGCGAGCCGTCGGCGGAAAATCGAACCGATTTGCGCTGCAATGCAGCGTATTCGACCTTCGCGGAATGGACGACCTCTTCGGCTTGGTCCATTCACGAGGAAAAGCAGCCTCGCGCGCCGGGAGAGACGCCGTGTCCAAGACCAATTCGGGCAACTTCTTCGAAGACTTCCGCATCGGCCAGGTGATCCGCCACGCCACCCCGCGCACCATCACGCAGGGCGACGTCGCGCTCTACACCGCGCTCTACGGCTCGCGCTTCGCCGTCCAGTCGTCGGACGCCTTCGCCCGCGCCATCGGCTACCCGGAAGCCCCGGTCGACGATCTCCTCGTCTTCCACGTCGTCTTCGGCAAGACCGTGCCCGACGTCTCGCTGAACGCCGTCGCCAACCTCGGCTATGCCGGCTGCCGCTTCCTCGCCCCGGTCTATCCCGGCGACACGCTGTCGACCGTGTCGGAAGTGATCGGCCTCAAGGAGAATTCCAACGGCAAGACCGGCGTCGTCTACGTCCGCTCGACCGGCTACAACCAGCATGGCCAGGAAGTGCTCGACTACGTGCGCTGGGTCATGGTGCGCAAGGCCGACGAGAAGGCCGTGGTCGCCGAACAGCTGATCCCCGAGCTCCCCGCCGCGCTCTCGCCCGACCAGCTCGGCTCGGCCGTGCCGCTGCTCGACCGCGACGCCTGGGACGACGTGCTCTCCGGTTCGCGCCACCGCTTCGCCGACTACAAGGCCGGCGAGCGCATCGACCACGTCGACGGCATGACGGTGGAAGAGGCCGAGCACATGCTCGCCACCCGCCTCTACCAGAACACCGCCAAGGTCCACTTCAACCAGTACACCGAGGGTCAGGGCCGCTTCGGCCGCCGCCTGATCTACGGCGGCCACGTCATCTCGCTCGCCCGCGCTCTGTCCTTCAACGGGCTCGGCAACGCCTTCCACGTCGCCGCGATCAACGGCGGTCGCCACGTCAATCCGCTCTTCGCCGGCCTGACCGTCTTCGCCTGGTCGGAAGTGCTGGAGACGGCGGAACTGCCCGGCCGCGACGACGTCGGCGCCCTGCGCCTGCGCCTCGTCGCCACCAAGGACAAGCCCTGCCTCGACCTGCCCTACAAGCTCGAGAACGGCGAATACGACCCCGCCGTCATCCTCGATCTCGACTATTGGGCGCTGATGCCGCGCTGATCGGAGCGGGAGCCATCCCGCGGGCGCATCGGCGCCATGCGGTGTTCGGCATCCGCACTGACACGCTCTGGCAGCGAAACCGGCGCGGGTGTTGGATCGCGCCGGCTGCATGGCTCGTGTCATCATCCCTTTGGACGTTTTGACGCACTGCCCCCAAAGGGGTTAGAAGGCTTCCAGCCGTGCGCCCGAACCCGCACCGGCCGCGGCATCGTGCCGCGGACGTGATCGGTTCGACCGCCCCTTCAACCTCCCAGGGATCGAAGACAGGCCGATGTCGACGACACAGACGAAAGCCGGCACCGGGGTCGAGCGCCCCCTTTCGCCGCACCTCCAGATCTATGCGCCGTCCTGGACGATGGTCATGTCCGTCGTTCATCGAATCACGGGCGCCGCGCTCTACTTCGGCACCGTCCTCCTGGCCTGGTGGCTGATCGCCGCCGCCGCCGGTCAGGCGCCCTACGCGACCGCTCAGGCCGTCTTCGGCTCCTGGATCGGCCGCCTGGTGCTCTTCGGCTACACCTGGGCGCTGGTCCATCACCTGATCGGCGGCATCCGCTTCCTGATCTGGGATTTCGGACTGGCCTTCGAGGAGAAGCCCCGCTTCTTCCTGTCGAAGCTCAACATCGTCCTCTCCGTGCCGCTGACGCTCCTTCTGTGGGTCGTCGGCTACGCCGTGAAGTGAGGTGACACCCATGCGCACCCCCCTTTCCCAGGTTCGCGGCCGCGGCTCCGCCAAGTACGGCACCGAGGACTACTGGATGCAGCGGCTGACCGCCGCCGCGCTGGTTCCGCTCGGCGTCTTCCTGATCGTCTTCCTGGTCATGCACGCCGGCGCGCCCTACGCCTCGGCGCGCGCCGCGCTCGCCAATCCCTTCGTGGCGATCCTGCTGGCGGCGACGATCATCGCCGGCGCGATCCACATGAAGATCGGCATGCAGGTCATCATCGAGGACTACGTCCACGGCGAGCCGTGGAAGGTCGCCTGCGTCGTGCTGAACTGGTTCTTCGCGGCTCTCATCGTGGTCGGCTCGCTCTGGGCGGTCGCCAAGCTCTCGTTCGGGGTCTGAGACCATGGCTGACAACATCCTCGAGGCGCCCGGCACCACCGGCGCCGCCTATTCCTTCATCGACCACACCTTCGACGTGGTGGTGGTCGGCGCCGGTGGCGCCGGTCTGCGCGCCGTCGTCGGCGCCTCCGAGGCCGGCCTCAAGACCGCCTGCATCACCAAGGTCTTCCCGACCCGTTCGCACACGGTCGCGGCGCAGGGCGGCATCGCCGCCTCGCTCTCCAACATGGGTCGCGACGACTGGCGCTTCCACATGTACGACACCGTCAAGGGCTCCGACTGGCTCGGCGACCAGGACGCGATCGAGTACCTCGTGCGCAACGCGCCCGACGCCGTCTACGAGCTCGAGCACTGGGGCGTGCCCTTCTCGCGCACCGAGGGCGGCCAGATCTATCAGCGCCCGTTCGGCGGCATGACCACGGACTACGGCAAGGGCATCGCCCAGCGCACCTGCGCCGCCGCCGACCGTACCGGCCACGCCATCCTGCACACGCTCTACGGTCAGTCGCTGCGTCACTCGGCGGAGTTCTTCATCGAGTATTTCGCCATCGACCTGATCATGGATGCCGACGGCGCCTGCCGCGGCGTCGTGGCGCTCTGCCTCGAGGACGGCACGCTGCATCGCTTCCGTTCGCAGAAGACCATTCTGGCGACCGGCGGCTACGGCCGTGCCTACTTCTCCTGCACCTCGGCCCACACCTGCACGGGTGACGGCGGCGGCATGATCCTGCGCGCCGGCCTGCCGATGCAGGACATGGAGTTCGTGCAGTTCCACCCGACCGGCATCTACGGCGCCGGCGTCCTCATCACCGAGGGCGCGCGCGGCGAGGGCGGCTATCTCACCAACTCCGAGGGCGAGCGCTTCATGGAGCGCTACGCGCCGTCGGCCAAGGACCTCGCCTCGCGCGACGTCGTCTCGCGCTCCATCACCATGGAGATCCGCGAGGGTCGTGGCGTCGGCAAGGGCAAGGACCACATCCACCTGCACCTCAGCCACCTGGATCCGGCGATCCTGGCCGAGCGCCTGCCGGGCATCACGGAATCGGCGAAGATCTTCGCCGGCGTGGACCTGACCAAGGAGCCGATCCCGATCCTGCCGACCGTCCACTACAACATGGGCGGCATCCCGACGAACTATCACGGCGAGGTGCTGACCAAGAAGAACGGCGATCCGGATTCGGTGGTCCCTGGCCTGATGGCGATCGGCGAGGCGGCCTGCGTGTCCGTCCACGGCGCCAACCGTCTCGGCTCCAACTCGCTGACCGACCTCGTGGTCTTCGGCCGCGCCGCCGGCCTGCGCTGCAAGGAGACCGTGGTGCCGAACGGCCGCCAGCCGGAGCTTCCGGCCGGTGCCGGCGATCTCGCCGTCTCCCGCCTCGACAAGTACCGCTGGGCCTCGGGTTCGACCCCGACCTCGGTGCTCCGTGACAAGATGCAGCGCACCATGCAGAACAACTGCGCGGTGTTCCGCACCGGCGAGGTCCTGGAAGAGGGCGTCAAGCTCATCCAGCAGGTCTGGGAAGGCCTGCCGGACGTCAAGGTCACCGACCGTTCGCTGGTCTGGAACTCGGATCTCGTCGAGACCCTCGAGTTCGAGAACCTGATCGAGCAGGCGGTCGTCACCATGAACTCGGCCGAAGCCCGCAAGGAGAGCCGTGGCGCTCACGCCCGCGAGGACTTCCCCGATCGCGACGACGTCAACTGGATGAAGCACACGCTGGCCTGGGCCGACGGCGCGACCAAGTCGGTCAAGCTCGACGACCGTCCGGTGCACACCTACACCATGTCGCAGGACATCGCCTACATCGAGCCGAAGGCTCGCGTGTACTGATCCGGCGCCCGCATCGACCCGTCGGCCGCCACGGCCGACGGACCTCGACGATCATCCTGAAGAGGTGAGACCGCAATGGTTCAGCTCACGCTTCCGAAGAACTCCACGGTGCAGATCGGCAAGACTTGGCCGAAGCCCGCCGGAGCGACCAGGCTCAAGGAATTCAAGGTCTATCGTTGGAGCCCCGACGACGGCCGCAATCCGCAGCTCGACACCTACTACATCGATCGCGACGACTGCGGTCCGATGGTGCTCGACGGTCTGCTCTACATCAAGAACAAGATCGACCCGACGCTGACCTTCCGTCGCTCGTGCCGCGAAGGCATCTGCGGCTCCTGCGCGATGAACATCGACGGCCTCAACACCCTCGCCTGCACCAAGGGCATGGACGAGGTGAAGGGCGCCGTGAAGGTCTATCCGCTGCCGCACATGCCGGTGGTCAAGGACCTCATCCCGGACCTGACCAACTTCTACGCCCAGCATCGCTCGATCGAGCCCTGGCTGCAGACGGTCACGCCCACCCCGCAGACCGAGTGGAAGCAGTCCCACGAGGATCGCTCCAAGCTCGACGGTCTCTACGAGTGCATCCTGTGCGCCTCGTGCTCGACCTCGTGCCCGAGCTACTGGTGGAAC
>DBMN01000179.1 GCA_002298965.1 Rhizobiales bacterium UBA697 | reverse complement strand
GTCGGCGGTGAAGGTCCAGATCAACGCGTCGGGGCGCTTCATCGGCCAGCAGGCGATCCAACTGCATGGCGGCATCGGCATCACCGAGGAGTATGCGGTCGGCCATTATTTCCGGCGGCTGAGCCTGATGGAGAGCCGTCACGGCGACGGCAGCCACCATCTGGCCCGCGTCGCCGCGGCCGGCGGCTTCATCGCGCCGGACATCGCCTGACTTCCCGAATTTCGTCCGCTTTTGCGGACCATAGCCATCGTCAAGGAGGCCCCCGTGGCTGTCGTCGAGTACCGGCTTGAAGGGGACGTCGCCGTCCTCACCATCGACAACCCGCCCGTCAACGCCATGAGCATGGCCGTGCGCGAAGGGATCATCGCGGCGGTGGACCGCTTGGCCGCTGATGGCGCGGCGATCGCCGCCGTGCTGATCGGCAAGGACGGCCAGTTCATTCCCGGCGCCGACATCCGCGAGTTCGGCAAAAATCTCAATGGCCCGAGCGGCCGCGAGGTGATCGCGGCGCTGGGCGCGTCCGCCAAGCCGGTGATCGCGGCGCTGGGCGGCAACACGCTCGGTGGCGGGTTGGAGATCGCGCTTGGCGCCCATTTCCGCGTGGCGCTGCCGTCCGTCAAGCTCGGCTTCCCGGAGGTCAACATCGGCCTGCTGCCCGGCGCTGGCGGCACCCAGCGCCTGCCACGGCTGATCGGGGCGGAAAAGGCGCTCGACCTGCTGCTGTCCGGCAAGCCGGTCGATGGCCGCAACGGTCTCGCGATGGGGCTGGTGGACGAGCTGGTCGAGGGCGACCTGCTTGCCGGCGCGCTGGCCTTCGCCCGCCGGGTGGTGGCGGAGCGGCGCCCGGTGGTTCCGGTCGGCCAGGACCAGGAAAAGGTCGCCGGTACCGACCCGGCGGTCTTCGAGGCCGTGCGGAAGAAGAACGCCCGCAAATGGCATGGCCTGATCGCGCCCCGGCGCATCGTCGAACTGGTCGAGGCCGCCTGTTCGCAGCCCTTCGCGGAGTCCTACCGGCTCGAGCTGACCTATTTCGAGGAGTGCCGCGCCAGCCCGCAGCGCGAGGCGCTGGTCTACGCCTTCCAGGCCGAGCGCGACGCCCAGAAGGTGCCCGGCCTGCCGACCGACGTGGCGCCGCGCCCGATCCGCAAGGCGGGGGTGATCGGCGCCGGCACCATGGGCGGCGGCATCGCCATGTGCTTCGCCCAGGCCGGCATCCCCGTCACGGTGATCGAGACGAAGCGGGAGGCGCTCGACGCCGGCCTCGCCCGCGTCCGCGCCAACTGGGAGACCTCGGTCAAACGCGGCTCGCTCGATCCGGCGACGCTCGAGGCGCGTCTGGCGTTGATGACCGGCGCCGTCGGGCTCGAGGCGGCGGCCGAGGCCGACGTGATCGTCGAGGCGGCCTTCGAGGAGATCGGCGTCAAGGAGGAGATCTTCCGCGCCCTCGACCGCATCGCCAAGCCCGGCGCCATCCTCGCCACCAACACCTCCTATCTCGATGTCGACGTGATCGCCGGCTTCACGTCGCGGCCGGCCGACGTGATCGGCCTGCACTTCTTCTCGCCCGCCAACGTGATGCGCCTGCTCGAGATCGTACGGGCGGCGAAGACCGCGCCCGACGTCATCGCCACCGCCCTCGATCTCGGCCGCCGGCTGGCCAAGCTGCCGGTGGTGGTCGGCGTCTGCCACGGCTTCGTCGGCAACCGGATTCTGGCCAGGCGCAGTGCCGCCGCCGAGCGGCTGCTGCTGGCGGGTGCCCTGCCGCACGAGATCGACGACGCCGTCACCGGCTTCGGCTTCCGCATGGGGCCCTTCGCGATGGCGGATCTCGCCGGTCTCGACATCGGCTGGCGCACCCGCAAGGCGACCGGCGGCAGGGCGCCCGTCGCGGATGCCTTGTGCGAACAGGGCCGCTTCGGCCAGAAGACCGGGCGCGGCTTCTACCTCTATCCGGCCGGCGCGCGGAAGGGCGAGCGCGACCCCGAAGTCGAGGCGCTGATTCTCGGCCTCTCCGAGGCGCACGGCGTCACCTGCCGCGCCTTCTCGCCCCGCGAGATCGTCGCGCGGCTCTTCTATCCGATGGTCAACGAGGGCGCGAAGATCCTGGAAGAAGGGATCGCCGCCCGTTCGAGCGACATCGATCTCGTCTGGATCAACGGCTACGGCTGGCCGGCCACGACCGGCGGCCCGATGCACTGGGCCGACCGCGTCGGCCTGTCGACCATCGTCGCGGCGCTCGACGAGATGGCCGACGAGAGCGGCGACGAGAGCCTGCGCCCCGCCGCGCTGCTGCGCCGCCTCGCCGACGAGGGCGCGACGTTCGCCGGCCCCGCCGCGCCCGACGCGCCGCTCTGGCGCCGCCATTTCCCCTCGGCCTGCGACTGGGACGCGCCGCTCGAGATCGGCACGTTGCCCGAGCTTCTGGCGAAGGGTGTGGCGCTCGGCGGCGATCGCCCGGCGATCGACTTCCGTGGTCGCACGCTCTCCTACCGGGAGCTCGCGACCCGCGTCGAGAGGCTGGCGAGCGGCCTTGCCCGCGCCGGCGTCGGTCCGGGTGATGCCGTCGCCCTGCTGTTGCCCAATACGCCGTGGCATCCGATCGTCTTCTTCGCGGTGACCCGGCTCGGCGCCCGCATCGTGGCGCTGAGCCCGCTCGACGCGCGTCGCGAGGTCGCCCACAAGCTCCATGCGACCGGCGCGAAGTGGCTCGTCACCACCAATCTCCCCGGTCTCCTGCCGCAGGCGCTCGACCAGCGCGCCGACGGCGCCGTGCCGCGCGTCTTCGTCGCCGACGATGCCGTCTGGGGGCCGGGCGAGACGGCGCCGCTGCCGATGCCGGAAGGCGAGGGCATCGCCGATCTCGCGACCTTCTTCGACGACGCGCCGCTGGCGGTTCCGCCGCCGAAGGCCGACGACATCGCCGTGCTGCAGTTCACCGGCGGCACGACGGGAACGCCGCGCGCCGCCATGCTGACCCACGGCAACCTGACCGCGGCGGTCGCGATGTACCGCCTGTGGCAGGACGGCGAGCGTCCGCTGGTGCCGGGCGAGGAGAGGGTGGTGGCGGTACTGCCGCTCTTCCACATCTACGCCCTGACGACCGTGCTGCTGCGCCACCTGCGCGACGGCAACACGCTCCTCCTGCGCCAGCGCTTCGACGTCGAGACGCTGGTCGCCGACATCGAGACCGGCCGTGCGACGCAGTTCTCCGGCGTGCCCACCATGTGGGTGTCGCTGCTCGCGCGTCCCGGCGTCGAGACGGTCGACTTCTCCTCGCTCAAGTCCTGCGTCTCGGGCGGCGCGCCGCTGCCCTTCGACGTCCAGGCGCGGATCGAGAAGCTCGTCGGCACCCGCCTCAACAACGGCTGGGGCATGACCGAGACGGCGCCGGCGGGCTCGCGCGTGCCGGCCTCCGTGCCGCGTCGGCCGGGGCTGATCGGCATTCCGCTGCCGGGGCTCGCGATGCGCATCGTCGGCCTCGACGATCCCTCGCGCGCGGTCGAACCGGGCGAGGTCGGCGAGATCGCCATCCGCGGCCCCAACGTCTTCGCCGGCTATCTCGGCGACCCGGCGGGCACTGCGGCAGCCTTCCGCGACGGCTGGTTCCTCACCGGCGACATCGGGTCGATGGATAAGCGCGGTCTCTTCGAGATCATCGACCGGCGCAAGAACATGATCATCTCGTCGGGCTTCAACGTCTATCCGGCGGCGATCGAGAACGCGATCCACGAACACCCCTCCGTCGAGGAGGTGATCGTCATCGGCGTCGCCGATCCCTATCGCGGCCAGTCGGCCAAGGCCTTCGTCAAGCTCCGTCGCGGCGCGCCCGCGCCGTCGCTCGACGAACTCGTTGCCTTCCTCGCCGACCGGCTCGGCCGCCACGAGATGCCGCGCGACCTCGAGATCCGCGAGGCGCTGCCGAAGAGCGCCACCGGCAAGCTCCTCGCGCGCGAACTGATCGCCGAAGAGGCGGCCAGGGCAGCCCCTGCCGCCGGCACCGAAGCCCTCTGAGGAGAAGACCAATGGTCGACGTCGTCGTCGTTTCGACCGCGCGCACCGCCATCGCCAGGGCGGGACGCGGCGCGCTCAACCTGACCCGTGGCGCCGCCATGGGCGCCCACGTCATCCGTGCGAGCCTCGATCGCGCCCGCCTCGAGGGCGGCGAGGTCGAGGAGGTGATCCTCGGCTGCGGCTATCCGGAAGGCGCGACCGGCGGCAACGTCGCCCGCCACGCCGCCCTGCGCGCCGGCATCCCCGTCACCGCGAGCGCCGCCATGGTCTCGCGCTTCTGCGCCTCCGGCCTCGAGGCGGTCGCCGCC
>DBMN01000180.1 GCA_002298965.1 Rhizobiales bacterium UBA697 | reverse complement strand
GCCCTTGGGCATCTGCACGATGGAGAGCAGCGAGTCGAGCCCCTTCAGGTGCTTGGACGGCACCGGCACGCCGAGCACGGGGACGATGGTTTTCGCGGCCAGCATGCCCGGTAGGTGCGCCGCGCCGCCGGCGCCGGCGATGATCGCGCGCAGGCCGCGATCCTGCGCGGCGGCGGCGTAGTCGAAGAGCAGGTCGGGGGTGCGGTGGGCGGAGACGATGCGCGCGTCGTGGGCGACACCGAGCGCGTCGAGCGTCTCGGCGGCGTGGCGCATGGTCTCCCAATCGGACTGGCTGCCCATGATGATGGCGACCGGCGGAGTAGAGGAGGCCATCGAGCCCTCGCGTCGTGGAAAGGTCGGGAAAGCGCGCCGTATAGGCGAAGGCGGCGGACGGCGCAAGCCGCCCGCCGGCGCGTCGTCAGGCGATGATGTCGGGGACGAGGCGGTCCTCGAGCCGATTGATCTGGTCCTTGATGGCCAGTTTCTTCTTCTTCAGGCGCTGGATCGTCAGATGATCGCCGCGTCCGCTGTCGACCAGGGCGGCGATGGCGCTGTCCAGGTCGCGGTGCTCCTGGCGCAGATGAACGAGCTCGGCGCGGATGTCGTCTTCTTCGTCTTCCGTCATGGGCGAGCGATTTCCCGACCGAACCGCGCGGGAGGGGCGCGGACTGTGACCGACAGGATGCGGCCCGAGGGCCGCCGGTTGGCGCAGCATAGAACATCACGCGGCAAAAGGGGATATGCCGCACGCGTCCACGCCGCCGCGGGGGCGCGAACCGATTGGAATCAACTTTCGTTGAATATGCGCCGCACCATTGGAAAAGCGTCGACCAATCCGGCATTTGCCGGATCTCCGAATCGACGCGTCGCCGTTGCGCGTCGGTGGATTTGTGACATGCTGACGACGTGAGGTTCCAACGACGGAGGCATCGCCAATGTCCATCCAATCGCATCTCGCGGAACTCGAACGCCGTCATGCCGCTCTGGAGACCAAGATCAAGGACGCCATCGCCCATCCCAGCAGCGACTCTCTCGCGATCGCCGAGATGAAGCGCCGCAAGCTGCAGCTGAAGGACGAGATCAACAAGCTCCGCGGCGAAGGTACGCTGCACTGATCGGAGCTTCCTCCATCGAGGCATGTCGACGCCGCGGACAGGGTCCGCGGCGTTTTCGTTTCCGCCCTCAGACGTGCATCAGGCCGCGCGCGCCGTCGACGGCGAGTTTCAGCGAGACGACGGCCAGCGCGATGACGATCAGGCGGAAGAACAGCTTGTCCGGCACGATCTTCGTCAGCCGCACGCCGGCGAAGGTCGCGGCGACGGCGAACGGGATCAGCACCAGGACGGACTTCAGATTGTCGAGCGAGAGCTGGCCGAGCGCCCAGTAGGGGATCAGCTTCACCGCGTTGACGACGGCGAAGAAGACGGTCGTCGTGCTGGCGAAGGCGACCTTGGAGAGGTGCTGCGGCAGGACGTAGACCTGATAGGGCGGGGCGCCGGAATGCGACACGAAGCTGGTGAAGCCGGTGACCGCGCCCCAGAACAGGCCGCGCGGCACGTCGGCGGGGCGGGTGGGGCGCTCGCGGCCCATGGTCAGCAGGCGGTCGAGCGAGAAGGCGAGGCCGATCAGACCGACCACCAGCGTCACCGCGTCTTCCGGCACGATGGTCGCCGTCCACCAGCCGAGGGCGACGCCGGCGACGGCGCCGGGGATGAGGATCTCGAGATTGCGGCGCGAGACCTCGCGTCGCCACGCCCACAGGCCGAACATGTCGGAGACGACGAAGATCGGCAGCAGCAGGCCCGCGGCCTGGACCGGCGGCACCACCAGCGCCAGGATCGGTACCGCCAGCATGCCGACCATCGGCAGCCCGCCCTTCGACAGGCCGACCAGCATGGCGGCCGGCACGGCGGCGAGGAGGAAGGCGGCGTCCTGGGTGATCATGCGGGGGCTCTCGGGGGCTCGGGCGCGGGGAGGGGCCTGCGCCGAAGGTCGTAGTCTCTAGCGGTTTTCCCTGATCGACGAAAGTCGTTCCCGAGACACCGCTTCGTGACGACGATCCGGCACAAGGCGAATTGCCGCGGGAAGCGTAGTCGAACGTAGAATTGCGGGGCAGGCGCGCCGGGTGACAAAGCACTCGCGGAGCCGATCGGGATGCAGCGCGCCACGATCGGAAGCGGAGGAGAGCCCATGACGAGCCGTTACGCCGAAGTCTACCAGAGCTGGAAGGCCGATCCGGAAGCCTTCTGGGCGGAAGCCGCGAAGAGCATCGACTGGGTGAAGCCCTGGGACAAGGTGTTCGATCCCTCCTCCGGTCCCTACGGCCGCTGGTTCGTCGGCGCCGAGATGAACACCTGCTGGAACGCCGTCGACCGCCACGTCAAGAACGGCCGCGCGCAGCAGGACGCGATCATCTACGACAGCCCGGTCACGGGCGTGAAGGCCAAGATCACCTATGCCGAGCTGCTGGAGCGCGTGCAGGCGACCGCCGCGGCGCTCGCCGACGTCGGCGTGGTCAAGGGCGACCGCGTCATCGTCTACATGCCGATGATCCCGGAAGCGCTCGTCGCCATGCTCGCCGTGGCGCGTCTCGGCGCGATCCACTCGGTGGTGTTCGGCGGCTTCGCGCCGCGCGAGCTCTCCACCCGCATCGACGACGCCAAGCCGAAGGCGATCATCACCGCCTCCTGCGGCATCGAGGGCAAGAAGGTCCTGCCCTACAAGCCGCTGCTCGACGAGGCGATCGAGCTTTCCGCCCACAAGCCCGACGCGGTCTTCGTCACCCAGCGTCCGCAGGTGGCCGCCGAGCTGAAGGCGCCGCGCGATCACGATCTCGGCGCGCTGGTCGAGACCAACAAGGGCCGCGACGTGCCCTGCGTTCCGGTGCTCGCCACCGATCCGCTCTACATCCTCTACACCTCGGGCACGACCGGCAGCCCGAAGGGCGTGGTGCGTGACAACGGCGGCCATGCCGTCGCGCTCTACTGGACGATGAAGAACCACTACGGCATCGAGCCGGGCGAGGTGTTCTGGGCGGCGTCCGACGTGGGTTGGGTCGTCGGCCATTCCTACATCTGCTACGCGACGCTGCTCTACGGCGCGACCACCATCGTGTTCGAGGGCAAGCCGGTCGGCACGCCCGATCCGGGCACGTTCTGGCGCGTCATCTCCGAGTACAAGGTCTCGGGCTTCTTCACCGCGCCGACCGCCTTCCGCGCGATCAAGAAGGAAGACCCGAACGGCGAGTACCTGAAGAAGTACGACATCTCGTCGCTCAGGACCCTGTTCCTCGCCGGCGAGCGCGCCGATCCGGACACGGTGAAGTGGGCGGAAGACCAGACCAAGGTGCCGGTGATCGATCACTGGTGGCAGACCGAGACGGGCTGGGCGATCGCCGGCAACCCGGTCGGTCTCGGCCTCCTGCCGGTCAAGTACGGTTCGCCGACGGTGCCGATGCCGGGTTACGACGTGCAGATCGTCGACGACGGCATGCATCAGGTGAAGCCGGGCGAGATGGGCTCGATCGTCATCAAGCTGCCGCTGCCGCCCTCGTGCCTGCCCACCCTGTGGAACGCCGACCAGCGCTTCAAGGACAGCTACCTGATCGACTTCCCGGGCTACTACAAGACCGGTGACGCGGGCTTCATGGACGAGGACGGCTACCTCTTCATCATGGCGCGCACCGACGACATCATCAACGTCGCCGGCCATCGCCTGTCGACCGGCGGCATGGAAGAGGTGCTCGCCTCGCATCCGGACGTCGCCGAATGCGCCGTCATCGGCGTCCACGACGAGATGAAGGGCCAAATGCCCTGCGGCTTCGTCGTGCTCAAGGCCGGCGTCACCAAGGACGCCGAGACGCTCGAGAAGGAGCTGGTGGCTCTGGTGCGTGCCAAGATCGGTGCGGTCGCGGCCTTCAAGGTGGCGATCACGGTCGATCGTCTGCCCAAGACCCGCTCCGGCAAGATCCTGCGCGGCACGATGCAGAAGATCGCCGACCATCAGGAATGGAACATGCCGGCGACGATCGACGACGCCTCGGTGCTCGAAGAGATCGAGGCGGCGATCCGCGAGCGCGGCATCGGCGTGTGACGGGCATTGCTCCCGAGTGACGACACGAAGTTGTGGAAGGGGCCGCGGTTCGCCGCGGCCCCTTTTCGTCGTCGCGTGATCGATGCCGTTTTTGTTTTCTCCAATGTAAAACTGTCTCTTTTCAAGCAAAACGGCCTCCTCTAAGAATGCCGCCGTCGGGCATGGGGGGCTTGTCCGGCGACGTTCGGGGGCGACATGCGGGGCGATGCGTCGGCATCGATCCGGCGTGGCCGGGCGATCGGAACCGACCGGGGGGTCGGACCATGCCGTATTCGGGTCCGCCGCCCTCGCGGACCGGAGCGTCGCCCGATGAATTTCGACAGTCTCGACACCCAGGACTCGGCCGCCACGATCAGCGCGGACGCCGCCGCCGATCCCATGACGGCCGGGGGCGGCGCCATCGGCACCGCGACGTCCGGCGCCATCCTGACGGCTCCGGGCGGCGCGCCGTGGGCGGGGCCGGAGGATCGTCTCGAAGACCTCTTCGCGGCGACGGCGCGGCGTTTCGAGGTGCGTCCGGCGGTCGACACCGGCACGCGGGTCTGGACCTACGCGCAAGTGGACGAGGAGGCGAACCGGCTGGCGCGGGTGCTGATGGCGCGCGGCGTCAAGCCCGGCGACCGCGTCGGCCTGCTGCTCGACCGCTCGATCGAGACCTATGTCGGGCTGCTCGCGGTGCTGCGCGCCAAGGCCGCCTACGTGCCGCTCGCCACCGCCTTCCCGCCCGATCGCATCGCCTACATCCTGGCGGATTCGCAGATCGGGCTGGTGGTCTCGGTGTCGATGTTCGACGAGCGGCTGGCGACGATGGGCGTGCCCAGCCTGACGATCGACACGATCGGCGAGGAGATCGCGGCGCAGTCGCCGCTGGCGCCGACGGTCGAGGAGACCGGGCCGGTCGAGGACACCGTCTGCTACATCCTCTACACCTCGGGCACGACCGGCAATCCGAAGGGCGTGGTGATCGAGCATCCCTCGATCTGCAACTTCGTCCGGGTGGCGGCGGCGACCTACGGCTATCGCCCGGACGACCGCGTCTATCAGGGCATGACCGTCGCCTTCGACTTCTCGGTCGAGGAGACCTGGGCGCCCTTCATGGCGGGCTGCACCATCGTGCCGGGACCTGCCGGGACGACGCTGCTCGGCGAGGAGCTCGCCGACTATCTGCGGTCGCGCGCCATCACCTTCATCGCCTGTTCGCCGACGCTTCTGTCGACGATCGAGAGCGACGTGCCGCTGCTGCGCATCCTGCTGGTCGGCGGCGAGGCCTGTCCGCACAATCTCGTCGTGCGCTGGTATCGCACCGGCCGGCGCATCCTCAATTCCTACGGGCCGACCGAGGCGACCGTCACGGCGACGCTGACCGAGCTCGTGCCCGACAAGCCGGTGACGATCGGCACGCCGCTGCCCTCCTACGCGGCGGTGATCCTGCATCCGACCGAGCCGATGCTGATGCCCGACGGCGAGCAGGGCGAGATCGGCCTCGCCGGCATCTGCCTGGCGCGCGGCTATCTCAACCGCCCGGATCTGACGGCGCAGAAGTTCATCCCCGACTTCGCCGGCATTCCCCACAATCCGTCGGCGCGGATCTATCGCACCGGCGACCTCGGCCGCATCAACGCCGAGGGCGAGATCGAGTATCAGGGCCGCATCGACACCCAGGTGAAGATCCGCGGCCACCGCATCGAACTGGGCGAGATCGAATCCGTCCTGCTCGACCATCCGAAGGTGGCGCAGGCGGCGGTCACGACCTTCGAGCCGGTCCCCGGTCAGGTCGAACTCGTCGGCTATTTCGCGCCCAAGACCGGCCTCGAGAAACCGACGAAACAGGACCTCGTGCACGCGCTCAAGGCGCGGCTGCCCGACTACATGGTGCCGGCCTTCCTCGAGGAACTCGACGTCATCCCGATGACCGTCTCCAACAAGGCCGACCACCGTCGCCTGCCGCCGCCCAAGGGGGCGCGGCTGACGTCGGAACGGCCGATGGTCGCGCCCTCGACGCCGACGCAGGAAAAGCTCGCCGCGGTGATCGCCGAGGTGCTCCGGCTCGAGGCGGTGTCGGTCGAGGATCACTTCTTCGACGAACTCGGCGCCAACTCGCTGCTGATGGCGCGGGTGACGGCGAAGCTCCGGGCGCTCGCCGACCTGCCGCCGCTGTCGATGCGCGACGTCTATCTCAACCCGACCGTCGCCCGTCTCGCCGCCCATGTCGACGCGCTCGGGCGCGAGGGCGACATCGCCGAGGTCGAGGAGGCGTTCCACACGCCGTCGGTCCTCTCCTACTGGACCTGCGGCGCGCTGCAGCTCGGCTTCTACCTCGCCTACGGCTGGCTGATGGCCTGGGCGGCCGACATCGGGCTCGAGTGGATCTACGACGTCTACGAACAGCTGCCGGTGCTCTACATGCGGGCGGTGCTGGTGTCGCTGGGCGGCTTCTTCGGCCTCACGGCCCTGTCGATCGCGCTCAAATGGGTGCTGATCGGGCGCTGGAAGGCGGAGAAGATCCCGATCTGGTCGCTCGCCTATTTCCGCTTCTGGGTGGTCGCCACCATGACGCGGCTGGCGCCGGTGACGATCTTCCGCGGCAGCCCGCTCTATTCGGTCTATCTCCAGCTGCTCGGCGCCAAGATCGGCCGCAACGTCGTGCTCGAGTGCCGCACCGTGCCGGTGTGCACCGACATGATCTCGATCGGCGACGACACGATCCTGCGCAAGGAGGTCGTGCTGCTCGGCTATCGCGGCCAGTCGAACTTCATCCACGTCGGGCCGATCACCATCGGCGCCAATGCCTTCGTCGGCGAGGCGGCCGTGCTCGATATCCATACCGAGATCGGCGACGGCGCCCAGCTCGGCCATGCCTCGTGCCTGCAGTCGGGTCAGTCGATCCCGGCGGGCGCGCGCGCCCACGGCGTGCCGGCGGTGCCGACCACGGCCGACTACTGCCCGATCGAGAGCGTGCCGAGCACGCTCCTGCAGCGCACGGTGTTCGAGGCGTTCCAGCTCTTTCTGCTGGTCGCGGTGATGATGCCGACGCCGCTGCTCGCGCTGTCATGGTGGGAGCACCTCGCCGAGAACAGCGATGCCAATCTGTCGGCCTCGGTGTTCTGGGCGTCGCTGGCGGTGGTGTTCGGCTCGCTCGCCGGTTCCTTCGTGGTGGCGACGGTCGTGCCGCGGCTGGTCCGGCCGTTCCTGGTGCCGGGCAGGGTCTACTCGCTCTACGGCATCCACCATCTGGCGCAGACGCTGGTGTCGTCGGTCTCCAATTCGCGGATCCTGAACCTGCTGTTCGGCGACAGTTCGGCCGTCGTCCACTACATCCGTGCCATCGGCTGGAAGCTCGGCAAGGTCGAGCAGACCGGCTCGAACATGGGCACCAACCAGATCCACGACAATCCGCTGTTCTGCGAGATCGGCGCCGGCACGATGGTCTCCGACGGCCTTTCGCTGATCAACCTGCACAAGTCGGCGTCGTCCTTCTGCGTGCTGCCGACCAGGGTCGGCGACCGCAACTATCTCGGCAACGACATCCACTATCCGCCCGAGGGCAAGACCGGCGCCAACGTGCTGCTCGCCACCAAGGTGATGATCCCGATCGACGGACCCGTGCGCGAGAACGTCGGCCTGCTCGGTGCGCCGGCCTTCGAGATCCCGCGCATGGTTGACAGCGACAAGGCGCTGATCGGCGCCATCGACGAGGCGACCCGTCTCAAGCGTCTCTCGCGCAAGAACCGGCACAACTTCGCGACCATCCTGATGTTCCTCGCCAGCCACTGGTTCGTGGTGTGGGCGTCGCTGGTGATGTGGGACTACGTGCTCGACTGGTACTACGACATCGGCGTCGTCGCGCTGTGGGTCGGCTCGGGTGTCGACTTCCTGGCGATGGTCGTGTTCTACGCGCTGGTCGAGCGGGCGAGCCTGTGGTTCCGGCCGCTCGCACCGAAGATCGCGACGATCTACGACCCCTATTTCTGGAGCCACGAGAGGCACTGGAAACTGTCGGACTCGCCGGTGCCGCGGCTCTTCGCCGGCACGCCCTTCCGCTCGATCGTGCTGCGCATGCTCGGCATGAAGGTCGGGCGCATGGTGTGGGACGGCGGCGCCATCACCACCGAGCGCACGCTGGTCGAGGTCGGCGACTACGCCAATCTCAACTTCGTCGCCGTCATGCAGGCCCACTCGCTCGAGGAGGGCGCCTTCAAGTCCGACCGTATCCGCATCGGGCGCGGCGCGACGCTGGCGCCGGCGGCCTTCGTCCACTACGGCACGACGGTCGGCGAGCGGGCGGTGGTGGAGCCCGACAGCTTCCTGATGAAGGGCGAGGCGATCGGCGACTACGAGGTCTGGGGTGGCAACCCCGCCAAGCCGCAGCGCCGCATCGCGCGGCCCGCGGCCGAGGCGGCGAAGGAGGCGTGATGGGCGAGGGGGGCGTCGTCGTCGAACCGGTCCGGGCGGCCGACCGCGCCGCGCTCGAGGCGCTTTCGACCGCCGAGGGGCAGGCCGACTGGGTCGCCACCAATGCCGAATCCCTCGCCGAGGCCGAACAGGACGCGGATGCCCGGCCGCGGGCGATCCGGGCGGGCGACCGGCTGGTCGGCTTCCTGATGTACGAGGCGCCGGAAGCCTCCGGCACCGCCAAGATCTATCGCTTCATGATCGATCGCGCCGCCCAGGGGCAGGGCCTCGGGCGGCGGGCGCTCGCCGCGGTCCTTGTTGAAATATCAGGGCTCGCCCATGTCCGGCGCGTCGAAATCTGCTACATGCCCGACAACGAGGCGGCGCGACGGCTCTATCGCTCGGCCGGCTTCGTCGAGACCGGACTGGACGAGGACGGCGAACAGATCGCCGTGCTGGATCTCGCCGGCGCGGACCGGCGGGAGACGCGATGAGGCGTATCGATCAGTTGTCCCGGGCACTCGGCGCGATCGCGCCGGCCGGTGTCTCGATCGCCGCGGGCACCATCGACATCGACGATTCGCGATTTCTGCATGCCGACGAGAGGCGCGCCTTCGACGGCGCCAACGCGGCGCGGCTGGCGGCCGGCGGCGCGGTGCGGGCACTGGCGCGCGAGCTGCTCGAGGTCCACGGCGTCGCGGCGCCGGTGATCGGTCGCACGCCCTTCGGTGCGCCCGTCTGGCCGAAGGGCATGGTCGGGTCGCTCGCCCACGACGAGACGACGGCGGTCGCCGCCATCGCCCGGGCCGACCGGATCGCGCTCCTCGGCATCGACGCCGAACCGGCCGAGCCGCTGCCGGAAGAGGTGTGGGATCTGGTGCTCGACCCGCGCGACCGCTGGCGCGACGCGCTGTTCAAGGCGCCCGACCGCATCGCCTTCTGCGCCAAGGAGGCGGTCTACAAGGCGGTGCATCCGGTGATCGGGCGGGTGCTCGACTACGACGACATCCGCGTCGACCTGCCGTCGCTCGCCGCCTTGACGGCGAGCGGACACCGGCTGTCGCTGCGGATCCACGAGAGCACGGAGATCGTGGTGATCGCCTTCGCCGAGGCCGACGTCAGCGGGCGTTGAGGTCGAGGCGGCG
Organism: Rhizobiales bacterium UBA697; assembly: GCA_002298965.1. Taxonomy (GTDB): domain Bacteria; phylum Pseudomonadota; class Alphaproteobacteria; order Rhizobiales; family Ancalomicrobiaceae; genus Pinisolibacter. The sequence goes on along the minus strand of DBMN01000180.1, from coordinate 1,573 downwards.
GATCGCCTTCATGGTGGCGACGTCGACGATCAGCACGGTGGCGCCCTTCGGGCCTTCCATGGTGACGAGGAGGCGGTCGCCCTCGAGCCGCGACGACGTCACCTTGGCGCCTTCCGGCAGCGGCAATTCGGCGACGACGGGGTGATCGGCGACGGCGGGCTTCACATCGACGCGGGTGACGCGATAGAAGATCGCGGCGAAGACGGCGACGAAGCCGACCACCATCACCAGCGTCGAGCCCATCAAGAGCCTCTTGAGCCTCGCCTGCAGGCGGAGCTGGGCGGCGTCGAGGGGCTTTTCTTCGTCTTCGAAATTCGGATTGGTCATCGACGCGAGGTCTCGGGCATGACGAGGGAAACTAGACGAGAGCGGCTGGCGCGTCGCGCCGCCGAGCTCGCGGCCGATGCCGCCGGACTTCTCGACGTCGATCCGACCGTCGCGGCGACGGACGATCTCGACGAGGTCGAGGAAGAGGCGGCCGAAGCACCGGGTGCCGGACCCGTCGAGATCACGATCGAGGCGGATGCCCCGGCCGAGCGTCTCGACGCGGCACTGGCGCGGCGCATCCCGTCCCTTTCGCGCTCCAGACTGAAGAGCCTGATCGGCGAGGGCCGGGTCACGCTCGGCGGCGCGACCGTAACCGACGCCTCGCGCAAGATCAACGCGGGCGCCGTGGTGGTGGTCGATCTGCCGGCGCCGAAGGCCGCCGCCCCCGAGCCGGAAGACATCCCGCTCGACATCGTCCACGAGGACGACGAGGTGGTGGTGCTGGTGAAGCCCGCCGGGCTGGTCGTCCATCCGGGCGCCGGCAATGCGACCGGCACGCTGGTCAACGCGCTGCTGCACCACTGCGCCGGCTCGCTCTCCGGCATCGGCGGGGTGGAGCGGCCGGGCATCGTCCATCGTCTCGACAAGGACACGTCGGGGCTGATGGTGGTGGCCAAGACCGACCGCGCCCACAAGTCGCTCGCCGCCCAGTTTGCCGACCACGGCCGCACCGGGCCACTGGAGCGGGCCTATCACGCGGTGATCTGGGGCGTGCCGAAATACACCGAAGGCACGATCACCACGCAGATCGGCCGCGATCCGCGCAATCGGCAGGCGATGGCGGCGGTGAAGACCGGCGGGCGCGAGGCGATCACCCATTTCAAGGTGCTCGAGGTCTTCGGCAGCCCGCGCCCCGGCGCCAAGGTGCGCGAGGCGGAGGCGGGGCCGGTGGCGAGCCTCGTCGAATGCGTGCTGGAGACCGGCCGCACCCACCAGATCCGCGTCCACATGGCCGAGATCGGCCATCCGCTGCTCGGCGACGATCTCTACGGCTCGGGCTTCCGCACCAAGATCGAGAAGCTGGAGCGGATCGCGCCCGACGCTGCGGAGGCGCTGAAGGCGCTCGGCCGGCAGGCGCTGCACGCCCATCTCATCGCCTTCGCCCACCCCGCCAACAAGCGCAAGGTGATGCGCTTCGACGAGGACTGGCCGGAGGACATGGACCGGCTGATCGAGGCGCTCCGGGCGCTGGAGTGAGAGAAGGGCAGGGCTCCGGCGGGCTCGGCCGTGCGCGATGCTTCGAGAC
>DBMN01000291.1 GCA_002298965.1 Rhizobiales bacterium UBA697 | reverse complement strand
CGACCCGACACGCGAAACGCGGCAGGCGAGGCGGGAAGAGTGAGGATGAAGACGATCGCCGCGCGCGGACCCGAGACCGTTCGAACGGGTCCGGCCGGGCGATCGTCGCCGTGTCGGGGACGATCCGATCAGTGGATCAGCATGCCGCCGTTGACGTCGATGACGTTGCCGGTGAGGTAGCCCGACAGATCCGAGGCCAGGAACAGGTAGATGTTGGCCACGTCCTGCGGCACGCCGAGGCGGTTCAGCGGGATGCCCGCGAGGATCTCGACGCGCTTCTCGTCGGAGATCTTGCCGGCGTTGATGTCGGTCTGGATCAGGCCGGGGGTCACGCAGTTGACGCGGATGCCGTCGCCGCCGAGTTCGCGGGCCATCGCCTTGGCGAGGCCGAGGACGCCCGCCTTGGCGGCCGAGTAGTGCGCGCCGCCGAGGATGCCGCCGCCGCGCTGGGCGGAGACCGACGACATGCAGGCGATCGAACCCTGCTTGCGCTCCTTCATGTGCGGGATCACCGCCTGCGACAGGAACAGCACGCCCTTGAGGTTGACGTTCTGGATGCGGTCCCAGTCGGTCTCGGTGATGTCCCACACCTTCACCGGCTGAGTGATGCCGGCGTTGTTGATCAGGATGTCGATCTTGCCCATGACCTTCAGGGCCTCGGCGATCGCCGCGTCGCAGGACGCCTTGTCGGCGACGTTGCAGCCGATGCCGACGTGGCCGGCGCCGAGACGGGCGGCGGCAGCCTTCGCGCCATCCGTGTCGAGATCGAGAATGACGACTTTCGCTCCCTGGTCGGCGAAAGTCTTCGCAGTGGCGAAACCGATGCCGCGTTCGCCAGCAGCACCCGAAATGACGGCAACCTTGTCTTTGAGAAGCATGTTTTCACACCCTGATGGAGTTTGGTTGAGGCGGAGTGTGGTCGTGAGCCCGGAAAATGAAAAACACAAAGATTGCATCTATCGGTGAATTGAGCTCATGTATGACCCATGAAACCGCTCCCGCTCTCCGGCCTCCAGGCCTTCGAAGCCGCTGCCCGCACGGGCAGTTTCCGCGCCGCCGCCGACGAACTCGGCATCTCGGCCAGCGCCGTCAGCCACGCGGTGCGCAAGCTCGAGGACCTGCTCGGGGCGATCCTGTTCGAGCGCGAGGGCCGCAGCGTGCGGCTCAATCCGGTGGGCTCGATCCTCGCCTCCCACGTCGGCCGCGGCTTCGACGACCTGCGCCAGGGCATGGAGATGGTCGGCACGCGCTCGAACAATCTGCTCAGGCTGCACTGCGCGCCCTCGATGGCGGCGCAGTGGCTGACGCCGCGCCTGACCCGGCTCCGGCGCGACCTGCCCGATCTCGAGGTGCGACTTTCCGCCTCGGCGGACTACCACCGCTTCCAGACCGACGAGATCGACGCCGACATCTCCTACGGCCCGCCGCGGATCGAGAGCATGGCGAGCATTCCCCTCGGGCTGGAGCGGGTCTGCCCGCTGTGTTCGCCCGAACTCGCCGCCACCATCACCAAGCCGTCGGACCTGCTCGACCACATCCTGATCGAGAGCGAGCGCAAGCGGGTGCGCTGGGACCGCTGGTTCGCCGCCAACGGCCTCGCCCCGCCGCGACCGCGCGGCTATCGCTTCGACCGTTCGTTCATGGCGATCGCCGCGGCGGTCAACGGCATCGGCGTGGCGCTGGAATCGCTGCGTTTCGTCGAGGCCGAACTGGAGAGCGGCCGCCTCGTCGCCCCGTTGCGCGGGCTCTCCAACGACATCGAATACACCGGCCACTACCTCGTCTTCCCGACGACGTCGAAACCCAAGCGCGCGGTCCGGATGTTCGCCGCCTGGCTGATGGGCGAACTCGGTCTGCCGGCGCCCAATCTGTGAGGCGAGGCTTCAGCGGGCGAGGAAGGTGACCCTGGTCTCGCGATCGACGGCGCGGATCTCCAGCGAGCCGTCGGCGAGGTCGCCGAGCGAGAGGGCCGGACCTTCGACGATCATCGGTCTGCCGCCGGCGACGCGCACGCGGATCGGCCCGTCGCCGGCGACGGTGAAGGCCCGCCCCTTGCCGATCGCGTCGGCGAGACGCACCGGAGTCCATTCGCCCCGCCGCGCGACGGCCTCGATCCTGCGCTCGGCCGAAGGACCGAAGAGGCCGCTGTTCCAGACGACCGCGACGACGCCGAGCAAGGCCACGACGGTGACCACCGCCACCACGGCGGTGCCCGGTCGCATCGGCCGGGCCGCCGAATGCTTCTTCGACCCGTTCCCGCCCGACGTCTCCCCCTCGGCCGCGGGCTTCCCCTCGACCCGACCCGCCGTCTCCGGACGTCGATCGACGCGGCCGGGCTTTGCGGGCTCGACCACCACCTCGACGCGCGGGGTCGGACGTTCGAGCTCGACGCCGCATTCCGGGCAGTAGCGGAACAGCCGCACGACGACCGGCCGCTTCTCGGCGCAGAGAGAACAGGTGAGGGCGGTGTCTCGCATGGTCTTCGATGTCCTCGTCGATCCCGGGGCAGGTCTCGGCTGGTCAAGTCCGGCCGCAGGCGATGGTGCCGGCGGGCGGCGGCGGCGTGCAGGCGGCGCGGCGGCGCGACCGNNGTCGATCCCGGGGCAGGTCTCGGGCGGGCGTCGGCGGCGTGAGCCAGGGTTGGCTCGGATCAATAGGCGCCGTCGGCACCGACGCAGCGGGTGTGCTCTTCACTGACTGTCTGGCCGCTGCCGCTCTTGTGATAGGTCTCCTTGACGACCGCGCAGCGCTTGCCGTTCTGGGTGAATGTGCGCAGGATGACGAGTTCGCCCATGTTCTGGACTTCGGTCGAAGAACTGGGCGTGTACGTCTTCCAGGTGACGCGCGGAGGTTCCGGTGCGTCCGTCCCACCGGCGGCGCTCGGAGGGTCAGACGGACCCGCCTGCTCGGCGGCGCCAGAAGGATCCGATATGTCCGCCTTCCCGGTGGTGCCCCGAGGGTTCGGCGTGTCCATCGTGTCGGTCCTAGCGGCGACTCGCGACGTATCCGGCGTACCCATCTTCCAGACGGCAGCGCCCGAGGCGGCGGCGGCGACCACCGCCGCAACGGTAGCGGCGATCGCCGTTCGGCGGATGCCGGTCGCCCGCC
>DBMN01000019.1:199-5520 GCA_002298965.1 Rhizobiales bacterium UBA697 | reverse complement strand
CGCCGGAGCGGCCGATGACGCCGTAGATCTCGCCGGCGCCGACCGCGAGGTCGACGTCGGCGAGCGCCGTCACCTCGGCGCTCGCGCGGGTCTTGGGATAGATCCGGGTGACGCCGGCGAGCCGCACCATCGGCGGGGCGCCGTCGTTCCGGATCGAAGAGGGGCGGGCCTCGAGCGCCGCCGCCGGGGATTCCATGGTCACGGGATGCTCCGTCGCCTGTCAGTGTCCGCGGCCACGATAGAGAAATCAGTTTCCAATCGATAGCCGGTCGATCCGGATTTCGTGGAAACGCATTTCAGTCCTCGAACCAATTCGGAACGGGAAATCGCATTCCATCGAGGGCGGCCTTCCCGAGGCGTCGGTGGTCGTCGACCTCGGCCGCGCGGGAATATGCTTTCGGCGGACGGGGCGAAAGAGCCATGCACCGAGGTCATGGCCCTTCCGCGAACGGGGCGGCGGGCGGCGCCGATCACGCCGCCGGCCGCTCTCCCGTCACCACCGAGACGCGCTCGCCGAAGCGTTCGTGGGGGTAGTAGTCCCAGATCGCGTGGTGCTGGCTCGCCCAGTTGTCCCAGACGAGCAGCGAGTTGGGGTGCCAGCGGATACGGGTCTGGAAGGCGAGGTTGCGCTCGACGTGGCGGAACAGGAGTCCCAACAGGGCGTCGCTCTCGGGCCGCGTCAGCTGGACGATGTGCGAGGTGAAGGAGGCGTTCACGTAGAGATATTTGCGCCCGGTGCGCGGATGCGTCGGCACCACGGGGTGCTCGGTCTGGGGATAGGTCTTGCCCGGATCGGGCCGCGCGCCGTAACCGGCGGTCCAGGCGAGCGAGCCGTCGTGGACCGCGGTCAGGCCGTCGAGCAGCGCCTTGATCGGATCCGACAGCGACTCGTAGGCGAGATAGGCGTTGGCGAAGGCGGTGTCGCCGCCGAGCGGCGGCAGCCGGGTGACGTGCAGCGCCGAGAAGGCGATCGGGCTCGGATCGCAGGAGACGTCGGGGTGCCAGCCGTCGCCGGCGGTGAAGCGGCTGTCCTTGCCGGTGCGCCAGCCGAGGATCTCGGGATCGTAGTCCTTCGGGTCCCAGGCCCGCGCCGCGCCGAGTTCGTGGCGATGGAGCGTGGCGCCGAAACGCAGGGCGAAGGCCTTGTGATCGGCGCGCGTCAGGGTCTGGTCGCGGATCAGCACGGCGAGGTTCTCGTCGATCGCCCGGCGGATCTCCGCGAACTGGCGGTCGGAGAGGTCGCGCAGGTCGACGCCGTGGATCTCGGCGCCGACCGACGGCGACAGGCGCTCGACGCGGATCGTCTCGTAGGGCGCGCGTTCGGCGGTGTTCCAGCTCTCGATGGCGATCTTGTCGTTGAAGTCGCGGTAGAAGCTCATCGTGGGGTCCTCGGTTGCAGGGGGACGTGAGGGCCCGGCCGATCCGGCCCGTGCGGCCGTCGGATACAGTCGGGCGGGGGGGGCGTCGGCCGGGTCAGATGACCCAGTCGACCTCGGGTGTCTCTTCCGGCACGAGATGTCTGAGGATCTCGGCCTCGAGCCGGGCGAGATCGGCCGAGCCGCGCCGGCGCGGGCGGGGCAGGTCGACGGCGACGTCGAGGGCGATGCGGCCGTCCTCGATCATCACCACGCGATCGGCGAGCGCGATCGCCTCGGCGACGTCGTGGGTGACGAGGACCGCGGTGAAGCCCTGGGCCTGCCACACCCGTTCGACCAGCGCCTGCATGCCGATGCGGGTGAGGGCGTCGAGCGCGCCGAGCGGTTCGTCGAGGGCGAGGAAGCGCGGCCGCGAGACCAGCGCGCGGGCGAGCGCCACGCGCTGCTTCTGTCCGCCCGACAGAACCGCCGGCCAGGCGTCGGTCTTGTCGGAGAGGCCGACGGCGGCGAGCGCCGAGGCGACGCGGAGGCCGCCGTCGAGTGCCTCGCGGTCGCGGCCGAGGCCGACCGCGACGTTGTCGACGACGCGCGCCCACGGGAGAAGCCGCGGTTCCTGGAACATCAGGCGCGGCACGACGTCCTCGCCGTCTCCCTCGCCGAAGACCAGCTCGCCCTCGCTCGGCCGGTCGAGGCCGGAGAGAATGCGCAGCAGCGTGGACTTGCCGCAGCCGGAGCGGCCGACGATCGCCACGAACTGGCCGGCCGGCACGGCGAGGTCGATGCCGCGCAGCACGTCGAGGTCGCCGAAGCGTTTGGTCAGGCCGGCGAGCCGGATGGCGATGCCGCGGCGCGCGCGGGCGTCGGCGGGGCGGTCGACGAACAGGGCGTCGAAGTCGCGGGGGAGGGTGGCGGCGGTCATTTCGTCCCCCTCGGATCGGCGAAGGCGGGATGCCAGGCGAGCGTCGCCCGTTCGAGCAGGCGGACCGTGGTGTCGGCGAGCTTGCCGAGGGCGGCGTAGATCAGGATGGCGAGCACCACGACGTCGACCTGCAGGAACTCGCGCGCCTCCGTCGCCATGTGGCCGATGCCGGAGGAGGCGGCGATGGTCTCGGCGACGATCAGCGTCAGCCACATCACGCCGAGGGCGTAGCGCACGCCGACGAAGATCGACGGCAGGGCGCCCGGCAACACCACGCGGCGGAAGAGTTCGAGCCGCCCCATGCCGTAGGAACGCCCCATCTCGACCAGCCCGGCGTCGACCGTGCGGACGCCGTGGAAGGTGTTGACGTAGACGGGGAAGAAGACGCCGAGCGCGGTGAGGAAGAGCTTCGCCTCCTCGCCGATGCCGAACCACAGGATGACCAGCGGGATCAGCGACAGATTGGGGATGTTGCGGATCATCTGGACGGTGGTGTCGGTCAGCCGTTCGGAGCGTTTCGACACGCCGTTGGCGAGGCCGAGCAGGAAGGCGATGCCGCCGCCGACGAGGAAGCCCGAGACGGCGCGGCGGAAGGAGACGGCGATGTTCGTCACCAGTTCGCCGTCGACGATCTTGGCGCGGGCCGCCTCGGCGATCGCCCAGGGCGGCGGCAGGACCTGCGGCGAGAGCCGGCCGGTGGCGCTCGCCGCCGCCCACAGGACGAGGAGGCCGAGCGGCACCAGCCACGGCGTCAGCCGCGAGGCGAGAAGGAGGCGACCGATCGCGCGGCCGAGGGGACGGAGGCGATCGAGACCCGCCGCGCGCGGCGGGTCGGCTTCGATCGCGGGGACGAGGGTCGCGAGACCGGTCGCGGTGGTCATGGCTGATCTCCGGGAAGGGGTCAGGCCGACTTGGCCTTCCAGACGATGTCGCGCACGACGATCGGCTTGGGGATCAGACCGAGACGCTGGAAGCGGTCGGCGACCGCCTGCTGTTCCGCGATCACCTTGTCGCTCAGCGGGCCGAAGGTGAACTCGGCGCGGCCGACCGCCCGCTTCTGCGCCTCGAGCGGCACGCCGCTCGCCTGCGCATAGAGGGCGGCGACCTCGCCGCGGTTGGCGGCGGCCCAGGCGGTCGTCCGGCCGATCTCCTCGTTCACCGCCGCGACCAGTGCCGGGTACTTGTCGGCGAAGAGGCGGTTGGCGAGGAAGAACGAGTTCTGCCGCGACGCCGCCTGTTCGACCGGCAACGCCCGGGCGCCGCGGGGCGAGAGCTCGGCCAGCGCGAAATAGGGATCCCAGATCGACCAGGCGTCGACCGCGCCCTTGGCGAAGGCGGCGGCGGCATCGGCGGGGGCGAGGTAGGCGACCTCGAAGTCCGTCCACTTCAGCCCGGCCGCCTCGGTCGCGGCGACGAGAAGATTGTGCGCCGACGAGCCCTTGGCGACGGCGATCTTCTTGCCCTTCAGGTCGGCGATGGTCTTCGCCGGCGAATCCGGGGCGACGAGGATCGCCTGGCCGTCGCCGCGCGCCGGGATCGCCGCGACGTAATAGAGGTCGGCGCGCGCGGCCTGCGCGAAGATCGGCGGGGCGTCGCCGGTGTAGCCGTAGTCGACGGCGCCGGCCTGCAGCGCCTCGAGCAGCGGCGGGCCGAAGGGGAATTCCACCCATTCGACGGCGATGCCCTGCGGCTCCAGCCGCTTCTCGATCTCGCGGCGGGCCTTCACCAGCAGCAGAGCGCTGGTCTTCTGGTACCCGATCCGCAGGCGGTTCGGCCGGTCCTCCGCCCGCGCGCCGGACGAGCCGACGAGGGGGGCGAAGGAGGTTCCGGCGGCGAGCGCCGAGGCGAAGAGGAAGTCACGACGATTCATGGGGTTTCTCCGATGGGTCAGGGGCGCGCGGCGCCGGCCCGGCGGACGCGGGCGGTGACGGCGAGATCGCGCGCGGCGCGATTGACGTGGGCGAGCGAGGGGAAGATGCGCCCCTCGAGCGGATCGAAGGCGGGCGACGACGAGAAGAACTTGAAGTCGCCCGGCTGGCCGACCGCCACGCCGGCGGTCTGGAACTGGACGTCGATGGCATAGGCCGTTGGCATGGCTGTTCGTTCGCCGCGGCTGCGGCGTCCTCGAAATTCGGGATGAAGGGCGAGCGTCGACCCGGCGGGCGGGGCCCGCGGCAGGCGTCGGCGGTTCGTCGGGGTGGAGCGATCAGCGATCGCGTCGACAGGTCCGTGTCATGGGAATTCCTCCGAGATCGAGGAGCCCACGAAACCCTTCGTGGTGCTTTTAGCTTTGGTGACGCGGTGCAAGCTGCTCCGACAAATCCCGCGGTCGCTCCGGCCCGAGCCGTCTCGACCCTCTCAGAATGCCTGTCTTCGCCGCCGATCGCGACGAACCGGCTTGCGAATTTCCGAGCGTCGGAAAAATAAAATACCTTTTTTGTAGATTATATCGTCGCGGCGGATCGGCGCGTCGATGCGCCTGTCGGGGAGCGGCTTTCGGCCGGCTCGCCGGTCTTGGAAAACGAATGACGTCGGCGAGGGCGATTTGGAACGCCCGCCCACGCGCCGGCGGCCGCCGCGGGCTAGACTCCTCGGAAATCGCGGCCGCGGGCCGTCGTCGCAGACCCTTCCGGGAGGACCCGATGACCACATTGCTGCTTCCGGGGCTCCACGGGTCGGGGCCCGGCCATTGGCAGAGGCTGTGGCAGGCCGAGGTCGAGGACATGGTCCTCGTCGAGCAGGACGACTGGGATCGGCCCGATCTCGAAGGCTGGCTCGCCCGCGTCGAACGCGCGATCGAGGACAATCCCGGCGCGACGATCGCCGGCCACAGTCTGGGCGCCGTCCTCGCCGTGCATCTGGCGACGCGGCGGCCCGATCTGCCGATCGCCGGGCTGTTGCTGGTCGCGCCCGCCGACGTCGAACTGCATCGGCGCAAGGGGCCGCACGTCGCCGCCTTCGCCCCGCTGCCGACCGCGCCGCTCGGGCGCCCGGCGATCGTCGTCGCCAGTCGCGACGATCCCTGG
>DBMN01000019.1:0-190 GCA_002298965.1 Rhizobiales bacterium UBA697 | reverse complement strand
ACCGTCCTCGCCGACATGTGGGAGGCGGCTCTGATCGACGCCGGACGCGTCGGCCACGTCAACGCCGAGAGCGGGCTCGGCCGCTGGGACGAGGGGCTGGCGCTGCTCGATCGACTGCGCCGGATGGAGGGCGGCCGGGTCCGCCTCGCGGCGGCGCGGGCCGGCTGAGACGGCGGCGGGCGGGCAAGAA
>DBMN01000304.1 GCA_002298965.1 Rhizobiales bacterium UBA697 | reverse complement strand
GGCGACGACCGCGATCCCGGACGCCTCGCCGCCTGGGAGGCGAGCCTCGTCGCGGCGATCGAGCGGCTGAAAGAAGAGACCGACGTCGCCGAGGTCGCCCTCGTCGGCCTGCGGCTCGGCGCCACGATCGCCGCCCGCGTCGCCGCGACGCGCGACGACGTCGCCCTTCTGGTCGCCTGCGGCCCGGTCGTCTCCGGCCGCCTCCTGATGCGCGAACAACAGAGTTTCGCCCGCATGCTGCGGGTGCGCGGCGACGACGATCCGCCGGATGCCGACGAGATCGACGGCCATGCGCTGAACGGCTTCTTCGTCTCGACCGAGACCGCCGAGGCGATCCGGGCGATCGACCTGCGCAAGGCCGAAGCGCGGCCGGCGCCGCGCGTGGCGATTCTCGCCCGCGAGAACGACACCGCCTGCGACGCTCTCGCCATGCGGCTGCGCGACCTCGGTGCCGCGGTCGAGGAACGCCCCTTCCCCGAGCTCGACAACCTGATCGAGAATCCGACCCGCAGCCGCATTCCGGTGGCACGCTGGGAGGCGATCGTCGGCCATGTCCTCTCCGGCGCCGGGGAACCGCGCGCCGCCCTCCCCCCGCCGCTCGACGAGGCCCCGTCGCTCGAGGGCGAGACCTGGATCGAGGAACCGCTGCGCTTCGGCCGCGGCGACCGGCTCTTCGGCATTCTCTCGCGACCGAAGCGGTGCACCTGCGGGCGCCCGGCGGTCGTCATCCTCGACGCCGGACGGGTGTCGCACGTCGGCTGGGGTCGCGGCGCGGTGGAACTGGCGCGCCGTCTCGCCGCCACCGGCCATCTCGTGCTGCGCATGGACCCCGCCGGCATCGGCGACAGCGACGCCATGCCCGACGGGCCGGACGAGGTGCTCTATTCGAAGGAGGCCGTCGACGACGTGATCGCCGCCTTCGATCGGCTCGAGGCCGAGGCACCGGTCGGCTTCGTGGCGATCGGCACCTGTTCGGGGGCACATTTCGCCTGGCACGCGGCGCTGCGCGACCCGCGCGTCGTCGGCGTGGCGATGATCAACCTGCAGCGCTTCGTCTGGAAGGACGGCGACAGCCTCGAGATCGCGATGCGCAACCAGATGCGCGCGACCGGGGCCTATCGCGCCATGGCGCTGCGCGCCGACACCTGGAAGCGGCTGTTCACCGGCCGGATCCACGTCGTCGCGATTGCGCGCGAACTCGGCCGCCGCATCCTCGGCCGGATCGTCGGCAAGATCCGGCGCCTCGTCACCACCGATCCGGCGGTGCGCGGGCTGAAGGTGCTCGCCGGCCGCTCGGCGCGGGTGCTCTTCGTCTTCGGCGAGGACGACGGCGGGCGCGACGAGTTCGCCGCCCATGTCGGCAGGGAATCCGCGCTCGGCGACATCGCGGCGACGGCGAGCCTCGAGATCCACACGCTCGCCGACCACAACTTCTCGCAGCGCGACCCGCGCCGGAAGCTGCACGCCCGGCTCGTCGCCTTCCTCGACGAGATCGCGCGGCGCTGATCAGCCGGGCTCTTCCCCGGCGCGCGGCGTCAGGACGAGGGTGAAGATCACCCACATCGCCAGAACCGAGCTCTTGGCGGCGACGCCGAGCGACGACGACATCACCGCGACGAAATAGGCGACCGACCACAGCGCGTGGAGCGACGTCTCGCGCACCACCTCGCGCATGAAGGCGCCGAGCGCGGCGAAGAAGACGATCGAGACGAGCACCCCGTAGGCGGCGGCGAAGCCGATCTCGGAACTCTCGATGCCGAGGCGGATGGCATATTCGCGCTGCGCCTTGGCGATGATCTCGGGATCGGGCCAGAGCCAGAACTGTTCGCCGGTCAGATCGCCGAAGATGCGGAACATCGACAGGCGGGTCTGGGCCGAGCCGTGGTCCTGACTGAAGCGCTCGAGGAAGCGGTCGGCGCCGCCGCCGTCGACGAAGATCACCACGAAGATCGTCGCGACCGAGAGGGCGGCGACGACGAAGATCGCCCGATCGATCGAGAAGCGCCCGCCGATCAGCAGGCGCGCGAGGCCGATCAACGCGGCGAGCCCGACCATGACCAGCGCCAGCACCATGGCGACGCGGCCGCCGAAGGCGATCATCGACAGCGAGGCGAGCCCCATCGCCGCGAAGCGCACCGGCAGCGTCAGGCGCGGCGCGGCGCCGAAGGCGAGGGCGACGATGTAGTTGCCGGTGACATAGGCGTCGATCAGCGGATGGCCGAAGAGCGCCGTGGCGCGCCATTCGTAGGTGATGAGCTTGCCGTCGGCCTCGTACATCGGCGTCAGGCGCCGGCCGCCGGCATATTCCCACAGCGCCATCAGCGAATTGACCGCGACGATCAGATGCAGCAGCGTCTCCAGCCGGGCGCGCTCGGCCGCGTCGAGTTCGGCGATCGCGACGAAGAGCATCAGCGGCAGGAGGAAGGTGTCGAGCGTCGCCGCGAGCGGCAGCTTGACCACCACCGCCGCCTGGAACAGCAACAACGCGATACCCAGACCGAAGGCGACGAGCCCCGGCCGTCGCGTCGCGACGCGGCCGACGAGGCGGCCGATGCCGCCGTTCGCCCAGCCCCAGATCAGCACCACCACCAGCGACAGGAAGGTCGCCGGATGGATCTTGGCGAGCGCAGAGCCGCCGGCGACGGCGTAGGGAATGCCGACCGCGGTCAGGAGCAGGGCCGAGACCAGCAGGACGACGAGGACCAGCGCGAAGGTCGCCGCCACCGCGACGCGACGGCGGTTCGCGCCGGGGCGCGGCCGCGCTGCGATGGTCTCGGCGATCGGATGCGCCACGGCGTCGAACTCCCCTGGCCGACGGCACGGGCCGCCGCGGCGACGGCGGCAGGTGCCGCGATCGGTCCACCATGGTGGCGAAACAGGGTTAACGCTCGGTTGGCGCCGGGCGAACGCGCGGCGAAGGACTGGCGTTTTACCTTTCGAAAACATCGGCGGGTTATGGATGGAGCCGGTGTCGACGAAACGGACGGGAGCCGCCCGCCGTCGGTCGCCCGCATCGGGGTCGTTTTCGTGATCATGGCCGCCTGTCACAGCGATTTGGAGTCGACGACCGAGCGCCCGGCGACGGTGATCGACATCGATTCCTGGCGGATCAACGTCGCGACCCAGCAGGACCTGATCGCGCGCGTCGTCGCCGACGTCCGCGGCGGCATCGCCGGCACGGTCTTCACCATCAATCTCGACCATCTCTCCAAGCTGCGCCGCGACGAGGCCTTCCGCGCCGCCTACGGCCGGGCCCGCCACGTCTCCGCCGACGGCTTCCCCGTCGTGCTGCTGGCGCGCGCCGAGGGCGTGAGGATCGATCGCGTCACCGGCGCCGATCTGGTCGTGCCGCTCGCCCGCGCCGCGGCCGAGGCCGGTATCGCGGTCTATTTCTTCGGCACGTCGTCCGAAGTGCTCGACGCCGCGATCGCGCGGCTGAAGGCGATGGTTCCCGGTCTCGTCGTCGCCGGCGCGGAAGCGCCGCCGATGGGCTTCGACCCGCGCGGCCCCGCCGCCGCGGACGCCGCCCGCCGGATCGTCGCGTCGGGTGCCGGCATCTGCTTCCTGGCGCTCGGCGCGCCGAAGCAGGAGGTCTTCGCCGACTTCGCGGTGGAGACCGTGGGCAAGGGCTCGTGGCTCGGCGTCGGCGCCGCGCTCGACTTCATCGCCGGCCATCGCACCCGCGCGCCGAAGTTCTTCCAGCGCGTCGGTCTCGAATGGGCATGGCGCGCCTTCCAGGAACCGCGCCGGCTGCTGCCGCGCTATCTCGAGAACGCCGGTTGGCTGGCGAGCCACCTCGCCGCCCTGCTCCTCGGCACGCGTCGTCCGCCGCGCGGCTGAGGCGTCACGCCCGACCGGCCGCCGCGTCGACCAGACGCGCCCATTCCGCCATCCCCGCCTCGAAGCCGAAGACCTCGGCCCGCGCCGATCGCTCGATCGGATCGCCGGGTGCGTCGAGCGCCGCCTCGATGCCGCGGGCCATGGCGTCGGCGTCGCCGATCGGCACGATCCGGCCCCAACGTCCCTCGCCGAGGATCTCGCGCGGACCGCGGCAGGCCGTGGCGACGATCGGCAGGCCGTGGGCGAGCGCCTCCACCAGCACCAGACCGAAGGCCTCCGTGCGCGACGGCACGGCGAAGACCCGGGCGCGGGCATACCACGGGTTGGGATCGGTCTGGCCGAGCAGTTCGATCCGATCGGAGAGCCCGAGGGCCGCGATGCGCGCCTCGAGCCGACCGCGTTCCGGTCCCTCGCCGGCGATCGCCAGCCGGACATCGGGGCGGGCGATGCGGGCGAAGGCGTGGACGAGGTCGATCATCCCCTTCTCGACGCCGAGGCGCCCGACCGCGAGCACCAACGGTGGCCGCGTCGCGAGATCACGAGCGCTCGCGCGGGCCGCCGCGAAGTCGACGACGACGGGGTTGTAGATCCGCCGCGTGCGGGCGGGATCGGCGCCCCACTGGGTGATCAGCTCCTCGACCAGCCCGTCGGAGACGCCGACGACGTGATCGGCGATGCGGTCGAGGAAGGGCATGCCGAAATAGGCGCAGGCGGCCAGCCGGCCGGTCCGCCACTCCTCGAAGCCGTGATAGGAGACGATGGTCGGGATCCGGCGGCGCGACATCGCCACGGCGGCGGCGAGCTTGACGCAGGAGCCGGAGACGGCGGCGAGCGCCACGTCGGGCGGATCGGCCCTCACCTGTCGGGTCAGCCGAACGAGCGACGGCCCATGGGCGCGGCCGAGCACCACCAGCCGCGGATTGGTCGTCTCGTCGAGGTCGAAACCGCGCGGCGGGGCCTCGTCGACGGCGAGCGTGACGCGGTCGCCGCGCGCGGCGAAGCCCCGGGCGATCGACAGCCAGACCTTCTCGGCGCCGCCGTCGCCGACCGCACGCGTCGTCAGCAGAAGATTGAGACTTTTCGAATAGGACATGAGCCCGAGAACACTGCCTCTCGACCGTCGCCCCGGACGAGAGGCCCGATGCAGTCGGCCGAGGATAGACCACCATGGCGAGCGATGACAATTTGCGGCTGGGTCTTCGCATCGCCGCAGGCAGCGCGCGTCTTTGGCAGGTGGCGGTGGCGGACCGGCTCGCGGCGCGCGGCGGCATCGTCGTCGGCCGGATCGACGGGGCGCCCGCCCCGGTCCCG
>DBMN01000336.1 GCA_002298965.1 Rhizobiales bacterium UBA697 | reverse complement strand
GGCCTGATCGGCGGGGGCGGCGGCGGCCGCGAGCGGCGCGGCGAGGACGGCTGCGGCGGCGATGCGACCGAAGCGCGAAGCGGTGGTGAGAAGGCGACGTCTCGACGCGACCATGGTGCGGCTCCCGAACCGGCCGTTGTGGAAGCGACGACGATAGTCGACCCGACGCATGGCGGGGAGGGGGCAGGCGGTCGAATGGACAACAATTCGCTGCAGGACCCCTCCGCGTCGCGATGTCACGCGATCGTGGTCGAAGATGCGGCGAATCGGCTCGACGGGTCGCCGAGGCGCGGGCACGATCCGCGGCGTCGACCGCCATTGTTCGGGAGGATGCGATGGGATTTGCACGCCGTTCGTCGAATTTCGCAGGCAAGGCGGCGTTTGCCGCGCTTCTGGGCGCACTGGTGGCGGGGCTTCCGAGCGAAGGAACGGCGGCCACCGTGTCGGGCGTCTCGATCGGCTCGACGCGGGCCGCGCTCGTCGTGCCGGCACGACCGCACGGCGCGATCGTTCTTCTCGCCGGCGGCGACGGCAACATCGGGGTGGCCGAGGACGGGTCGATCGCCCGCGAGGGCAACCAGCTGGTGCGCACGCGCGCGGCCTATGCCTCGCGCGGCTTTGCCGTGCTGGTGCCGGATGCCGGCGTCGACGTCGCGGCGGCAGTCGAATCGATGCGCAAGTTCGGTCGGGTGACGCTGGTCGGCACGAGCCGCGGCACCCAGCGCGCCGCCCGCGGCATCGCCGCCGGCGCCCGGCCCGACCGGCTGGTGCTGACGTCCGGCTTCCTCTCCGACGCTTCGGGCGACGCCGACAACGTCATGCGCATCCTTGGTTCGGCCGACAGCCTGCCGCCGACGCTGGTGATCCACCACAAGCACGACGGCTGCGCCAAGACGCTGCCGGCCGGCGTCGCGCCCTTCGCCGCCTGGGCGGGGTCGCGCGTCCGGGTGACCTGGCTCGACGGCGGCACGGAAGAGGGCAACGCCTGCATGGCACGGGCGCATCACGGCTTCGCCGGTCTCGATTCCGCGGTGGTCTCGGCGGTGGTGCACTTCGCGCGCTGAGGCGGGAGGCGGCCCGGAAAACAAGAAGGGGCCCGACGACGACCGTCGGACCCCTTCAGGGAAACTGGCTCCGCGAGCAGGACTCGAACCTGCGACCATTCGATTAACAGTCGAACGCTCTACCAACTGAGCTATCGCGGAATGCGTCGGCGCCGTGGCGTCGCTGCGGGCGGGTCTATAGCAAGCTCGCTTCCTCTTGCCAAGCCCTCGGACGACGACATGTGGACGATCGCGTCGCGAGCCTCTATCGAAGGGCGGAAAACCGCGCCGATCGCGTGGTTCGCGTGGTTTGCCGACTTCTCCCGAAAGGCCCTCTCATGATCGTTTCCGCTCTGCCCCGCGTCGATTTCGTGCTCGGCGGCGCGCGTTCCGGCAAGACCGGGGTGGCGCTGGCGCGCGCCGAGGCGAGCGGGCTTTCGGCCGTGATGGTGGCGACCGCCCAAGCCCACGACGCCGAGATGGAAACGCGCATCGCCGCCCATCGCGCCGAGCGCGGGCCGGAATGGGGCCTCGTCGAGGAGCCGCTGGCGCTCGCCGACGTCCTGGCGCGCGAGGCGGGCGAGGGGCGGGTGCTGGTGGTCGACTGCCTGACGTTGTGGCTCTCCAACGTGCTCTTCGCCGATCGCGCCGTCGAGGCCGAGATCGCGGGCCTCGCCGCGGCCCTCGAACGGGTGGCCGGACCGGTGATTCTCGTCTCCAACGAGGTCGGTCTCGGCATCGTGCCGGAGAACGCGCTCGCCCGCCGTTTCCGCGACCTCCAGGGCCGTCTCAATCGCGAGATCGCCCGCGTCGCCGAGCGGGTGACGCTGGTCGTCGCCGGGCTCGAAATGGTGGTCAAGCAATCCGGTACCCGGTGACCGAATGGCGGTTTTCCTCGTCGGTGCGGCTACGCATGGGGGCGTTCCCGATTCTCGAGAGTGGGTGGAACGTGGTTTGATTCCACTCGTGCCGGCATTCGCCGACGCTACGCGCGAAGGTCGAGGTCGCCGATGTCGTCAGGTCCCGCCGATACAGCTCCGACACCAACGGCCGTCTCCACGACGGCTTCCCCCGACGGGCCGACCGTCGCCGCTCCGGCATCCGTCGGCGTCGACTGCCGCTCCTGTGCGCTCCGGCCCGGGTGCATTTCCTACGGCTGGCGTTCGCCGGGCGGGGTGTGGTTCGAGGACATGGTCATCCTGCGCCCCAAGCCCGGTTGCCGCGGCTTCGTCGGGCGGGGCGGCGACATCCGCTCGCATTTCGAGGCCGAGGACGATCCCGCGTCGACGCACTGAGGCGGCGCGGGGCGCAGGCGTCGC
The DNA here is from genome assembly GCA_002298965.1 of Rhizobiales bacterium UBA697. Taxonomy (GTDB): domain Bacteria; phylum Pseudomonadota; class Alphaproteobacteria; order Rhizobiales; family Ancalomicrobiaceae; genus Pinisolibacter. The sequence continues at coordinate 3,203 of DBMN01000336.1, read as the reverse complement.
GCCGGACCGCCGCGCGACGATGCGTGCCGGCGAAAATCGCGGGATGATCGAAACGGGCGCTTGCCCAAGCGGATGAACCCGGCTAGAGAAACGCCCCGTGAGGCCTCGTGGCGGAGTGGTTACGCAGCGGACTGCAAATCCGTGTACTCCGGTTCGAGTCCGGACGAGGCCTCCATCTCCCATCTCCCGACATCGCCGAATTTCCGCGCTGCCCGTGCCGATGCACGGGCTGGTTCGTCGCGTGATCACCGCTTTCCGGCGAAGGTTCCTATTGTCTCGCCCGGACGGGCGGATTAAGGAAACCCGACGACCGGCGGCGCCGGTCGAGACGCCGACAGCGAGCGGGGGAAACGATGGCCGAATTCGCCATTCAGCGCAGGACGATGGTCGACAACCAGATCCGCACCGTGGACGTGACGGATCACGGCGTGATCGCCGCGTTCCTCTCGGTCGGGCGCGAGGCCTTCGTGCCGGCGGCGCTGCAGGAGCTCGCCTATCTCGACCGCCCGGTCGAACTCGGCAAGGGACGCCGCCTGATGCAGCCGGCGCAGCTCGCCAAGCTCGTCCAGCTCGCCGCGCCCAAGGCCGGGGAGAAGGTGCTCGTGATCGGCGGCGCCACCGGCTACACCGCCGCGATCGTCGCCGCGATCGGCGCCGGCGTGACGATGGTCGAGGAAGACGCCGACCTCGCCGCCACGGCCAAGGCCGCGCTCTCGGGCGTCGACGTGGTCGTCGGCCCGCTGACCGCCGGTGCGCCGGCCGGTGCGCCCTACGATCTCGTCCTCTTCGACGGTTCGCTCGAGGATCTGCCCGAGGCGATCGCCGATCAGGTGGTCGAGGGCGGACGCATCGTCTTCGTCCGCGGTTCGGGCAACGCGGCGCGGGCCACCGTCTGCGTCCGCGCCTCCGGCAAGCTCTCCGAGCGCACCGCCTTCAATCTGCCGGGCCATCTGCTGCCCGGCTTCGTGCGTCCGGCCGCCTTCGCGCTCTGAACCGGGACGTTCGACCCTTTCGCGACCCGCTGCCGGCGACGGCGGCGGGTCGTTTCGCGTTTTCGGCGCCTCTCGCACGCGCGGGCGCGCGATCAACGCTTCGTGAATGTTGCTCGGCGGCCTCAATCGACGAAAATGCGTGGATCGTGGGGCGCTCGGCGACGATCTCGGTTTGCTTTTCAGGGTCTTTGAATGTTCGTTAAGACATTCGTTCGCTGTCGGCGATGAGAGCGCGCCGCCGATTCGTGAGTCGATCTTCGGGAGTAGCGTCGTGTCTTTCAGCCGTTCCGCCGTTTTCGCGCTCGTCGGGGCCCTGGGCCTGACGACGCATGTGGGCGTTTCCCGAGCCGAGTCCCTCGCGGAAGCCTTGGCGCTCGCCTATTCGAACAATCCGCAGCTGAACGCCGCGCGCGCCCAGACCCGGGCGGCGGACGAGGGCGTCGGCATCGCGCAGGGCGCGGCCCGGCCGAGGATCAACGGTTCGGCCTCGATCGGCCGCACCTACACGGCCTACGGCTACCAGAACTATCAGAACGCCGGCGCCAACGTCGATTTCTACAACACCGCGTCGAACTTCGGCATCCAGTTGGTGCAGCCGATCTACACCGGCGGCCAGATCACCGCCGGCATCGATCAGGCGCAGGCGGCGGTTCGCGCCCAGCGCGAGGTGCTGCGCTCGGCCGAGCAGCAGGTGCTGCTGTCGGCGGCGACCGCCTACATGGACGTGATCCGCGACACCGCGCTGGTCTCGCTGCAGGAGAGCAACGTCAAGTTCCTCACGGAGCAGGTGCGCGCCGCCAAGGACCGCTTCAACGTCGGCGAGGGCACCCAGACCGACGTGGCGCAGGCCGAGGCCTCCTATCAGCTCGCCGTGTCGCAGCTCAACGCCGCGCGCGCCCAGCTCAACGCCTCGCGCGCCGTCTATCGTCAGGTGATCGGCAAGGAGCCGGGCAAGCTCGGCGCCACCGGCGGGGCCGACGGGCTGCTGCCGAAGACGGTCGAGGCCGCCGTGCGCGCCGCCCAGAGCGAGAGCCCGCAGATCATGGCGGGCATCCACAACGTCGACGTGGCGCAGCACAACGTGAAGTATCTCGAGGGTGCGCTGCTGCCGCAGGTGTCGGCGCAGGGCTCGGCCTCGCGCGCCTTCGACAACCCGACCTACAAGACCGCCAACAACGCCGCGGTGTCGCTCAACGTCACCGTGCCGATCTATCAGGGCGGTACCGAATACGCCAAGATCCGCCAGGCCAAGGAACAGCTCGGCGCGGCCCGTCTGCAGGTCGATCTCACCCGCGACACGGTGCGCGCCAGCGTCGTCTCCGCCTGGGGCATGCTGCAGGCCGCCAATGCCTCGATCACCGCCTACAGGGCGCAGGTCGAAGCCTCGCAGCTGGCGCTGAACGGCGTCATCGAGGAGCAGCGGGTCGGCCAGCGCACCACGCTCGACGTCCTCAACCAGCAGACGATGCTGATCACGGCGCGGTCGAACCTCGTCAACGCCGAGCGTTCGCGAGTCGTCGGCTCGTTCCAGCTCGCCGCCGCGGTCGGTCGCCTCGACGTCCAGCACATGAAGGTCAAGGTGTCGATCCAGGACCCCGAAGAGCACGCCGAGGCGGTCCGCGACAAGTGGATCGGTCTCCGGACTCCCGACGGTCAGTGACCCTGCGTAAGTGCCGACGTGGTCGGGGATAACTCCCGATCGCGGCACGGGGTGCGCTTCACGGCGTCGCGGATCCATCTATAGTAGGCGTGACGGCAATCACCGACATCATGTCGTTGTCGGTGGGCGTCACGCATTCGTCGGAGTGTTTCCATGGCCAAGGCGCAAGCGCAGGAACCCTCGATGGAGGAGATCCTGGCCTCGATCCGCAGGATCATCGCGGACGAGGAGACGGCTCCCAAGGGCAAGGCCGCCGCGCCGCCGCCCGAACCCGAGCCCGCCGCCGACGAGACCATCTCCGAGGACGATCTCGACAAGCTCTTCGCCAGCGCCGACGATCCGGAAGACGAGGCGGCCGAGGACGACGACGTGCTCGACCTGACCGAGGAACTCGCCGAACCCGAGAGCGGCCCGCCGCTGGTCGAGGGGATGGGCGAGGACACCGATCTCGCCTTCGCCGATGCCGCCGAGATGGAAGAGCCCGTCGAGGAACCGGCGCCCGCGCCGATCGCCGCGCCCGTCGTCGCCGCTCCGGTGGCCGCGGCCCCCGT
>DBMN01000252.1 GCA_002298965.1 Rhizobiales bacterium UBA697 | reverse complement strand
CGCCGGCCGCCTGACGCGGAGCCCGCCCCTTGTTCTTCGCGCCGCGCCGCCGCCTGCCCGCACTGCCCGATCTTGTGACGGTGTCGCTCCCCGACCGCACCGTCGCCGTCGACCTGCGTGCCTCGGCGCGGGCGACGCGCTTCACCCTGCGGCTCGGCGTCGGCGCGCCGGTGATGACGGTGCCCGAGGGCACGCGGCTTCCCGATGCCGAGGCCTTCCTCGATCGCCATCGCGGCTGGCTCGCCGAACGGCTGGCGCGGCGGCCCGATCACGTCGCCTTCGCCCCCGGCGTGCTGCTGCCCTTCCGCGGCGAGATGCACCGGGTCGACCATCGCGCCGAGGCGCGCGGCACGGTCTGGCGCGAGGTCGATGCCGACGCCGAGCCCCGGCTCGTTGTCGCCGGCGGCGCCGAACATCTGCCCCGCCGCCTGCGCGACTTCCTCGTCCGCACCGCCAAGGCGGATCTGACCCCGGCGGTCGCGACCCATGCGGCGCGCCTGTCGATCGAGATCCGCAATCCGCGCATCCGCATCAAGGACACCCGCTCGCGCTGGGGCTCCTGCACGGCGGACGGCGAGTTGTCCTTCTCCTGGCGGGTGGTGATGGCGCCGCCCTTCGTGCTCGACTATCTCGCCGCCCACGAGGTGGCGCATCTGCGCGAGATGAACCATTCCCGCCGTTTCTGGCGGCTGGTGCGCGACACCTGCCCCGAGATGGACGCCGGCCGCCGCTGGCTGAAGCTGCACGGCGCCGGTCTGCACGGCTACGGCCCGGAAGCCTGAGCGCGGGTCGGGCGCGATCGTCCACCCTTTTTCGGCTTGGGCTTGGACCTCGGCCGTTTCGCCTGCTAAAAGGCGGGCACCGACAAGCCAGCCGAGGGCATCCCCATGCGCACCGCCTCCGTCGAGCGCAAGACGAAGGAAACCGACGTCTCCGTGACCGTGAACCTCGACGGTTCCGGCACCTATGACGTCTCCACCGGCGTCGGCTTCTTCGACCACATGCTGGAGCAGCTCTCGCGCCACTCGCTGATCGACATGACGATCCGCGCCTCGGGCGATCTCCACATCGACCAGCACCACACGGTGGAAGACGTCGGCATCGCGCTCGGCCTCGCCATCCGCAAGGCGCTCGGCGACCTCAAGGGCATCCGCCGCTATTCGGACGTCCATCTGCCGATGGACGAGACGCTGACGCGCGCCGCGCTCGACGTCTCCGGCCGGCCGTTCCTGGTGTTCCGGATCCCGTTCTCGCGCGACAAGATCGGCGACTTCGACACCGAGCTCTTCGAGGAGTTCTTCCGCGCGCTCGCCTTCAACGCCGGGCTGACGCTGCACGTCGAGACGCTCTACGGCGTCAACAACCACCACATGATCGAAAGCGCCTTCAAGGCCACGGCCCGCGCCTTCGAGGCGGCCTTCGCCGTCGATCCGCGCCGCGCCGGCACCATCCCCTCGACCAAGGGTTCGCTGGGAGACTGACATGACCACCTTCACGGTGCATGCGCCGACGGGCGACGCGGAAGCGGACGCTCGCGCCGACCGTCTGGTCCTGCTGCCGGAGAAGGCGTCCTTCGCCGCCTTCTTCGTGCCCTTCCTGTGGGCGCCGTGGAAGCGGCTGTGGTGGGTCTTCGCCGGCTGGATCGTCGTGACGGTGGCGATCGAAGTGGTCGCCGGCCACGTTTCCGCCTCGCTCGCCGCGATCGTCTCGGTCGGCTTCGCCGTCTGGTTCGCGCTCGCCGCCAACGACCTCGCCCGCTGGACCTGGGAGCGCCGCGGCGCCCGTCTCGTCGGCGTCGTCGAGGCCCGCGACGCCGAGGAGGCGCTCGTCCGTTTCGTCGCCCGTCTCGCCGATCCGCGCCGTCCGCGCTTCGGCGACGTGGTCGAGCCGGCCGCCGCCGCGGCGCCCGCGCCCTCGACCACCCGTCCCATCATGACGCCCGATCTGCCGGCCGTGGTCGGCTGGGGCGTGCTCCGGAGAGAAGCGAAATGACCGTCGCGCTCATCGACTACGGCGCCGGCAACCTGCGCTCCGCCGAAAAGGGCCTCGAGCGGGTCGCCGCCGAAGTCGGCCGCGGCCAGCAGGTGGTGCTGACCCGCGATCCCGACGTCGTGGCCAAGGCCGACCGCGTCGTGCTCCCCGGCGACGGCGCCTTCCCCTTCTGCCGCCGCGGCGTCGCCGCGATCGACGGCATGGAGGAAGCGCTCACCGAGTTCGTCGAGGTCCGGGGCCGCCCCTTCCTCGGCATCTGCGTCGGCATGCAGTTGCTGGCCACCCGCGGCCTCGAGCACGAGACGACCGACGGCTTCGGCTGGATCGGCGGCGAGGTGCGGGCGATCGAGCCCGGCGCGGCCCACCTCAAGGTGCCGCACATGGGCTGGAACACCATGGATCTCGTCAATCCGCACCCGGTGCTCGACGGCATCCGGCTCGGTGCCGACGGGCTCCACGCCTATTTCCTGCACTCCTTCGCCTTCCACGTCGCCGACCGCGCCGACCTCGTGGCGACCGCCGACTACGGCGGCCCGGTCACCGCGATCGTGGCGAAGGACAACGTGGTGGGCACCCAGTTCCATCCCGAGAAGAGCCAGACGCTCGGTCTCGCGCTGCTCGCCAACTTCCTGAAGTGGGCGCCCTGAGGCGCCCTTTCCCCGTTTCAGGCGCTCCCGCGCACGTCCAACACAATGGCGCCTCCCGCGCCGGGTTCCCGAGGCACAGATGATTCTCTTCCCCGCCATCGACCTGAAGGACGGTCAGTGCGTTCGCCTGAAGCTCGGCGAGATGGACCAGGCGACGGTCTACAACGACGATCCGGCGGCCCAGGCGACCGCCTTCGCCGACCTCGGCTTCCCCTGGCTCCACGTCGTCGATCTCAACGGCGCCTTCGCCGGCCGCTCGGTCAACGGCGCCGCGGTCGAGGCGATCCTCGCCGCCGTCTCCGGCCGGATGAAGGTGCAGCTCGGCGGCGGCATCCGCGATCTCGCCGCGATCGAGGGTTGGCTCGCCAAGGGTCTTGCCCGCGTCATCCTCGGCACCGTGGCGGTGCGTGATCCGGCGCTGGTGAAGGAGGCCTGCCGCCTCTTCCCCGGCCGCGTCGTCGTCGGCATCGACGCCAAGGGCGGCCGCGTCGCGGTCGAGGGCTGGGCCGAAGGCTCGGAACTGACGGCGATCGATCTCGCCAAGAAGTTCGAGGACGCCGGCGTCGCCGCGATCGTCTACACCGACATCGACCGCGACGGCATCCTCAAGGGCCTCAACATGCCCTCGACGCTGGAACTCGCCCGCGCCGTGTCGATCCCGGTCATCGCCTCGGGCGGCCTCGCCTCGATCGACGACGTCCGTGCGATGCTGGCGCCGGAGGCGCGCATCCTCGAGGGCGCCATCACCGGCCGCGCCCTCTACGACGGTCGCCTCGACCCGAAAGAGGCGCTGGCGCTGATCGCCGCGGCGGGCTGAGCGACCGGTCCTTTCGCCCGACTTGAACGCCCCTTGCCCACCCCCCATATTGGTCGGGACGGGCTCTGTCCGTCGTCGCGGGTCGCCTCTCCTGACAGGGGCCCGCGGGTGGTGATGGGTCGCTCGAGAAGGGCCTGAACATGTCGCGTTTTCCGGGCTTCTCCAGCCCCTTCCTCCTCGGCTTCGACGAGATCGAGCGCGTGCTCGACCGCGTCTCCAAGGCCACCAACGACGGTTATCCGCCCTACAACATCGAGCGCCTCGAACCGGCGCGCGAAGGCGGTCGCGAAGTCCTGCGCATCACGCTCGCCGTCGCCGGCTTCACCCGCGACCAGCTCGACGTGACGATCGAGGACAGCCAGCTCGTCATCCGCGGCCGCCAGACCGACGACGACCGCAATCGCCAGTACCTCCATCGCGGCATCGCCGCGCGTCAGTTCCAGCGCGTCTTCGTGCTGGCCGACGGCATCGAGGTGGCGGGCGCCGAACTCAAGGACGGCCTGTTGGCGATCGATCTCGCCCGTCCCGAACCCGAACGGGTGATCCGCCGGATCGACATCGCCACCAGCGAGTGATCGACGCGGACCCCGCGCATCTCACGAAGGAACGATCGAGGACGGGTGCCCGCGCGCCCGTCGAGGAGGAACCATGGCCCGCTCCAACACCCTGCCCATCGCCCCCGAGGCGCTCGCCCATCTCGGCGAAGGCGTCGTCGCCTATGTCCGCGAGATGTCGTCGGAAGACCTCGCGCGCGTCTTCCCCGGCGGTCCCGAACTGCCGCCCGGCCTGAAGCTCTGGGCGCTGATCGGCGCCGCCGGCCAGCCGATCATGGTCGCCGACGACCGTCGTCTGGCGCTCGAATCGGCTTTCGAGAACGACCTCGTTCCGGTGTCGCTGCACTGAGGAGAGAAGCGGCGGCCGCTCAGGCCGCCGACGGCTCGACCGAATGGGCGAGCAGCGCATAGAGCGCGTGCGGATCGCGGCTGCCGCGCAGCTTGGCGGCAAAGGGCGCGTCGCGCATGGCGCGGGCGACCCGCGCCAGCGCCTTCAGATGATCGGCGCCCGCCCGCGTCGGCGAGAACAGCGTCACCACCAGATCGACCGGTTGACCGTCGGTCGCCTCGAAGTCGATCGGCCGTTCGAGCCGGGCGAAGAGGCCGATCGTGTGGTCGACCTCGTCGAGCATGGCGTGCGGAATGGCCACGCCGTGGCCGACGCCGGTCGAGCCCAGGCGCTCGCGCTGCACCAGACGTTCGAACACGTCGCGTTCGTCGAGCCCGGTGATCCGGGCCGCCCGTGCCGCAAGCTCCTGGAGAACCTGCTTCTTGTTGGCCGGGCGCAAGGCCGGCATGACGGCATCGAAGCCGATCAGATCGCCGAGGTCCATCGTCGGGTCGTCCCGATTCCCACGAGGTCACGCTCCCGCGGACCTCTCCCATGGAATTGCGCCGAAGGTGGTGCAAACCGCCCCTCGGCGCAACCGGTGTTCAATACGGAGGCGCCCGCCTCCGTGGACGCGCGATCAGGCGTCGGCGGCGAGGGACGGATCGACCCAGCCGATGTTGCCGTCGTCGCGACGATAGACCACGTTCAGTCCACCATTGGTGGTGTTGCGGAACATGACGAAGGTGGCGCCGGTGAGGTCCAGTTCCTGGACCGCGTCGCCGACCGACAGGGTCTTCAACGGCCGGGTGCTCTCCGCGATCACCGCGGGGTGGAAGTCGACCGGAACCTCCTCGTCCTCGGCCGGAGCCTCGAGGACGCGATAGGCGGTCTCCACCTCGTGCGCGCGACCGGCGGCATTGTTGTGGTCGCGCAGGCGGCGCTTGTAGCGACGGAGCTGCTTTTCGATGCGGTCGATCGCCTGATCGACGCTGAGATAGGGATCCTGCGCCGCTCCCACCGCCTGAACGGTGATGCCGGTGCCCAGATGGAGCGCGCACTCGGTACGGAAGCCGATGCCTTCCTTCTCCACGGTGGCGTGGCCCTTGAAGGTGCCGTTGAAGTACTTGGCGAGAGCCTCGCCGACGCGCGTTTCCGCGTGGCCGCGCAGCGATTCGCCGATGTCGACGTTCTTGCCGGAAACCCTGAGGGTCATGGAGTTCGACCTCCCGGTCGGGCCACGTCCCCCGAAGGCGGCGCGGCCGTGTTGTGCTTCTTGCCTCCGACGGATGTGGGGACCGGATGACCGGGCCGCAACCCCCGTCGGGGACGCTCGTCGATCCCTCGGGTGGCGCTCCGGGCGAGGCGCCGAAACCCGCGGGACTGCTTCACGCCAGCGCCTGCTTCTCGCGACGACGCTGGACGGAAGAGGGTATGTTCATCGCTTCGCGGTACTTCGCGACCGTGCGGCGCGCGATGTCGATGCCGGTGTCCCGGAGCATCTTGACGATCGTGTCGTCGGACAGGACGTCGTCCGCGGTCTCCTTGTCGATCAGCTCCTTGATGCGGTGACGCACCGACTCGGAGGAATGCGCCTCGCCGCCCTCCGAGGATGCGATCGAGGAGGTGAAGAAATACTTCAGCTCGAAGATGCCCCGGGTGGTGGCCATGTATTTGTTGGAGGTGACGCGGCTGACCGTACTCTCGTGCATGCCGACCGCGTCGGCGATCATGCGCAGGTTGAGCGGCTTCAGGTGTTGGATGCCGTGCGTCAGGAAGGCGTCCTGCTGGCGCACGATCTCGCTCGACACCTTCAGGATCGTCTTGGCCCGCTGGTCGAGGCTCTTGACCAGCCAGTTGGCGGTCTGCAGGCAGTCGGAGAGATAGGACTTGTCCTTGTCGCCCTTCGCCGTCTTCGCCACCGAGGCGAAATAGGTCTGGTTGACCAGAACCTTGGGCAGGGTCTCGGAATTCAGTTCGACCAGCCAGCCGCCGTCGGGGCCGGGACGGACCACCACGTCCGGCACGATCGGCTGCACCATGGTGGTGCCGAAGGCGTTGCCGGGTTTGGGGTTCAGCGCGCGGATCTCGCCGACCATCTCGGCGAGATCGTCGTCGTCGACCCGCGTCAGCCGGCGCAGTGCCGCGAAGTCGCGCTTCGCCAGCAGTTCGAGATTGGCGACCAGCGCCTGCATCGCGGGATCGTAGCGGTCGCGGTCCTTGAGCTGCAGCGCCAGGCATTCACTGAGGGACCGGGCGCAGACGCCGGCAGGATCGAAGCTCTGCAGCAGGGCGAGCACGTCCTCGACCATCGCCATCGGCGCGCCGAGCTTCTCGGCGACGTCCTCGAGGGTGACGCGCAGGTAGCCCGCCTCGTCGACGCCGTCGATCAGATGGCGGCCGATCATCCGCCGCATCGGGTCGGTGACGGCGAGCATCAGCTGTTCGGTCAGGTGATCGGCGAGCGACACCTCGGCGGCGACGAAGCTCTCGAGATTGTAGTCCTCGCCGCCGGAACCGTTGCCCGAGGTCGAGGTCTGGCTCCAGGTCTCGCCGACCAGCCGCGTCGGATCGATCGCCTCGCTCGGGCCGTCGTCCTGGAAGACGTTGGTGTAGTCGGCGTCGAGCCGTTCGCCGATCTCCGGCGAGGCGTTCTCGAAGGCGGTGTCGAGGTCGGGGCCGGAGGAGGCGGGGGCGAAGTCGGCGCCGTCGCCACCGTCCGAGAAGTCCGAGGCCGCCTCGGGCGCGCCGTCGAAGTCGCCGCCGGCGGCGTCGGTGCGCGGCGCCTCGGCGCCGTTCGCCTCCGCGACCGGGCGATCCTCGCCCTCGTCGCGCTCCAGGAGCGGATTTCTCTCGAGTTCGGCTTCGACGTAGGCCACGAGATCGAGGTTGCCCAGCTGCAGCAGCTTGATCGCCTGCATCAGCTGAGGCGTCATCACCAGAGACTGGCTCTGTCTGAGCTCCAGTTTCGGGCTGAGCGCCATAGACCTCCAACAACCCTCGTATCTCCGGTCCACGCGAAGTGGTCCGGATCTTGCCTCACCCCGATAGTGTTATCCCAAGCCCCGCCGACGGCAAACAAAAAAGCGTCCGGGCGCGGAGGAAAGTGCGGGACGCCGTTCTCAGAAGCTGAACTGCTCGCCGAGATACAGCCGGCGGACGTCGGGATGATCGACGATTTCGCGCGGATTTCCGGTCGTCAGCACGTGGCCGGAGGCGATGATGAAGGCCCGGTCGATCAGGCCCAGCGTCTCGCGGACATTGTGGTCTGTGATCAGGACGCCGATGCCGCGCTGGGTCAGGTGCCGCACCAGCACCTGGATGTCGCCGACGGCGATCGGGTCGATGCCGGCGAAGGGCTCGTCGAGCAGCATGAAGGAGGGACGCGAGGCGAGCGCCCGGGCGATCTCGCAGCGGCGGCGTTCGCCGCCCGACAGGGCGATCGACGGCGCCTTCCTCAGATGGTCGATGCGGAACTCGCCGAGCAGCTCGTCGAGCGCCTCGCGCCGGCGGGCGCGGTCGGGCTCGACCACCTCGAGCACCGCCATGATGTTGTCCTCGACCGACAGGCCGCGGAAGATCGAGGCCTCCTGCGGCAGATAGCCGATGCCGAGGCGGGCGCGGCGATACATCGGCAGCCGCGTGATGTCGTAGCCGTCGAGCCGGATCGTGCCGGCGTCGGGGCGGATCAGGCCGGTGATCATGTAGAAGACGGTGGTCTTGCCGGCGCCGTTGGGGCCGAGCAGGCCGACCGCCTCGCCGCGATGGACGTCGAGGCTGACGCTCTCCACCACCCGCCGCTTCTTGTAGGCCTTGGCCACCGCCTCGACCCGCAGCCCCTCGTCGGTATCGCCGATCCGGATCGAGCCGCCATGGGCGGCATCGGGCGAGCGCGGGACGATCGGCAGAACTCTCACGGGCGGTCTCCGGGGCTGGCGGCGGGCCGGGATCAGGGCTTGGCGGGCGGCGCGGCACCGCAGGCGCCGGCCTGCGATTCGAGGATCAGCTGGACGCGGCCGGAGCTCTCGAGCTTGTACTGGCCGGTCTTCAGGTCGATCGACAGTCGGTCGCCGCGGGCGACGTTGGTGCACTGGGCGAGCACGACGTGGCCGTTGATCTGGGCGGTCTGCGAGCGCATGTCGAACCAGCCGCTGTCGCCGGTGACGCTCTGTTCCTTCTGGATGATCAGGACCTTGCCCTCGGCCTCGAAGCGGCGGATGGCCTGCGACTTGTCGCCGGCGGTCCCCGCCTTGGTGAGATCGGTGGCGCCGTTGCCCTCGTAGTAGACGCGCAGGCGCTGGGTCTTCAGCACCGTGTCCTTCTGCACCACGTGGACGTTGCCGTTGAAGACGGCGTTGCGGTCCTTGTCGAGCACCTCGAGGCTGTCGGCCTCGATCTGGATCGGGTCCTTGCCGTTGGAGCCGAAGCCCTTGAAGGCGTCGGACATGCCGCCCGTGGTGGCGGCCCAGGCGCTCGTGGCGAAGACCAGCGCGGCGACGGCGAGCGGGGCGTGGAGGCGTGACGTCATCGGGTGTCTCACGGGGTGGGATCGGTCGTCGTCCCGGTCTCGCCGGGCACGATGGTCAAGTGGACCTGACCCGTGAACAGGACACGATGCCCGTTGTCGGTCAAGTCGATCTGATTGGCAGTGATGCTCACGCCGGGGCCGGTGATGTGGACGCCGTCGTGCCCGGTGACGCTTCCGTCGGACAAGGCCACGTCGGCGGTGGCGCCCTCGACGCGCCAGCCCTTGGAGGACGACAGCATCAGCCCGCCTTCGAGCCGCAGCGTCTCCCGATTGCCGTCGTAGGTGCCGTTGGGCGATTCGAGCTTCACCGAACTGCCGTCGCCGAGCGACACCCGTCCGTCGATGCCTTCCATCCGCACCACCTTCGGGTCGGTGATGTTCTGGAAGGCGCGGACGGCGGTGACGTCGTAGCTGCGGTCCTGCGACCGGCCGGTCAGGCGCGGCTCGACCATGGTCAGGCCGTCCTTGGAGAACAGCACGTTGCGCACGTCGACGCCGGAGGCGAAGTGCATCTTGGCCCAGGTCAGGCCGGCGACCAGCAGCAGCGCGGCGATGCCGAGCGCCGGCAGCAGGACCTTGAAGATCCGCACGCGTCGGGAATGTCGGTCGGCGGCGATCTGGGCGGCCGGGCGCGCGATCTCGACGCGTGGGCGCACGGTCTCGCCGTCACCCCGCGGCCGTCTCGCGATCGCCGTTGCCTCGTCCATGCATCCTCCCCGCGGCCGCGCCCGCGGCGCGCCGTGATTCCGCGACGGTCCCGATCAGGAGTGATCGAGAATGTCGCTTTCCGTCCAGCCCATCAGGTCCAGCTTCGCCCGCGTCGGCAGGAACGCGAAGCACGCCTCGGCGATCTCCGTACGACCCTCGCGCTCGAGGATCGGCTTCAACTTCTCGACGAGCGCGTGCAGGTACAGCACGTCGGAAGCGGCATAGGCGAGCTGCGCCTCGCTCAGGCTCTCCGCGCCCCAGTCCGAACTCTGCTGCTGCTTCGACAGTTCCACGCCGAGCAGCTCCCGGCACAGATCCTTGAGACCGTGCCGGTCGGTGTAGGTGCGGACCAGCTTGGAGGCGATCTTGGTGCAGAAGATCGGCCCCGGCATGACCCCGAACGCATGGGCGAGCGCGGCGAGGTCGAAGCGAGCGTAGTGGAAGATCTTGACGATCTTCGGGTCGGAAAGAAGGCGCTCGAGATTCGGCGCGCGGGTCTGGCCCTTGGCGATCTTGACGACGTCGACGGTGCCGTCGCCCGGCGACAGCTGCACCACGCAGAGCCGGTCGCGGTGGGGCATCAGGCCCATGGTCTCGGTGTCGATGGCGACGCTGTCGCGATAGTTCGCGAGGTCCGGCAGGTCTTCGTGGTGGAAGCGAATGGTCATGGATCGCGGCAATCCGATATCGGCGGCGCGAAGCACCTCGCCTCGCCCGTCCGGCCCGTTTACCACGGTCCGCCGCCCGCCGCACTCCCCCGTGGTGCAGCCCGGCTCACCATCCACCGTGGGCAGCGGCGACCGACGCCGCGACCACGACCAGCGCGACGGCCGACAGGATGCGGTGGAGCGCGAGGACGAGGCGGAACGTGCCGTCGGGATCGCGCGCCGCGCGGGCCTCGAACCAGCGGTGCAGCACCAGCGGCTCGAGCACGAAGAGCACCAGCGTGAAGACCGCCCAGAGGCCGACCATCGCATGCATGAACCAGAAGTCGCGCGGGGCGAGGAAGCGGTCGAAGGCGTCGAGCTTCCACGTCAGCCAGAAACCGGCGGCGCCGGCCGCCAGCGTCGAGATCCGCGCCTGGAAGGCGAATCGCCCCTCGATCGCCTCGAACAGGGCGATCCGCCGTTCGGGCTCGGCGATGCGGGCGACCGCCGGCAGGATCACGAAGGTGACGAACCAGACGCCGCCGATCCAGTGGACGACGGCGGCGACGTGGATCGCCCGGGCGACGACGGCGGTGTCCATGAGCCCTCTCAGACCGGGCAGCCCGGCCGCTCGGGCAGGCGCAGGTTGGCGGTGGCGTCCGCCGTCATGTGCCCGCCGAGGAACTGCGAGGTCACGAGATCGACGCTGCCGACGTGACCGACGATCATCTCGCGCAGCGTGACGCCGATCAGCGTCCTGAGCGCCGCCGCGTCGAGCGTGGCGATCCGGGCGGCCGCGGCGTCGAACTCGCCGAGCACCAGCGCGTGCTGCGCGAGGTGGCAGTGGGCGATCGGCACTTCGGCGAAGAGCGTCTCCTCGCGGGCGAAATGGGCGCGCGTCTCGGCGTCGATCGCGGCGAAGAGCGCCGGCAGATCGGCGTCGGCCGTCGTGGGAAGCCGCTCGAACATCGCGTCGAGCGTCTGGTGATCCCGGTCCATCAGGGGCACGCCCAGCAGGGGAACATTCGACATCGTCACCTCGTCTCGCTCCGTGCGGGAGCCTCGTCTGGATACATCGGCCGTCGATCTTGGCGATGTGACCAAAGGCACGTCTTGACCGATGTCGTGTCGAGTGAACAATCGCGACCACCGGCGCGCCGCCGCGGCCGCAGCCCGATCGCCACCCGAATCCGAGGAAACGTCATGAGCTTCAAAGACAAGACCGTCCTGGTGACGGGTTCCACCAGCGGCATCGGTCTCGCCGTCGCCACCCGCTTCGCCTCGCTCGGCGCCGACCTCGTCATCAACGGCTTCGGCGATGCGGCCGAGATCGAGAAGATCCGCGCCGGCCTCGAGGCCGCCCACGGCGTCACCGTCGTCTACGACGGCGCCGACATGTCGAAGCCGGCCGAGATCGCCGCCATGGTCGAGCGCGCCATCGCCCGCTTCGGCGGCATCGATGTGCTGGTCAACAACGCCGGCATCCAGTTCGTCTCGCCGGTCGAGGATTTCCCGATCGAGAAGTGGGACGCGATCATCGCCATCAACCTCTCCTCGTCGTTCCACACCATCCGCGCGGCGCTGCCGTCGATGAAGGCCAAGGGCGCCGGCACGATCATCAATGTCGCCTCGGCCCACGCGCTGATCGCCTCGCCCTTCAAGTCGGCCTATGTCGCCGCCAAGCACGGCATCGCCGGCCTGACCAAGACGGTCGCCCTCGAGGTCGCGGAAGACGGCATCACGGTCAACGCCATCTGCCCGGGCTACGTGCTGACGCCGCTGGTGGAAAAGCAGATCCCCGACACCGCCAAGGCGCGCAACATGACCGAGGAAGAGGTGATCAAGAAGGTCATCCTCGAGGCCCAGCCGACCAAGCGCTTCGTCAAGCCGGAGGAGGTCGCCGGCATCGCCGCCTTCCTCGCCTCGCCCGACGCCGCCTCGATCACCGGCGCGATGATCTCGGTCGACGGCGGCTGGTCGGCCCGCTGAGGGGAGAGAGGGCCGCTCCCTCGTTCGGCTTCACCCTGAGGTGCTCGCGGAGCGAGCCTCGAAGGGCGAAGCCACGACGGGCGGTGCCACTCGACCCTTCGCGCTTCGAGGCCCGGCCGATGGCCGGGCACCTCAGCATGAAGGGCCTCCGCCGAGGACCGGAAGGAGCGAGACCCGGTCGGCCCCGCCTCAGTCGTCCCGTTCACCCACCGCCGCCGCGCCGAAGGCGACCGGCATGGCGGGATGGTCGGCGGTCTTCTCCGGCCACTTGCAGAGATCGGAGATCAGGCAGCGTTCGCACTCCGGCTTGCGTGCCTTGCAGACGTAGCGGCCGTGCAGAATCAGCCAGTGGTGCGAATGGCGCACGTAGGGCTCGGGGATCAGTGCCTCGAGCCGCTTCTCCACCTCTTCCGGCGTCTTGCCCGGCGCGAGGCCGAGCCGGTTGGCGAGGCGGAAGATGTGGGTGTCGACGGCGATCGTCGGCTGGCCGAAGGCGATGTTGAGCACCACGTTGGCGGTCTTGCGCCCGACGCCCGGCAGCGCCTGCAGCGCCTCGCGGTCGGCCGGAACCTCGCCGCCGTGACGCTCGACGAGGAGCTGCGACAGCAGGAAGACGTTCTTCGCCTTGGTCTTGAAGAGGCCGATGGTCTTGATCAGGTCGCGGATGCGGTCCTCGCCCAGCGCCACCATCTTTTCGGGCGTGTCGGCGAGACGGAAGAGCTCCGGCGTCGCCTTGTTGACGCCGGCATCCGTCGCCTGCGCCGAGAGGACGACCGCCACCAACAGCGTGAAGGTGTTCAGCGCGTAGAGCTCGCCCTTCGGCTCCGGCTCGGCCTCGGCGAAGCGGCGGAACAGCGCCTCGATCTCGGCGGCCGAATAGAGCGACCGGGCGGGCTTCTTCGTCGGGCGCTTCGCGGCGGGCTTCTTTGCCGCGGCGGTCTTCGAGGTCGGGGTCTTGGGTCGCGTCGCCATGGATCGTCTCCTTGCCCCATCCCTAGACCATGTTTCGACCGGGCAGAACCACCCGGATCGCGATCGCGGCATCCCGTCGAAATTCGGGTGTCGCGCAGCACCTCGCCTCGCTAGGCTCGTCCGATCGACCGAGGATGACCGATGACCACTGCCCAGCTCGCGCCCGAGACGGATACGACCGAAACCCACGACCGCGTCGCCGACTATGCCCTGGTGCGCGAGGCGATCGCCTACATCACCGAGAACCGCGTCGCCCAGCCCTCGACCGAGGAGGTGGCGCGGGCGATCGGCCTGTCGCCGGTCCAGCTGACGCGGCTCTTCGCCCGCCATGCCGGCATCACGCCGAAACAGTTCCTCGCCGCCGCGACGCTCGATGCCGCCCGCCGTCTGCTCGAGGACGCGGCCTCGGTGCTCGATACCTCGCTCGAGGTCGGGCTCTCCGGCCCCGGCCGGCTGCACGACCTCTTCGTCGCCCACGAGGCGATGCCGCCCGGCGCCTGGAAGGCGCGCGGCGCCGGCCTCGTCATGCGCCACGGCTTCCATCCGTCACCCTTCGGCATCGCCGTCGTCGTGGCGACGGAGCACGGCATCGCCGGTCTCGCCTTCGCCGATCCGGGCGGTGAGGCGGCCGCGCTCGAGGATCTCGTCCGGCGCTGGCCGGCGGCGGCCCATGTCGCCGATCAGGCGGCGACGGCGCCGCTCGCCGCCCGCATCTTCGACGAGACCGAGTGGTGCCCGGATCGCCCGCTCCGGGTCGTCCTCATCGGCACCGACTTCGAGATCCGCGTCTGGCGGACGCTGCTCGCCATCCCCTTCGGCCGCGCCGTGACCTATTCGCAGGTTGCCGACGCCATTGGTTCCCCCAAGGCGGCACGCGCCGTCGGCGCCGCGGTCGGGCGCAACCCGATCTCCTTCGTGGTGCCCTGTCACCGGGTGATCGGCAGTTCGGGGGCGCTCACCGGTTACCACTGGGGTCTGCCGCGCAAGCGCACCATCCTCGGTTGGGAAAGCTGTCGCCTCGCCGCGCTGACCGGCGAGACCGCGCATTAAATATCGTTCACCTCGCGCAATCTCGAGCGAAGCCCTCTCGAAACGGCGCCCGACTTCCTGTCTGATGGCGCGATCGTCCGCCGCACCCGCGAAGGGTCGGCGGTCCCCGTCCGGAGGATGGACATGCTCGCCCACGCGGCCCGGCGCTCCCGCCCGGCCATGGCCCTTCGCGGCCGCCTTCTCGCTCTCGCCCTGGTCTCGGTCACCGTCTCGTTCACCGCCTCGTTCGCCGTCGCCCCTCCGGTCTTCGCCGCCGACGAGCCCGCCCAGGCCCAGCCCAAGCGCCCGCCGGCGCCGGTGCGCGTGGTCGAGGCGAAGACGATCGACGTGCCGGTGGTGCTCGACCTCGTCGGCTCGACCCGGGCCGCCGCCTCGATCCCGGTCAAGACCCGCGTCGACAGCCAGATCGAGAGCGTCGGCGTCGCCGAGGGCGACCGGGTCAAGGCCGGGCAGGTGATCTTCACCCTCGATGCCCGCGCCGTCCGTGCCCAGGCCGAACAGGCCCGCGCCGTGCTCGCCCGCGATCAGGCCCAGCTGGTGCTCGTCGAGGCCGACCTCGAACGGACGAAGCAGCTCGTCGCCTCGCGCACCAAGTCGGAGCGCGATCTCGAATCGGCCAAGACGCTGGTCGCCGCGCAGAAGGCGACGATCGCCGCCGACGAGGCGGCGCTGCGCAATCTCGAGGTCCAGGTCACCTGGTACGAGATCAAGAGCCCGATCGACGGCCGCGTCGGCTCGCTGCCGCTGAAGCCGGGCTCGTCGGTCCGCGCCGCCGATTCGGCGCTGCTCGCCACCATCAACCAGCTCGATCCGATCCACGTCGCCTTCGCCGTGCCCCAGGCGTCCGTCGGCCGTCTGCGTCAGGCGCTCTCCGCCGGCGTGCTGCCGGTCGAGGTCAAGCTGCCGGGTTCGAAGGGTCCGGCGATCGAAGGCCGCGTCGCCTTCCTCGAGAACACGCTCGACACCACGACGGGCACGCTGCAGGTGGTCGCCCTGCTGCCCAATGCCGACGAGCGCCTGCTGCCGGGCGAATTCGTCGAGGTCCGCGTCCGCCTGCGTGCCGATCCGAACGCGCTGGTGGTGCCGACCGCCGCCGTCCAGCTCGGCCAGAAGGGATCCTTCGTCTGGCGCGTCGCCGCCGACGGTACGGCCGAGATGCGGCCGGTCAAGATCGACCGCGTCGTCGACGGCCGTGCCGTGGTCGCCTCGGGGCTTTCCGCCGGCGACCGCGTCGTCTCCGACGGCGCCATGCGGGTCGCAGCCGGCTCGCCGCTCGAGATCCTGCCGGCAGCTCCCGACAAGGCCGGCGACAAGCCCGCCGCCGAGCCGGCGAAGTGACGGCCATGAACGTCTCCGCGCCCTTCATCCGCCGCCCGGTCGCCACCATCCTGGTGATGATCGCCTTCCTCGCCGCCGGCTTCTTCGGCTATCGCCAGTTGCCGGTCGCCGCCGTGCCGCGCGTCGACTTCCCCACCATCTCGGTGACGGCGACGCTGCCCGGCGCCAGTCCCGAGACCATGGCGAGTTCGGTCGCGGCGGTGCTCGAGCGCCAGTTCTCCGGCATCGCCGGCGTCGCCGCCATGTCGTCGGTCTCGGTCACCGGCTCGACCAACGTCACGCTCCAGTTCGACCTCGCCCGCGACATCGACGGCGCCGCCCTCGACGTCCAGGCGGCGATCGGCACGGCGCAGCGCCAGCTGCCGATCGAGATGCCGGCCCCGCCGAGCTTCCGGAAGGTCAATCCGGCCGACCAGCCGATCCTCTTCGTGGCGCTGAAGTCCGACGTCCTGCCGCTGTCGGAGGTCGACGACTATGCCGAGACCGACATCGCCCAGCGCCTCTCGACCCTTCCCGGCGTCGCCCAGGTCAACGTCTACGGCGCCCAGAAATACGCCGTCCGCATCGCCGCCAATCTCGACGCGCTCGCCGCCCGCGGCCTGACCGTCGACGACCTGAAGAGCGCGATCTCCGCCGCCAACACCAATTCGCCGGTCGGCTCGCTGACCGGCCCCGAACGCATGGTGACGCTGCAGGCGACCGGCCCGATCACCCGCGCCGCCGGCTACGCGCCGCTGGTCGTCACCTTCCAGAACGGCGCCCCCGTCCGCCTCGCCGACGTCGCCACCGCCCGCGACGGGGTGGAGAACGACAAGGTCGCCGCCTGGGTCGACGGCACCCGCGCCATCATGCTGGCGATCCAGCGCCAGCCCGACGCCAACACCGTCGAGGTGGTCGACCGCATCCGCACGCTCCTGCCCAAGATCTCCGCCGACCTGCCGCCGACGATCGAACTCAAGGTGATGCAGGACCGCTCGCGCTCGATCCGCGATTCGATCGAGGACGTCGAGGTGTCGCTCGCCATCGCCATGCTGCTGGTGATCGGCGTGATCTACCTGTTCCTGAAGTCGGCGCGGGCGACGATCATCCCGGCGCTGGCCCTGCCGGTGTCGCTGATCGGCACCTTCGCCGGCATGCATCTCTTCGGCTTCTCACTCGACAACATCTCGCTGCTCGCCCTGACGCTCGCCGTCGGCTTCGTCGTCGACGACGCCATCGTCATGCTCGAGAACGTCATGCGACACGTCGAGATGGGCGAGAAACCGATGACCGCCGCCTTCCTCGGCTCCAAGGAGGTCGGCTTCACCATCGTCTCGATGACGATCTCGCTGGTCGCGGTCTTCATCCCCGTCCTCTTCATGGGCGGCGTCGTCGGCCGGATGTTCTACGAATTCGGCGTGACGATCGCCATGGCGATCCTGATCTCCGGCGTGGTGTCGTTGACGCTGACGCCGATGCTCGCCGCCCGCATCATCGACGAGGCCCATGTCCATGCCCGCCCCAATTTCGTGGTGCGCGCCTTCGACCGCCTCTTCGCCCTCGTCACCGCCTTCTATTCGCGCACCCTCGACTGGGTGCTGCGCGCCAAGTGGCTGATGCTCGCCGTCCTCGTCGGCACGGTCGTCTGGACGGTGCATCTCTACGGCACCACGCCCAAGGGCTTCTTCCCGCAGGAGGACACCGGCTTCCTCACCGGCTCGACGCAGGGCCCCGACGACATCGCCTTCCCGGCCATGGTCGAGCGGCAGAAGCAGATCGCCGCCATCGTCGCCGCCGACCCCGACGTCGCCTCGGTGCTCTCCACCGTCGGCTCCGGCGGCGTCGCCGCCAATCCCTCCGCCGGCCGCCTCTTCGTGACGCTGAAGCCGCGCGGCGAACGCAAGGTCTCCTCCGACGAGGTGATCGCCCGGCTGCGCAAGGCGACGGCGCGGGTGCCCGGCATCGCCGCCTATTTCCAGAACGTCCAGAACATCAACATCGGCACCATGGCGACGCGGGCGCAGTGGCAGTACACGGTCCAGGCCGTGAACTTCGCCGAGCTGCAGGACGTCGCCCCCAGGCTCGAGGCCGAGATCCGCAAGATCCCCGGCGTCGTCGACGTCTCCTCCGACCTGCAGGTCCGCGGCCGTCAGGCGATCGTCGACATAGACCGCGATCGCGCCGCCCGCGTCGGCCTGACCGTCGACCAGCTGCGCTCGCGGCTCTATTCGGCCTACGGCTCGCGCATCGTCTCGACCATCTACACCGACACCGCCGCCTATTCGGTGATCCTCGAGGCGGCGGAGGAATTCACCACCGACGCCGAGAAGCTTCGCCGTCTCACCATCCGCACACCGTCGGGCACGACGGTACCGCTCGACGCCGTGGCGACGATCCGCGAGGCGCCGGCGCCGACGCTGGTCAACCACAAGGGCCAGCTGCCGGCGGTGACGATCTCCTTCAACCTGACGCCCGGGAAGGCGCTGTCGGAGGCGGTCGCGGCGATCGAGGGGATCGAACGGCAGATCGGCCTGCCGGCGACGGTGCAGACCGGCTTCTCCGGCTCGGCGCAGGTGTTCCAGGACGCGGTCGCCGGCCAGGGCGTGCTGATCTCCGCCGCGGTTCTGGTGATCTACATCGTGCTCGGCATCCTCTACGAGAGCTTCGTCCACCCGCTGACGATCCTCTCGGGTCTCCCGGCCGCCGGCATCGGCGCGCTGCTGACGCTGCGGCTCTTCGGCCTCGACCTGTCGGTCATCGCGATGATCGGCATCGTCATGCTGATCGGCATCGTCAAGAAGAACGCCATCATGATCATCGACTTCGCGGTCGAGCGGCGGGCGAACGGCGCCTCGGCGCTCGATGCGGTGCACGAGGCCTGTCTGCTGCGCTTCCGACCGATCATGATGACGACCTTCGCCGCGCTCTTCGGCACGCTGCCGATCGCGCTCGGCCTCGGCGCCGGCGCCGAGTTGCGCCGGCCGCTCGGCCTCGCGGTGGTCGGCGGCCTGCTGGTGTCGCAGATCCTGACGCTCTACCTGACGCCGGTCGTCTACATGCTGCTCGACCCGCTGACCCGCTCGCGCCGCGTCCATGTCGACGAGGCGACGGCGGAGGAGAAGGAAGCGTGACGCGGTAGGTAGGTGTTCGGTCGGGGATGACCGGAGCGGTCGGGCGACCTAGCTTCAGGGAAGAGCCGGCGGTGACGGGGGGCGACCGATCGGCGCGAGGTGTCCCATGCCGGCCGATCGCGATCTCCACCCGACCCTGACCTTCCACGGCGCCGCCCGCACCGTCACCGGCTCCTGCCATCTGGTGGAGGCCGGCGGCGCCCGCGTCCTGGTCGACTGCGGCCTGTTCCAGGGTTCGAAGACCGAGAAGGAGCTGAACTATCGCCCCTTCCCCTTCGATCCGGCGACGATCGACGCGGTGGTCCTGACCCACGCCCACATCGACCATTCCGGCCTGCTGCCGAAACTGGCGAAGGACGGCTTTGCCGGCCGCATCCTGGCGACGCCGCCGACCTGCGACCTCCTCGCGGTGATGCTGCCCGACAGCGGCCACATCCAGGAGGTCGAGGTCGAGCGCCTCAACCGCCGCAACGACCGCCGTGGTCGCGAGCGGGTCGAGCCGATCTACACCGCCGACGATGCCGCCGCAGCGCTCGACCTGCTCGAGCCGCTGCCGCTGGAGACCTGGGGAGAGGCGGCGCCGGGCATCCGCGTCCGCTTCTGGAACGCCGGCCACCTGCTCGGCTCGGCCTCGGTCGAGATGGAGATCGCCGCGCTCGACGCCGCCGACGACCGTCCGACGCGGCTGCTCTTCTCCGGCGACATCGGCCCGGCCCACAAGCTGCTGCAGCACGACCCCGTCGCCCCCAAGGGCTTCGACCACGTGATCTGCGAGTCGACCTACGGCGACACCGAGCGCGACGAGGTCTCCGAGGAGGTCCGCCGCGCCCGGCTGAAGGCCGAGGTCAAGGCGGCGATGCGGCCGGACGGGGTGTTGCTCATCCCCTCCTTCGCCGTCGAACGGACGCAGGAGTTGCTGGCCGACTTCGCCCTGCTGATGGAGCGCGGCGACATCCCGTCGATCCCGATCCACATCGACAGCCCGCTCGCCGAGAAGGCGACGCAGGTCTTCCGCCGCCATGCCCGTGACCTCGAGGAGGGCGGCCGGCTGACCCGTGCGCTGGAGCGTCGCGACATCCGCTTCACCGAGACGGTGGAACAGTCGATGGCGCTCGACCGCGTCCGCGGCTTCCACGTCGTCATCGCCGCGAGCGGCATGTGCGAGGCCGGCCGCATCCGCCATCGGCTGAAGAACTGGCTGTGGCGCGAGGAGGCGACGGTGCTGATGGTCGGCTATCAGGCCGCCGGCACGCTCGGCCGCATCCTGCTCGACGGCGCCTCCGAGGTTCGCATTCAGGGCGACCCGATCAGGGTGCGGGCCCGCATCCGCATGCTGGATCTCTATTCCGGCCATGCCGACGGACCGGAACTCGCCGAATGGGTCCGTCACCGCCGGCCGATCGAGGGTGCCGTCTTCCTCGTCCATGGCGAGGAACGGGCGATAGCCGGCCTGACCGAACGCCTCGACGGCATCGTCGACCGCGGCCGGGTGATCGCGCCGGAACTCGACCAGACCTACGTGCTCGAGGGTGCCCGCGCCGTGCCGCTCGGTACGCCGCCGCGTCCGCCGCGCATCGATCGCGCCCGTCCGGGCCGGCCCGACTGGCACAACGACTGGCAGGAGCTGCTGCTCGACGTCGAGCATCGGCTGGGAAAGGCCGCCGACGACCGCGCCCGCGCCGTCGTCATGCGTCGCATCAGGAAGGCGCTCGAGGAGGCGTGAGGAGGGCGCGGTGGTCTTCCGGGCCTGGAGGTTTCACTCCGTCGGGCGGCTCGCGGAGGCCCTTCATACTGAGGTGCCCGGCGCAGCCGGGCCTCGAAGTGCGAAGGGCCGAGTGGCGGGGCCCGTCGTGGCTTCGCTCTTCGAGGCACGGCTTTCGGCCGTGCACCTCAGAGTGAAGCCGAACAACGGTCAGAGATCGGTATCTCGTCCGCCCGACCTCAGTGCCCGCCGCCGCCCGGCCCCGTGGCACCGCGCGGACGCCGCATCAGCGGCGCGAGCAGGACCAGCATCACGAAGAGGAAGGTCAGCGCCAGGAAGACGTCGCCGATCGCCCAGACCTGCGCCTCGCGCCGCACGATGCCGGCGAGCTTCGACGTCGCCGCGAGGCTGGCGTTCGAGCCCAAGGGCGCCATGGCGCCGGTCAGCGAGGCGAGCATCTCCTCGGCCTTGACGTTGCCCCAGGCGACCCGCTCGTGCAGACGCGCGAGATGGAGGTCCATGCGGTCGTTCATCAATGTGTTGATGAGCGCGAGGCCGACCGCGCCGCCGAGGTTGCGCGTCAGGTTGAAGAGGCCCGAGGCGTTCTTGATCCGCTCCGGCGGCAGCGTGCCGAGCGCCAGATTGTTGATCGGCACCATGCAGGTCATCAGCGAGAAGCCGCGCAGCATCTGCGGCACCAGCAGTTCCCAGAAGTCCCAGTCCTTGGTGACCTGGGAGACCTGGAACGTGCCGAGCGCGAAGCCGGCGAAGCCGCAGGCGATCATGATGCGCGGATCGACCTTGGTCACCATCCGCCCGACGATCGGCGCGGCGATGAACATGCAGACGCCGGTGACCGCCATGGTCTCGCCGATCTGCATCGCCGAATAGCCGCGCACCCGGGCGAGATAGACCGGATAGAGATAGGTCAGCCCGTAGAGGCCGATGCCCATCACGAAGCTGAAGAGCGAGCCGGTCCAGAAGTTGCGGTCGCGGAAGGCGCCGAGATCGACGATCGGCCGCTTCGCCGTGAAGGCGCGCCAGAAGAACAGCACCGCGCCGGCGATCGAGACGAACGCCGTGGCGACGATCAGCTCGTCGTCGAACCAGCCCTTGGCCGGCCCCTCCTCGAGGAAATATTCGAGCGCGCCGAGGAACACCGCCATGCCGGCGAGGCCGGCCCAGTCGAAGTCCTGGAAGAGCGAATGATCGGGCTCGTCGAAGTCGACCATGATCCAGGTCGCGGTGGTGACGAGGATGCCCGGCACGACGTTGATCAGGAACAGCCAGTGCCAGGAGAAGAGCTCGGTCAGCCAGCCGCCGAGCGTCGGGCCGATGGTCGGGGCGAGCGTCGCCACGAGGCCGATGATCGGCGAGATCACCGGCTGCTTGTCGCGCGGGAAGATCGTGTAGGCGGAGGCGAAAACGGTCGGGATCATGCCGCCGCCGATGAAGCCCTGCAGCGCCCGCCAGACGATCATCTCCTCGATCGACGACGACATGGCGCAGGCGAAGGACATCAGCGTGAAGCCGGCGGCCGAGATCGCGAACATCACCCGCGTCGACAAGACCCGCGACAGCGTGCCCGACAGCGGAATCATCACCACTTCGGCGATGAGATAGCTCGTCTGCACCCAGGCGACCTCGTCGGCTGAGGCCGACAGACCCGCCTGGATCTCGGAGAGCGAGGCCGAGACGATCTGGATGTCCAGGATCGCCATGAACATGCCGAAGACCATGGCCATGAAGGCGAAGACGCGCCGCGGCTCGAAATTCGGCTCGACGGTCTTCGGGCGCGGCTTTTCGCCGCCCGCCGGTGCCGCCGTCGTGGTCGCAGCCCTCGCCATGGCCGTCACTCGGCCGCGCGGGTGTCGATGTCGGCGACGACCGACAGGCCGGCGCGCAGCACGCCCTCGCGCGCAACCTCGGCCGGCACCGCGATGCGGACCGGCAGACGCTGGACGATCTTGGTGAAGTTGCCGGTGGCGTTCTCCGGCGGCAGCAGCGAGAACTGCGCGCCCGTCGCCGGCGACAGACCGACGACGCGACCCTCGACGACGCGGCCGCCGAGCCCGTCGACCGAGATCTTCGCCCGCGCGCCGGGGCGGATCGCCGCGACCTGGGTCTCCTTGAAGTTCGCCTCGACATAGACCTCGTCGAGCGGCACCAGCGCCATCAGACGCGTGCCCGGCTGGACATACATGCCCCGCGCCACCGCCTTGTTGCCGACGGTGCCGGCGAAGGGCGCACGCACCTCGGTGAAGGAGAGATCGCGCTTGGCCTTGTCGAGCGCCACGGCGAGTTCGTCGCGCGCCGAGGCCGCCTCGCGGCGTTGACCCTCGGTGACGGCGAGCGCCGCCTTCGCCCCGGCGAGACCGGCCTCCGCCACGGCGACGTTGGCCTGGGTGCGGTCGCGGTTGGAACGGGCGAGGTCGAGCTGCTGCTGCGTGCCGGCGTTCGACTTGGCGAGCGCCACGGCGCGGTCGTAGTCGGCGCGGGTGCGGTCGACGTCGGCGCGGACGGCGGCGAGATTGGCCTCGGCCTGATCGATCGCGGCGCGCGCCGCGACGATCTGGGCATCGAGCCGGCCGAGCGTCGCGTCCTGGGTGGCGAGCTTCGCCTCGGCCGCCTGGACGGCGAGCCGTCCGTCGCCCGGATCGATCTCGGCCAGAAGATCGCCGGCGGCGACCTTCTGCAGGTCGGTCACCGCGACGCGGACGACGTGGCCGGCGACGCGCGGGGCGATCGTCACCGTCTCGGCCTTGACGTAGGCGTCGTCGGTCGAGACCCAGTGGCGGCCCTCGATGACGTGATGGCCGACCTTCCAGATCACGAAGCCGCCGATCGCCACGCCGAGGACGGCGAGGAGCAGACGCTTGCGGTTGGCGGCGAAGCGGGTCGCGGGATGGGCGGTTCCGGCCTTGCCGGTCGCGCTCGCCGCGCGCGGCGCGGCATCGGCCTCGCCCGTCGGCGGCACGATCGTCTCGTGGCTCGGTCGCGGCGGGGTTCCGGCGGTTCCGGGGGCGGTCTCGTTGCGGGCCATGCTCGTCCTCGATGGTCTCTCGGCGCTCGCGCGATCGATGTCTCGTCCGTCGGCCGGCCTCGGGCGTCGCGCCGCGGGTCCGTCACCTTGCCCGGACCGGCGTCACCCGGCCGTGACGGCGGGCGTCGGCCGGGCGATCCGGCGGC
Organism: Rhizobiales bacterium UBA697; assembly: GCA_002298965.1. Classification (GTDB taxonomy): domain Bacteria; phylum Pseudomonadota; class Alphaproteobacteria; order Rhizobiales; family Ancalomicrobiaceae; genus Pinisolibacter. The sequence continues at coordinate 1,418 of DBMN01000252.1, read as the reverse complement.
CCGTCCGACCGGGGCGGCGACAGGGGGGAGTGCCGCAGCCGGTCGAACGGGCCTTCGGGACGCGCCGGTCGCGACTGCGGCGGGCGTGCCCGGCTCTGCCGGAAGGTCCTCTCGACGTCGTGCCCGCGCTCCGACGGGCGGGGCAGTGGGCGACGATCGATCACGCGATCGAACCGAACGGTTCGGTCAAAGAATCGTGAAACCGGCCGCGGCGACGATCCGCGGGCGCCGGACGGCGGCTTCGAACCGCCGTCGCGCCGGGTGTCGCGCCGGTTCGGCGATCGATCGTGACCGGTCGCCGCCGACACGACGCGGCGGCCGAGGTTCGGCGAGGTCCGGGCGCGTCGCCGACGCCGCCCGTGGAAAGGAGTGCCATGTCGCGAACCCATGCCCCGACCGCCTCGACGGTCGCGCCGGACGAACCCCGCGAGACCCACGGTCATTCCGACGAGAAGGCGCGCCAGATCCTCGACGGCGCCCGCGCGGTCTTCCTGCGCGACGGCTTCGACGGCGCCTCGATGAACGACATCGCCCGCGTCGCCGGCGTCTCCAAGGGCACGCTCTACGTCTATTTCCAGTCGAAGGACCAGCTCTTCGCCGCGCTGATCCGCCACGACAAACGCCAGCAGGCCGAGCAGACCTGCCACTGGACCGATCTCGAGCCCGAGGCCGACGCCCGCACGACGCTCGCCGCCGCCGGCCGTCGCCTGCTGCGCAAGATCACCCACGCCGACAACGTCGCCCAGGTCCGAACCGTCATGGCGGTGGCGCCGAAGTTCCCCGAGATCGGCCGCGCCTTCTGGGAGACCGGCCCGTCCTGGGGCCACGCCCGTTTCGCCGAGCTCCTCGGCCGCCTCGTCGCGGCCGGCCGGCTCGCGCCGATCACCGACCCGCGTCGCGCCGCCGTCCACTTCATCCAGCTCTGTGTCGGCGATCTCTTCAGCCGCCTGATGTTCGCCGTCGTCGAGGGCATCGACGAGGCCGAGATCGACGCGGCGGTCGAGGCCGCCGTCGACGTCTTCATGGCGGCGCACGGCCCGCGCGGCTGATTTTCCGCATCCGAGACGCGAAGAAGGCGCCCGTTCGCACGGGCGCCTTCTGCATTTTCGGGGTCGAACCCGCGGGCGGGGGCGGCGCGCGGGTCGACCCGTCCGTCCTCACGCCGCCTTGGGCTTGAGGATGCGGAGCATGACGGCCGACAGGACGGTGCCGGCGACGATGGCGATGACGTAGCCCGCGAGATGGGTCACGGCATTCGGGATCGGCAGGACGAAGATGCCGCCGTGCGGGACCTTCAGCTCGGCGCCGACGCCCATCGAGATCATGCCGGCGAGAGCCGAACCCGCCATCAGCGACGGGATCACCCGCAGCGGATCCTTGGCCGCGAAGGGGATCGCGCCCTCGGTGATGAAGGAGAT
>DBMN01000116.1 GCA_002298965.1 Rhizobiales bacterium UBA697 | reverse complement strand
GCGCCGCCGCCACGCCCGCCGCGACCCGGCCGGCCCAGTCGGCCGGCCCGTCGATCAGCGTGCAGCCGGCGGCATCGGCGACGATGCGGGTACCGTCGGTCGAGCCGTGGTCGACCACGATCACCTCGCGCACCACGCCCTCGGCCGCCGCCGCCACCAGCGACGACAGCGTGCGGGCGAGGCCCTCCTCGGCATTTCTCGTCGGAATGACGACGGACAACATGGGCTCGACGACCTCGTCCCCGGCGGATCGCCCCCGCGATCGCCTTTTTCGCAGATCCGTCATACACGCGCGCGGCGCCGCCTGCCAGCGCGGGAAAGCCGCGGGCGGGCGCCGGATGAAGGATGTTCTTGTCTTGTTCTCGCTTCCGACGCATGATCGGGGCATGAATCGGATCGAGCCACCGCCCCCCTCTCCCGTTGCCGCCGGCGTCCCGGCGGAAGGCGCCGTCGTCGCCGATCGGCGGCGCGGACGCGGCGCGACCGCCAATGCCTCGGGCCGCTACGAGCGCGAGCGGCGCGAGGCCTTCGACGACGGCTGGGGCGATCTCGACGATCTGCCGGCCTTCGCCACCACCGTGACGATCGAGAAGCCGAAGACGATCATCACGCGGAATTCCTCGCCGGACATCGGTTTCGACCGCTCGATCAACCCCTATCGCGGCTGCGAGCACGGCTGTTCCTACTGCTACGCCCGGCCGACCCATGCCTACATGGGCCTGTCGCCGGGGCTCGACTTCGAGAGCCGCCTCTTCGCCAAGCCCGACGCGGCGCGGCTGCTCGAGCGCGAACTCGCGGCGCCCGGCTATCGGCCGAAGCCGATCGCGCTGGGCACCAACACCGATCCCTATCAGCCGATCGAACGGCGCTGGCGGATCACCCGCGAGGTGCTCGAGGTGCTCGCCCGCACCGACCATCCGGTGACGATCGTCACCAAGTCGGCGCTGGTCGCCCGCGACATCGACATCCTGGCGCCGATGGCGGCCAAGGGCCTGGCGCGGGTGGCGATGTCCGTCACCTCGCTCGACCGCCGCCTGTCGCGCTCGATGGAGCCGCGGGCGTCGAGCCCGGAGAAGCGGCTCGCCGCGCTGAAGGCGCTGTCGGAGGCCGGCATTCCGACCGGCGTGCTGGTCGCGCCGATCATTCCGGCGCTGAACGATCCGGAGATCGAGGCGATCCTCGAGGCGGCGGCCGCCGTCGGGGTCGGCGAGGCGGGCTGGGTGCTGCTGCGCCTGCCGCTCGAAGTCACCGAAATCTTCAAGGGCTGGCTCGTCGAACACCATCCCGACCGCTATCGTCACGTCCTGTCGATCCTGCGCGCCATGCGCGACGGCAAGGACTACGACGCGGCCTGGGGGCGGCGGATGCGGGGCAGCGGGCCCTACGCCGACCAGATCCGACGCCGCTTCGAACTGGCGCTGAAGCGGCTCGGCATCGCCAAGCCGAAACGCGACGCGCTCGACTGCGAGCGGTTTCGCCCGCCGGAGGTCGCCGGCCGGCAACTGTCGCTGTTCTGAAGGAGACCCCGATGTCGATCCGCCTGTCGCTCGTCACCCTCGGCGTCGCCGACGTCGCCCGGGCGACCGCCTTCTATCGGAGGCTCGGCGCGCGGGTGGGCGCGGCGAGCAACGAACACGTCACCTTCTTCGACATGAACGGGGTGATCCTCGCCCTCTACGGCCGCGCCGCCCTCGCCGAAGACGCGACGGTGGCCGCCGACGGCACCGGCTTCTCCGGCATCACGCTCGTCTGGAACCGGGAGAGCCGCGAGGCGGTCGATGCCGGGCTCGGGCAAGCCATCGCGGCCGGCGGGCGGCTGGTGAAGCCGGCGAAGGACGTCTTCTGGGGCGGCTATTCCGGTTATTTCGCCGATCCCGACGGCCACCTCTGGGAGGTCGCCCACAATCCGTTCTTTCCGATCGATGCCGAAGGCGTCACCCGCCTGCCGGAGGGCGATCATGGCGAAGCGTGAGGCGAAGGCGAAGGTCGCCACGACGGCGGGGCCGGACGATTCGCTGGAGCGTGCCCATGGAGCGCCCGGCTCGCGGATCGCCGGCGTCGACGAGGCGGGGCGCGGGCCGATCGCCGGACCGGTCGTCACCGCCGCCGTGGTGCTCGACTGGGCGCGCGTGCCGGCGGGGCTGAACGATTCGAAGAAGCTGACGGCGGCCAGGCGCGAGGCGCTGTTCGAGGCGATCCTCGCCGATCACGGCGTGGCGATCGCGCTCTCCTCGGTCGAGCGGATCGATACGACCGACATCCGCGCCGCGACGCTCGACGCCATGCGGCGGGCGGTGAAGGGGCTCGCCGTGCCGCCCGACCACGTGCTGGTCGACGGCATCGACGTGCCGCCGGGCCTGCCGTGTCCCGGCACGGCGGTCGTCGAGGGCGACGCGCGGTCACTCACGATCGCCGCCGCTTCGATCGTCGCCAAGGTGTTGCGCGACCGGCTGATGGAGAAGGCGGGCGCCGAGCACCCGGGCTACGGGCTCGAGCAGCACAAGGGCTACGGCACCGCCGACCACATGGCGGCGCTCGCCCGCCTCGGCGCGACGGCCCTCCACCGCCGCAGCTTCGCCCCGGTCGCCCGCGCCCTCGGCCTGCCGCCGAAGGAGAAGCCTTCGCCCAAGGCGAGACCCGCGCAGCAGAAGACGGCGGGCGGGTCGCAGGGCGATCTCTTCGGGTGAGGCGAGACGGCTCGGGACGCCGTCGCTCCATGGCGAAGTCCCGCGCCCGCTCCCGCCAACGAAAAACCCGCGCCTCTCGCGAGACGCGGGTTCGAATTCGTTGCGCGAAGTGCGGCCGGCTCAGTTGAGCTTGGCGGCGACCTCGGCGATGCCCTTGACGATCAGCGCATCGCCCGAACCGGCGGCGACCTTCGAAGCCATCAGCTTCTCGGCGGCGGCGACGGCGAGGTCGGTGGCACGCGAGCGGACTTCCGCCACCGCCTGGGCTTCCGCCTGGGCGATCTTGGATTCGGCCGCCTTGGTGCGACGGACGATCAGCTCTTCGAGCGCCTTCTCGGCCTCGGTGGTGGCGAGCGCGGCCTGAGCCTTGGCTTCGGCCACGATCGACTGAGCCTCGAGCTCGGCATCGGCGGCCTTCTGCTTGTAGGCGGAAAGCAGCGCGCCGGCTTCGTCGCGCAGACGCTTGGCCTCGGCGAGTTCGGCCTCGATCGCGGCGACCTTGCCGTCGAGCGCGGCGGCGATCTTGCCGGGAACCTTCAGGGCGACGATGACGCCGAAGAAGATGAGAAGCGAGATGAAGGCCCAGAGAGAGGCGGCAGACGTCGGGTCCATGGGATCCTCCTCACTTCGCCGCGGCGACCGCGGCGGCAATCTCGTCACGCGAGACGCCATCGCCGATCAGCGACGAGACCAGGGCTTCGGCAGTGTCGACCGCGATGCCGTCGACCTCGGCGAGCGCCTTGGTCTTGATGCCGGCGATGCGGGATTCCGCGTCGGCGATCTTGGCGGCGAGCCCGGTCTCGGCTTCGGCGCGCTTGGCGTCGATCGAGGCGGTCAGCGCCGCACGGGTTTCGGAGGCGATCTCCTGGGACTTCTTGCGAGCCGTCGCGAGCGAGGCTTCGTAGGCGGCGCCGGCCGCTTCCGAATCCGCCTTGAGGCGGTTCGCCTCCTCGAGGTCGGCGGCGATCTTGCCGTGACGCGTCTCGAGGATGCCGCCGATGCGCGGCAGAGCGACCTTGGCCATCAACACGTAGAAGAGGCCGAAGGTGATCGCGAGCCAGAGAAGCTGCGAGGCGAAGGTCGAGCTGTCGAACGGGGGGAAGGCCCCGCCGTGCTGCGCGCCGCCGTGCTGCACCTCTGCCGTGGTGTGGACTTGTTCCGCCATCTCGACCGTCCTGGATGAACCGAAGTCACCACCGCCGGGAAGACGGCGGCAGTGGGGTCGCATGCGTCACCGGCCGCCCGAGGACGGCCGGTGAACCCGAATTCGAGCGTCTTCGCCGATCAGGCGAAGAGCAGGATCAGGGCGACGAGCAGCGAGAAGATGCCGAGAGCTTCGGTCACGGCGAAGCCGAAGATCAGGCGGCCGAACTGGCCGTCGGCAGCCGCCGGGTTGCGCAGCGCGCCGGCGAGGTAATTGCCGAAGATGGTGCCGAGACCGATGCCAGCACCGGCCATGCCGAGGGTGGCGATACCGGCGCCGAGGTACTTCGCAGCTTGCGGATCCATCTGAATGCTCCTTCGGGTAGTCGACTGTTGGGATGGGTACTTCCGCGGTCTCCCGGCCTCAGTGGCCGGGGTGGATCGCGTCGTTCAGGTACATGCAGGTCAGAACGGTGAAGACGTAGGCCTGCAGGAAGGCGACCAGGAACTCGAGCGCGGTCAGCGCCACCGCCATGGCGAGCGGCAGGACCGAGCCGACCATGCCGACGGTGCCGGCGGCCGAGAGCGTCACGACGAAGCCCGCGAAGACCTTCAGCGTGATGTGGCCGGCCAGCATGTTGGCGAAGAGACGAACCGAGAGGCTGATCGGACGAGAGAGGAACGAGATGACCTCGATCATCGTCACCAGCGGGATCAGGGCGCCCGGCACGCCCGACGGCACGAAGAGGCCGAAGAAGTGGAAGCCGTGCTTCCAGATGCCGTAGACGATCACGGTGCCGATGACCAGGATCGCCAAGGCGAAGGTCACGATGATGTGCGAGGTGATCGTGAAGAAGTAGGGGACCATGCCGAGCAGGTTCGCGACCAGCACGAACATGAAGAGCGAGAACACCAGCGGGAAGAACTTCATGCCGGCCTTGCCGGCGGCGTCGCGCAGCGTGCCGGCGACGAAGGAGTAGGCCATCTCGGCGACGACCTGCCAACGGTTCGGCACCATCGAACGACCCGACGAGGCGAGCACCAGGAACGCCGTGGCCACGATCACCGTCACCGCCATGAAGAGCGACGAGTTGGTGAAGGACACGTCGTAGTGGCCCACCTGGATCGGAAGGATCTTGGTGATGTGGAACTGATGGATCGGATCGACCTTGTCGGCTGCCACCTGTCAGTCTCCGCTTCTTTCGTCCCGGCCGAACCGGCCGAACCCCGCCCGCGCATCACGCGCCAACTGCCCGCGGGCTCACGCCCTCGGACCCTCGATTCCCGTTTCGGCCCTTCGCATAGCACGCCGCGTCGCCGCGCGCTCTACGCCCTTGGACCATGATCGTCGCCCGGAGAAGCCGGCCGCGATCCGGAATTTCCCTTCTCGCGTAGCCGTGCCCCCGCATCGGCCACCACGCCTTCGGCTCGCAGGACGTTCAGCACGCCGGCCGCGAAGCCGAGAAGAAGGAGGATGATCAACCCGAAGGGAGCGGTGCCCAGCGCCCGATCGACCGCCCATCCGAGGCCGCCGCCGACGATCACGCCGGCCACGAATTCGGAGGCGATCTTGGTCGCCTGCGCGAAGCCGGAGGACTTGCCCTTCGCCTTCGCTGCCTCTTCCGCCGCCCGTTTCGCCCCCAGGGTCTCCCCCAGCCGATCCAGACGTGCGGCGAGCGCCGCTTCCTCGGCGGATACCGCGGGTCGCCTCGGTGCCCCGTCCGCCGGATCCCGTCCCTCCGATCCATCGATCATGGTCGAGATCCCTCGCTCGAGGCAATGCTTCCCGCAGGCTCGGCCATGGCCGATCCCACCTTCGAAACCGGGCGCACCATAGTGGCCGGGGAAAAGCCTGTCAAGGATACCAGACTTTAGTTTATCGTCATGAAATCAATGAGATAATTGGTGCTGCACGATGTTTTTGCGTATCCGGCGGCGATGCCCGCATCCCCTCGCGCGGACGCGGGCGGCGCGAGCGCCCGCGGGCGATCCCTTCAGCGTCGTGATGTGCGCCGAAGACGGGGGATCGGGGACCCGAGAGAATCGCTCGTGAGCCCGAGAGAATCGCCGGGGCATCGGGCGTCACGCCGGCTCGACGATGCGGGCGGCGACCTCGAGGTCGACCGAGACGAGGCGGGAGACGCCGCGCTCCGACATGGTGACGCCGAAGAGGCGGTTCATCCGCGCCATGGTGATCGGATTGTGGGTGATGACGACGAAGCGGGTGTCGGTCAGCCGCGCCATCCGGTCGAGCAGGTCGCAGTAGCGTTCGACGTTGGCGTCGTCGAGCGGCGCGTCGACCTCGTCGAGCAGACAGAACGGCGCCGGGTTCAGCTGGAACATCGCGAACACGAGCGCGGTTGCCGTAAGCGCCTTCTCGCCGCCCGACAGCAGGTGAATCGTCGCGTTCTTCTTGCCCGGCGGTTGCGCCATCACCTGCAC
>DBMN01000009.1 GCA_002298965.1 Rhizobiales bacterium UBA697 | reverse complement strand
TTCGCCGCCATCGCCGAGGCGGCGGAGGCCGACTTCGTCGGCCTGTGGCTCGACGTCGACCCGGCCGTCGCCGCGACCCGCGTCGGTGCCCGCATCGACGATGCCTCGGACGCCGACGCCGCGGTGGTCGCCTTCCAGACGACGCTCGATCCCGGCGCCATCGACTGGTACCGCATCCCCGCCGGCGGCAGCCCCGAGGAGACGCAGGCCGCTGCCCGAGACGCCCTCGCGCGGGCGCGAGCGGCGCGCGATCACTGACCCGGCAGCGAGGCCGGGTCGTCGAGGGGTTTCGAGGCGGCGCCGACGGTCGTGGTGAGATGCGAGGCTTTGCCGCGTCTTCACCCTCCCTTCAGGAGAGGGTGCCGAGCGGATGCGAGGCGGGTGGGGTTCGGCGGTTCGGCGGGGTAGGGAGGCTGCGTTCTTCGTGAAATCCGACGCCCCGTCACCCCACCCCCGACCCCTCCCCTGAGGGGGGGAGTCGCGAGGCACGTCCATGTGTCCGGTTCGGCTGCGCCTCGATCACTGACCCGGCAGCGAGGCCGGGTCGTCGACCTTGTCGATCGGCAGGGTGACGAGCGCCACGGATTCGTCGTCGGGAGAGGACTGGACCTTGAAGCCGAGCGCCTCGCACATCGAGATCATCGTGCGGTTCTCGCGCAGGATCTCGCCCTTGACCGCCGACAGGCCGTCGGCCTTGGCCCATTCGATCATCAGCTTCATCAGCTTCCAGCCGAGCCCCTGACCCTTGAGGTTGGAGCGCAGCAGGATGGCGTATTCGCCGGTGAGATGATCGGGGTCGGCATGGAGCCGGACGGCGCCGAGCAGCTTGCCCGACTGCTTCTCGATCGCCGCGAAGGCGATGGCGCGGTCGTAGTCGAGCTGGGTCAGCTTGGCCAGGAACGCGTGGGAGAAGTCCTTGATCGGCGCGAAGAACCTGAGGCGCAGATCCTCCGGCGTGACCTCGGTGAAGAACTCCGGATAGAGCGCCTCGTCCTCCGGCCGGATCGGCCGCATCAGGACGGCGCGACCGTCCTTCAGCTGCGTCTCGCGCTCCCATTCCTTCGGATAGGGGCGGATGGCGAGGCGGGGATGGCCGATCTTGCCGGTGCGATTGACGATCGGCTGGATCCGGACCCGCGCGTCGAGGACGATGACGCCCTCGTGGTCGGCGACCAGCGGATTGAGGTCGAGTTCGCGGATCTCCGGCAGATGGATCGCCAGCCGCGACAGCTTGCACAGCGTCAGCGCCACCTCGTGGATGTCGACCGGCGGCCGGTTGCGATAGCCCGCCATCAGCCTGGAGACGCGGGTCTCGGCGATCAGCGCGGTGGCGAGGTTCATGTCGAGCGGCACGAGGTCGAGGGCGCGGTCGCCCACCACCTCGACCGAAGTGCCGCCCTGACCGAAGACCACGACGGGGCCGAAGACGAAGTCGTCGGCGATGCCGGCGAGCAGCTCGATGCCGAAGCGCTTCTCGACCATCGGCATGACGATGACGCCGTCGACGTGCTTGTCGGGGAAGCGGGCGCGGATGCGCTCGATCATCTCCGTCGCCGCCGCCTCGACCTGGGCTTCCGAGCGCAGGCCGAGCTTGACGCCGTCGACGTCCGACTTGAAGGCGATCTCGCGCGAGGCGATCTTCAGGACGACGCGCTTGCCCTCGGCGAGATGCGGCCGCGCCGCCGCCACCGCCGCCGCCGCGTCGGGGGCGAGCACCGTCGGCAGCACCGGGATGTCGTAGGCGGCGAGCAGATCGCGCACCTGCACCGGCGACAGCCACTCGCGGCCCTCCGCCAGCGCCGCCTCGACGACCGCCCGGCCGATCTCCTGGCGCGGCTGGTAGCTCTCCGGCAGGCGCTCGGGGATCGCCATCAGCCGTTCCTGCGCCTGGATGTAGCGCACCAGATGGCCGAAGGAGCGCACGGCTTCCTCCGGCGTCGGGTGGCAGGGCACGCCGGCGGCATGGAGGATGGCGTCGGCCTCCTCGGTGAGGTCGAGGAACGAGGTGGTGATCGGCCGTTTGCGGCCGATCTTCTTGGCCTGCGCCTGGGCGATGCCGGCGATGCGCTTGGCGACCTCGGTGGCGTCGACGAAGACCGACGGCGCATGCAGCACCATGACGGATTCAACCGCCGGGTCGACCACGACCGCCTCGATCGCCTTGCCGAAGGTCTCGGCGTCGGCGTCGTCGGGCAGCGTCAGCGGGTTGCCCGCCTCGCGCCCGAGCCGGACCAGCGGCGACAGCGCCTCGATCGTCTCGGCCGAGAAGGCGGCGAGCTCGCCGCCGTTCTTGGCGAGATGGTCGATGGCGATGGTGGCGAGGCTGCGGCCGTTGGCGATCACCGCCACCTTGCGGCAGGGCACCGGCTTGACCCGGGTGATGGTCTCGGCGGCGTCGAACAGCTCGTCGATACTGTCGACGCGCACCAGGCCGGCACGGCGGAAGGCGGCGTCGTAGACCCAGTCGGTGGTGGCGAGCCGGGTCGAATGGGTGTTGCCGACCATCCGGTTGTCGCGGCTGGTGCCGGAGCGGATGACGATGACCGGCTTGGTGCGGGCGCAGGCGCGCGCCGCCGACAGGAACTTCGAGGGCGACCAGATCGCCTCGAGCTGCACCAGCACGGCGCGGGTGCGATAGTCGGCGCAGAAGTGATCGAGCAGGTCGCCGATGTCGACGTCGACCTTCTGGCCGAGCGAGACGACCGAGGAGAAGCCGATGCCGTTGGCCTCGGCCCAGGCGAGCGTCGAGTTGATCACCGCGCCCGAGCGCGACACCAGCGCCAGCTCGCCCTTCTTCACCGCGCGGGCGGCGAGCGACAGGTCGAGCCCGGCATGCGGGCTGACGACACCGAGGCTGCCCGGCCCGACCAGACGGATGCCGTTGGCCCGCGCCGCCGCCAGCACCTGACGGGTGACGCCGAAGGGCCATTCGTCGTAACCGCGCGACAGGAACAGCGCCGCCTTCATGCCGCGCGCCCCCAGCGCCTCGACCACGTCGAGCGCGCTGTCGGCGCCCGACAGGACCACGGCGAGATCGGCCGATCCCTGGAAGTCGGCGAAGGAGGCGACGACGTCGCCCTTCCAGTCGGCCGGCGGCTTCACGCCGGCCAGCGTCGTCCGCCCCTTGAAGCCGCCGCGCAGGAAGTTGCGGAAGAACACGTCGAGCGCGGCCGCACCGATGTGTTCCGGTCCGATGATCACGATCGATCGGGGCTGGAAGATGCCGTCGAGATTGCGAATGGCCATGGAATTCCTCGGGATGCGCGGCAGCGGGACGCGGCCACTCCTGCGAGTGGGCACGCGTCGGGTTGCGGGTTCGCCTCGACCCGAGCGTCTCCTCCCTCGAGTCCACCGCGGCGGGCGGTCTTGCGCCGTCTCGCCGCGTCTCGTCGGCCGTCACCCCGCCGTCTCCTTCGGCGGGGCGTGGCCGTTCAGTGCGCCATCAGGACCGGCAGGGTCATGGAGGCGAGAATGCCGCGGGTGGCGCCGCCGAGCAGGAACTCCCTGACCCGGCTGTGGCCGTATCCGCCCATCACCAGCACGTCGAACGACCGGTCGGCGGCGTGGTCGAGCAGCGCATCGGCGACGGCGACGTCGCCGGCCTCGATCTGCTCGACGTCGATCTTCAGATCGTGGCGCGCCAGCCATTCGGCGAGATCGGCGCCGGGCTGTCCCGGCTGCGATCCGGCCCGGTCGATCATCACGACCGAGATCTTCTTGGCGAGCTTCAGGATCGGCAGCGCGGCATGGACCGCGCGCGCCGCGGTGCGCCCGCCGTCCCAGCCGATCATCACCCGATCGAAGGAGAGCGGCGCCTTGACGATGTAGGGCACCAGCAGCATCGGCGCGGCGCCTTCGAAGAGAGCGGTCTCGATCATCGCCTCGCGCATCGGCTCGGGATGGTCGGGATCGTCCTGGCCGATCACCACCAGATCGGTGGTGCGGGCGGCGGCGGCGAAGCCTTCCGGCACCCCGCCCATCAGGATCTCGGAGATCCGCGTCTCGTGGCCGACGCCGAGCCGCGTCGCCTCCGCCGAGAAAGCCGAAGCCGCCTCGTCGGCGACGGCGATCGCCTGGCGGCGGGCCTGTTCGATCACTTCGACCGGCAGCGGCGCCACGACGAAGCCGGGCACGATCGGATCGACCGCCAGCGCCACGCCGGTGGCGTGGGCGCCGAGCCTTGCCGCGAGTTCCAATGCCGCCGACGGGGCGGGGCCGAGCGGGCGCGGCGTCGCGCCGGCGGGCGCGGCCGTGCCGTTGTCGACGAGAACCAGCATGTCCTTGATCGTCATGGCGGCCTCCTTCGTTGTTCGCTTGCCGCGATTCGGGGCCCCGACCGCGGCGTCGGACCGGCTTCTCGCGCCGGGGATGTTCGACCTTCGCATGGCACGTTCGGTCGGGCTTTGATCGAGCGCAAGGGCGCGCGATCAGAACGTTCCCGGATACTTGCCGCCGTCCAGAAGAATGTTCTGTCCGACGAGGAATCCGGCATGCACCGAGCACAGGAAGGCGGCGACCTCGCCGAATTCGGCCGGGTCGCCGATCCGCCCCGCCGGGATCGTCGCGCGCGCTCTGGCCCGCGCCTCGTCCTCGGAAATCCCGGCCCGCGCGGCCTCCGCCCGCATCGTCGCGGCCAGCCGATCCGTGTCGAACTGACCGGGCAGCAGATTGTTGATGACGACGCCCTTTCCCGCCATCTGCCGGGCGAGCCCCGCCATGAAGCCCGTGAGCCCCGAACGCGCACCGTTGGAGAGCCCGAGCACCGGGATCGGCGCCTTGACCGCGCCGGAGGTGATGTTGACGATCCGCCCGAAGCCGCGCGCCGCCATGCCGTCGACGAGGGCTCGCGTCAGCATGATCGGCGCCACCATGTTGGCCTCGACCGCGGCGTGCCAGGTCTCCTCGTCCCAGTCGTGGAAGTCGCCGGGCGGCGGGCCGCCGGCATTGTTGATCAGGATGTCGGGATCGGGCCGCGCCGCGACGATCGCCGCGCGGCCTTCCTTCGTCGTGACGTCGGCGGGAAGCGTCACGACGCGCGCGCCGGTCTCGCGGCGGATGTCCTCGGCGGTCGCTTCCAGGGCCTCGCGGCCGCGCGCGACGATCACGAGATCGACCCCGGCGCGGCCGAGCGACAGCGCGGTGGCACGTCCCAGCCCCTTGGACGCGGCGCAGACGATGGCCTTGCGGCCGGCGATCCCGAGATCCATGCGTCGTCCCTCCGGTGGTTCAGAACAGCGATCCCTGATCGCTCGACGATGCCGGCCGCCGCTTGGTGCGCGGCGCCGGGGCGGCGGTCGGAGTGGGGGCGGGGGCG
>DBMN01000239.1 GCA_002298965.1 Rhizobiales bacterium UBA697 | reverse complement strand
CGGCGTCCCAGGGGGCGGTGTCGGGCGTAGCGACGGGGGGCGCCGGCGATTCGGCCCCGGCGACCGGCGTCGCGCGCTGCCAGCCGGTGGCGGGAAGGCCGAGACCGGCGGCGAAGGCCTGCCCCAGCGCTTCGACGACGACTGCGTCGGCCGGCACGGCGCCGAGCCGATCGGCCAGCGTCGCCACCCGTTCGCGGGCATGTTCGAGGCCGGTCAGCGTCAGCTTCTCGGTCGGCACCAGCAGCGCCGACAGCGCCGAGGCGACGTCGAAGTCGGCGAGCAGCGTGGCGAAGAGCACGGCGCGGGTCGCGTCGCCGGCGAGGAAGACCGAGGCGATCTTGGCGCCGCCCGGCACCACGAGGTCGTTGGGGGCGACGAACACCGCCTCGACACCGAGGCGGGCGAGCGCGTCGGCGACGATCGCCCCGCCCTTCGCCAGCCGTTCGGCCGGGTCGGCACCGAGCAGACCGGCGTCGCAGGCGAGAAGCGCCACCCATTGGCCGGCGTCGTGCCACAGGGCGCCGCCGCCGGTCGGCCGCCGCGTGACGGCGATGCCGCGCTCGCGACACCAGGCAAGCCGCACCTCGCGGGCGATCGCCTGTTCGCGCCCGACCGACACGGCGGGCTCGGGACGGAAGAGGCGGAGAATCGGCAGCGCGGACGAATCGACCGACGCCGCGACCGCGGCGAAGGCGTCGTCCATCCGCGCCGGACGGTCGTCGACCACCAGCCGCGCATCCAGCCCTGTTTCCCTCGCCCGAACGGTCATTCGCCTGCGGATCCCCTCGTTCGCGAGGTGCAGCTTGCGCCCTCTCGGACGACCGCGTCCATAGCGAGGTTATCCCGTACGACTTTCGTCTATTCGGTTCCGAGAAACATTGAATTTCTCGCGCAACATATTGTTTTTACGACGACATCTAGATTGGCGAAAAATGTGGCAACGGCTGCCCGAAAAGATGACAAACCGATTTAGACCGATTAAGGTCCTCACATCAAAAGAGGGCGAGCAAAGACCGGAACGGCAGCTCGAAGCCCCGAAAGATGAAAACGCGGTCTAAGTCTCGGGAGGATGTCCCCGGGCGCCCGAAGCGGGAAAACCCGCACGGAGCTGCCGGCATCCGTCGCCTTCGGGGGTGACGGGCGCATCAATGGGGAAGCACGCGCAACTGCCAATGAAGCAAGGCCCCGCAAGGTGCCTTGCTTTTTTATTTTGGGCTTCGCCCCGCAGCGACGGGCGCGGACGCTCCGACCATCCGAAACGCGAGAGCCCCGCCCGGAGGTCCGGACGGGGCTCTCTTCGCATTCAGCGGGATCGGCCGATCAGCCGACGATCTCGAGACCCGAGAAGAAGAAGGCGATCTCTTCGGCCGCGGTCTCCGGAGCGTCGGAGCCGTGCACCGAGTTCTCGCCGATCGACAGGGCGAAGTCCTTGCGGATGGTGCCCTCGGCGGCGTTGGCCGGGTTGGTGGCGCCCATGACTTCACGGTTCTTGAGGACGGCGCCCTCGCCTTCCAGGACCTGCGCGACGATCGGGCCCGACGACATGAACTCGGTCAGTTCGCCGAAGAAGGGACGGTCCTTGTGGACGGCGTAGAAGGCTTCGGCCTGACGCTTGGAGAGCCACAGACGCTTGGAGGCGACGACGCGCAGACCGGCCTCCTCGAAGCGGGCGACGATGGCGCCGGTGAGGTTGCGCTTGGTCGCATCGGGCTTGATCATCGAAAAGGTACGTTCGATCGCCATCTCGGGGCATCCTCTCGTCGGAAAATGGGTTGGAGCGACCGCGGGAACGGCCGTTGGCGGGGCTTCTAGCACCGCGAGCGGCATCCGCCAAGCCGAAGGGCCGGCGAAAGCGCCGTCGCGAGCGCCGCAGGCACGCTTTCGCGCGCGCCGGCGACGCTCCCTGCCCGCTCAGCGATCGCGGAAGTCGCGGAAGCCGACGTCGGGGGCCGAGGTGTTGTGGGTCGAGGGCTGCGGCCGGTCGAAGGAGACCGAGGCCGCCTTGCCGTCCTTGTAGTCGACGACGACGGTCGAGGTCGGCGCCGCGCCGGGCGTGGCGCGCACCACCGTCTGGGCGGTGTCGGCATTGCCGGGGGCGACGTACATCGAGCGCAGAGCCGCGAAGGGCAGGCTCGAGAGGTCGACGCCGTCGAGCGCCACCTCGACCGCGGCATTGCCGACGGTCAGCTCCTTCAACGTCACGACCGCCTTGCCGCCGCGGGCAAATTCGAGGGTGAAGGCGAGCTTCGCCGGATCGAAGCCGACCGTCTTGTAGGCGACGAAGGGCCGCGTGCTCTCCTCGACCGGGCCGATCAGGAAGGACGAGCCGTAGGCCACCTCGCGCATGCGGAAGGGCGGCAGCGCCTTGAGGCGCCAATAGCCGTCCTGCGGGTAGAAGACGAGGAACTCGATCGGCCCGGCCGGCGTCTTGCGCCACAGCTGGACGAGATGGAGGAAGTTCTGCGTCAGCTTGCCGATCGTCACCGGCACGACGGTCGGGCGCCAGAAGTCGGGATAGACGACGCCCTTGAGGATGTACTCGTCGTCCTCCCACAGCGTCGCGGTCGGCGGCGTGTAGTGCGAGGCGCCGTCGGCGCCGCCGGAATGGCCGAAGTTGCAGCCCGAGAAATCGGGCGCGCGGATGTCGCGGACGATGGTGTCGACGTAAGCCGGGGTCTTCGCCTCGACCACGAAGGAGGCGACCTTGGGCGAGGTCAGCGTGTAGTAGACGTTGTCCTCCTCGGCGCACTTGGTCACGTAGGACTTGTTGTGCAGGTCGACCGAGATCGGCTCGCCGGCGAAGGCCGGGGCGAGCGCGAGGCCGGCGAGAAGTCCGGCGAGCGCGCCGAAGCGGAAGAGGGTCATGTGTCACGTCTCCTCGGAGAGCCGTCGGGTTCGGCGTCCGATCGGTGGTAGCCTCGCCGCGTCCCGGCGGCAAGAGGCGGCCCGAGGGATCGACCGCGAAGGGCCGGGCACGCCGGTCGCACGATCGCCGATTCCGGTGACGGCGTTCGCGCCCACTTCGGTTATGATCGCTTCGCCGAGGTCCCACCGTCGAGCGGGTCGACGGGACGGTTCGGCACCACGTCGATCCCGAGCAGCCGCCGACCGAGGCGAGAACAGGAGCAGCCGGTGATCGACCTCGAGATCCGCCACGTCACCACCTATCGCTACCGGCGCCAGGTCGAACTCTGGCCGCATCGGCTGCAGCTGCGCCCGCGCGAGAGCCGCGAACTGCGGCTGGTGTCGCTCAGTCTGGTGACGACGCCGTCGTCCACGCTGACCTGGTCGCACGACGTCTTCGGCAATGCCGTCGCCACCGCGACCTTCGCCGAGACCTCGAACATCCTGGTGATCGACAGTCTGGCGCGGGTCGGCCTCGACGTCGCCGCCTGGCCGATCTTTCCGATCGACCCGTCCGCGGCGCGTTTCCCGTTCCGCTACGCCGACGGCGAATGGGCCGATCTGGGCATGCTGTCGACGCCGCAATATGCCGACCCCAACGGGCGGCTCCGGACCTGGGTCCAGGCCTTCGTGCGCGGCCCCTCGACCGACACGTTGGCGCTCTTGAAGGACATCGGCGCCGGCGTCTCCGCCTGGATCTCCTACCAGTCGCGCGACCTGGAGGGCACGCAGACACCGATCGAGACGCTCGACCGCGGCTGGGGCTCGTGCCGCGACTTCGCCGTGCTCTTCGCCGAGGCCGTCCGCACGCTCGGTTTCGGCGCCCGCATCGTCTCGGGCTATCTCCACGACCCGAGCCGCACCGCGATCGGCTCGTTCGGCGGCGGCTCGACCCATGCCTGGGCCGAGGTCTACGTGCC
>DBMN01000365.1 GCA_002298965.1 Rhizobiales bacterium UBA697 | reverse complement strand
CCCACGGTATCGACGATGGCGATGCCGAGGCTGACGCCGACGTCGGTCTCGGCGCCGCCGGAAAGCGGGATCGGCGCGCGGACCGCCGCCGAGATCTCGGCGGCGAGAATGCCGAGGCGGGCGGGGTCCGCGTAGGCGGAGACGAGGACGACGAACTCGTCGCCGCCGATCCGCCCCACCGTGCCGGCGCCTCCGACCACCCCGCGAAGCCGATCGGCGACGGTCCGGATCACCGTGTCGCCGGCGGCATGGCCGAACGTGTCGTTGACCGCCTTGAAGCGATCGAGATCGCAGGCGATCCAGGCGAAGGGATGCTCGGGCAGGCCGGCCAGGGCCGCGTCGAGCCGCGCCTCGACCTCCCGCCGGTTGGCCACGCCGGTCAGCGCGTCGTGGCGGGCGACGTGGCGATTGTGGGCTTCGCTCTCCTCGAGCCGGGACGAGAGCCGCCCGATGTGGCGGGCGACGAAGAAGGCGGCGAGGCTCGTCAGCACCGTCGAACCGGCGATCAGCGGCACGATCAGTCGCCAGATCCGGGCACCGGGGGTGTCGCTCGTCCAGACGAAGGCCCCGATCGGCCGGCCGTCGATGGCGTGCACCGCCCATCCGGCGGCCGAGGCGCCCGGTGCCGCGAGAAAGGCGAGATCGCGGAAGCCGAGATCGGTCGCGAACTCGCCGAGGAGGGCGCCGTCGATCGGGCGCGCGGAGATCAGGACGACCGGCGGCCCGTCGGGCAGTTTCACGGTGCCGTCGTCGGGGACGACGGCCATGGCCGCGGCGAGATGGGGCGCGCCGTCGATCTCGACGAAGCCGACTTCGGCGACCTCGCCGACCTGCGCCGTGGTGACGTGTTTCTGACGGAAGCCGCCGTCGACCGCGATGCGGTTGGCGAAGTAGCGCGTCACGGCGCGATCGCGCAATCGCGCCAGATCGCCGTCGAGCCGATGCCCGCCGGTGGCGAAGGTCACCTCGTCGCGCCGGGCGGACGCGAGAACCGCACCGTCGGCGGCGACGACGACGTTGAAGCTCGCGGCGAAATCGTCCCAGAGCGGTTCCAGGATCTCGGTGCGCAGATAGCGGCGGTTGACGTGGAGGACGATGTTGTCGACCGACCTGTTCCATTGCGCCAGCGACAGCTGATCGCGCGCCATCAGATGGAGCCGTCCGCGCAGGAACGTCTCGAAGAGCGTCCGCTCGCCGCGGGCCGCCTGGGCATCCGCTTCGCTCGAGGCGGTCCGACCGACATGGACGAGCGACACGGTCGCCATCGCGATGAGTGCCGCGGTCGCCAGGCCGATCAGGCGCGAAAGACTGCCGAACCGCGAATGCCGCATCGATCGCTCCGTCTCCCGCGCCTCTCCCGGTCGGGTACGCCGCCCCACTCGGCCGGAGTATCTCCGGCGGGAAGAAAGATTCGGTGAATCGGCCGTTTTCCGCGCGATCCGACGAGGAGCGCGTCGGTCCGGCGGGAGAGGCTCACGCGAGATCGAGGCAGCGCGAGATCCAGTCGACGAAGTGGCGGACCGCCGGATTGTGCTTCTTCTTCTTCGGATGCACGAGATAGTGCGGAGCGTAGGTGATCGGCATCGACGTCTCGTCGAAGAGCGTGACGAGGGAGCCGTTCTCGATCTCCCGTTCGGCCAGCCGTACCGATTCGAGCACGACCCCCAAGCCCGACACCGCCGCGGCGATCGACATGAAGCTGCGATCGAAGCGCAGCGCCGCCGTCTTCGGCCGATGCAGTCCGTTGGCGGCGAACCAGTCGTTCCACGTCGCCAGCTTCAGGGTGCTCCAGATCAGCACCGCTCCCTCGAGATCGCCGGGATGGCGAAAGGCTTCCGCAAGCCGCGGCGAGCACATCGGTTTGACGATCTCGGTCCCCAGACTGGTCTCGATGAGCTGAGGATTGCTCCGCCGCCCGTAGACGATGTCGACGTCGAACTCGTCGGCGGCAAAGGTCGTGTAGTTCGTGTCGGCCGAGACCAGCACCTCCATGCCGGGATATTCCGCGAGAAAGTCCGGCAGACGGGGCGTCAGCCACTGCGCCGCGAAGCTCGGCGAGCTGTGGATGCGGATGAGCAGCGATCCTCGCGACGACACCGTCGCCAGACCGTCCCGGATGCGATCGAAGCCGGCGTCGATGTGCTTGTGGAGGCGTTCGCCGGAATAGTTGAGGCTGATCGAACGGGCTTTCCGCGTGAACAGCACCACGCCGAGATCGCTCTCGAGCTTGGAGAGCGCATGACTGACCGCGCTCGGCGTCAGTCGCAGTTCTTCCGCCGCCAGCTTGACCGATCCGTGGCGGGCCACCGCCTCGAAGGCCCGCAGCGACAGCAGCGGGAAGGTGGAGAAATCGCGCGACACCAGGCTCGCTCCCCGTTCCGGCGGACCGCGATCGCCGCCGATCGAGAGTGAATCACATTCAGTCTTTCTTGCAAAGATTTCGATTTTCCTCTCCCGGCAAACGACGCATCCTGCCCCCAACAAGAATGACGGGTCAGGGAACGAACCGATGCCTCCGAGACACCGCGGCGCCCCCGCGCCGGCAGCCGATTAGTCAATCACACCGCGGCATTTCGAGCGGATTGCAACGTAGGATCGACAGCGGTCCCGCGGGCCGTTCGCCCTGCGTCGCGATGGCGGAACGACCGCGCCCACCGAGCGCATGCGCTCGTATCGAAAAGTAATTCTGTTCATGCTTTGCGGCCGATCCCGGTGCGAGTCCGGATCGCGACGACGACGCATGGCGACCCGTCCCGGACACCCGCCGACGACGACCCGCGTCGCCGCGGGAGGGGTGTCCGACGCGTTTCGAAACACGACGAGGATCGCGACGGACGCAGCCGTCGCCGTCCCGAAGGCAGGAGAACACGCATGTCCGCAACGGCATTCGTCGGCTTGGGCTCGATGGGGCTGCCGATGGCTCGAAATCTGGTGAAGGCAGGCGTCGCGGTGCGCGGCTTCGACCTGAGGCCGGAGGCGCGCGCGGCGCTGGAGGCCGACGGCGGCCTTCCGGCCGCGAGCCTCGCCGAGACCTTCGACGGTGCCTCGATCGCCGTGCTGATGGTGGTCGACGCGACGCAGGCCCGATCGGTGTTGTTCGATCAGGGCGCGCTCGCCCGGATGGCACCGGACGGCATCGTCGTCCTGATGTCGACCTGCCCGCCGAGCGCGGTGGTCGACCTCGCCCGGCGGATCCTCGATGCCGGACGCCGTCTGGTCGACGCGCCGGTGTCCGGCGGCGTCGTCGGCGCCACGGCCGGAACGCTGACGATCATGGCGGCCGGCGCCGACGCCGATCTCGACGCGGTGCGCCCGGTCCTGTCGGCGATGGGCTCGAAGATCGTCCGCGTCGGTGCGAAGCCCGGCCAGGGCGCGACCGCCAAGGCGGTGAACCAACTGCTCTGCGGCACCCATCTGGCGGTGGCGGCCGAAGCGCTGTCGCTGGCCGAGAAGCTCGGACTGGAGATGGAGCAGATGCTCGACATCGTCTCCGGTTCGGCGGCCTCGAGCTGGATGCTGCGCGATCGCGGTCCGCGCATGCTCGAGGCGGAACCCGGCGTCACCAGCGCCGTCGACATCTTCATCAAGGATCTCGGCATCGTCCTCGAAGCGGGACGAGACGCCAAGGCGGCCCTGCCGATGGCGGCGCTGGCGCATCAGATGTTCCTCTCGGTCGGAGGACGGGGCATGGGCACCGCCGACGACAGCCAGGTCATCCGCGCCTACCGCAGCCTGCGCGGCACGGTCTGAACGGGAACACCGCATACCCCTCGCAGAGAACGAAAGGGCGGGAAACCCGCCGATCAGGGAGACATGGCATGAAGAACGCAATCGATCGGAAGTCCGGCCTCACGCGCCGCTCGCTCCTCGCGGCGGGCGCGGCCCTGCCGATGATCACGATCCTGACCCGGCGGGGCGATGCCGCCGAATTCTCCTTCAAATACGCGACCGGCCAGGATCCGACCCATCCGGTCAACGTGCGGGCCCAGGAGGCGCTCGACCGCATTCGCGAGGCGACCGGCGGCCGTGTCGACATGCGGCTCTTCCCGGCCAACCAGCTCGGCTCCGACACCGACCTCCTCGCCCAGGTCCGCAACGGCGGCGTCGAGTTCTTCAATCTCTCCGCCTCGATCCTCGCGACGCTCGTGCCCGTCGCCGGCATCGTCAACACCGGCTTCGCCTTCCCCGACTACCAGACCGTCTGGAAGGCGATGGACGGCAAGCTCGGCGGCTATATCCGCGACGAGATCGCGAAGGTCGGCATCCAGGCTCCCGCGAAGTTCTGGGACAACGGCTTCCGCCACATCACCTCGTCGACCCGTCAGATCAAGACGCCGAACGACCTCAAGGGGTTCCGCATCCGCGTCCCGCCCGCGCCGATGCTGACCTCGGTCTTCAAGACGCTCGAGGCCGGCGCGACGCCGATCAACTTCAACGAGCTCTACTCCTCGCTCCAGACCAAGGTCGTCGAGGGGCAGGAGAACCCGCTGGCGATCATCGCCTCGACCCGTCTCTACGAGGTGCAGAAGTCCTGCTCGCTGACCGGCCACGTCTGGGACGGCTACCTGCCGCTCGCCAACCGCCGCGTCTGGGCGTCGCTGCCCGACGACGTGAAGGCCATCATCACGCGTGAACTCGACCGCTCCGGCTCCGACGAACGCGCCGACATCGCCTCGCTCTCCGACAGCCTGCGCAAGGACCTGACGGCGAAGGGTATCGAGTTCTTCGAGGTCGACCGCGGTCCCTTCCGCGACGCCCTCGCCAAGACGACCTTCTACAAGGACTGGAAGGAGAAGTACGGCGCCGAAGCCTGGGGGCACCTCGAAGCCGCCGCCGGCCGCCTCGGCTGAAGCCTGTCGAACGGCGCGTCGGCGAGGTGGAGATTCTCGGCCGACGCGCTCCCTCGCGAGGCAATCGGACACGAAGGCCCGACACGTCGGGCCTTCGTGCGTTTCGGCGAGGCGTCTCGGATCCGGAACACCTGCGAGGACATCGACGCGCTCGTCGCCGCCCTCCGCCACATCCGGTCCGGCCGCGGCTGACGCTCGGACGCTCTTTCGACGCACCCTTCCGGTATTTCATTCCGCTCCGCCGCGGCTTATGCGGATGACATTCCTGCCCGGCACCCTGGGATCGCGTTAGTCTCGGCGCCGCCACCCGAGGAGCGAGATCATGGATGTTTCGACGAAAGCCATTCACGCCGGCGCCGCCGCAGCCGTGACCGGAGAGGCGGTGCTGAGCCCGCTGGTGCCGGCGACGAGCTTTCACGCCCATCCCGATGCCGTCGGCTTCTCGGCCGCCGATCTGACGACCGCGGCGCCGCATTTCTATGCCCGCTGGAGCAATCCGACGACCGAACTCCTGGAAAACCGGCTCGCCGCGCTCGACGGTGGCGAGGCCGCGCTGGTCTTCGGATCGGGCATGGCGGCGGTGAGCGGCCTCTTCCTCAACCTCTTGAAGGCGGGGGACCATCTCGTCCTCTCCGACGTCTCCTATGCCGGCGTCGCCGAACTCGCCCACGAGATCCTGCCGCGTTGGGGCATCGCCGTCACCGCGGTCGATACCTCGGATCTCGCGGCGGTCGAGGCGGCGATCCGGCCGGAGACGCGCCTCGTCCATGTCGAGACGCCAGCCAATCCGATCCTGCGGCTCTCCGACATCGCCGGCATCGCGGCGCTGACCCGGCCGCGCGGCATACCCCTCAGCGTCGATTCGACCATGGCGACGCCGATCGCCACCCGCCCGCTCGACCTCGGTGCCGACTTCGTCGTCCATTCGCTGACCAAATACGCCTGCGGCCACGGCGACGCGCTCGGCGGCGTGGTGGTCGGCCGGCGCGACGCCATCGCGGAACTGCGCCGCTTCGCCGGCATCCACCTCGGCGCGACGCTCTCGCCCTTCGCCGCCTGGCTGATCCTGCGCGGCCTCGAGACCCTGCCGGCGCGCATGGCGCTGCACGAGAAGAACGCCGCCGCCGTGGTCGCCTTCCTGCGCGACCATCCGCGGGTCACCGCCGCCTGGTGGCCGGGCTCGCCCGATCACCCGCAGGCGGAGATCGCCCGGCGCCAGATGAAGAACTTCTCCGGCATGCTCGCCTTCCGCGCCGCCGACGATCTGGCGCTGGCCCGCCAGATCGCCGAGCGGGTGAAGGTCTTCAGCTATGCCGTCTCGCTCGGCAAGACGCGCAGCCTGCTCTTCCACATTCCGACCGAGGACATCCTGCGCACCTCGTTCCATCTCGAGGGCGCGGCGGCGCAGGCCTATCGGGACGTCACGGGGACCGGCACGTTCCGCGTCTCGGTCGGCCTGGAGGATCCGGCCGACCTGATCGCCGATCTCGAGCAGGCGCTCGCCTGATCGCGGGCAAGAAACGCCCGGACAATGCGGCGCGACGATGAGGCCGATGGACATCGGAGGTGAAGTGGCGGAGACGGAGGGATTCGAACCCTCGGTACCCTTTTGGGGGTACGCTCATTTAGCAAACGAGTGCCTTCAGCCTCTCGGCCACGTCTCCGGCGCGATCTCTATGCCCGACCGGGCGGTGCATTTCAAGGCGGTCGAAGGCCGTTCGACACAATCTTCCGACCTCCCGATCCCGCGCACGGCGACGACCGCCCGAGGGGCGGGAGGCCGCGGGCATCGCCGGCGCGGCACGGCGGGAGGCTCGACGCGACGCGGCTCCCTCCTGCCCGCGATTTCGGCATCCGGCCCGCGACCGCGACGGAAGCCGCAGGCGACAAGGCGGCGGCGATCCTTCTATAAAGGGGACATCGTTCCCCGACGGCCGCCCGCCGTCGGCGCGATCGGGATTTCCGCCCGCCCACCGCGTCACTTCGCCCAAGGACACAAGAGATGGTTCGCAACGCCGCCCTCGCCGCCTCCGCCGCCCTCCTTCTCGCCTCGGTGGCGCCCGCCGCCGCGGACCCGATCAAGATCGGCTTCCTGGCGACGCTCTCCGGCCCGTCGGCGGCGCTCGGCGTCCACATGCGCGACGGCTTCCAGCTCGCGGTCAAGGAACTGGGCGGCAAGCTCGGCGGTCAGCCGACCGAGGTCATCGTCGTCGACGACGAGCTGAAGCCCGACGTCGCCGTCACCAAGGTCAAGGCGCTGCTCGATCGCGACAAGGTCGACGTCGTCGCCGGCGTGGTCTTCTCCAACGTGATGATGGCGGTCGCCAAGCCGGTGTTCGAGGCCGAGACCTTCCTCGTCTCGGGCAATGCCGGCCCCTCGCCGCTCGCCGGCAAGGCGTGCTCGCCCTTCTTCTTCGCCGCCTCCTACCAGAACGACCAGAACCACGAGACGATGGGCGCCTATGCCCAGTCGAAGGGCTTCAAGAAGGTCGTCCTGATGACGCCGAACTATCAGGCGGGCAAGGATTCGATGGCCGGCTTCAAGCGCGCCTACAAGGGCGAGGTGGTCGACGAGATCTTCACCCAGCTCGGCCAGCTCGACTTCTCGGCCGAGCTCGCCAAGATCGCCGCTGCCCAGCCCGATGCCGTCTTCACCTTCATGCCGGGCGGCATGGGCGTGAACCTGGTCAAGCAGTGGAATCAGGCCGGCCTCTCGGGCAAGGTGCCGTTCCTCTCGGCCTTCACCGTCGACGAGACGACGCTGCCCGCCACCCAGGACGCCGCCGTCGGCCTGCTGTCGGGTGCCGAATGGGCGCCGAACCTCGACACGCCCGAGAACAAGGCCTTCGTCGCCGCCTACGAGAAGGAATACGGCGTCGTGCCGTCGCTCTACGCGGCGCAGGGCTATGACGCCGCCAAGCTGATCGACGGCGCGCTGAAGGCGACCGGCGGCAAGACCTCCGACAGGCAAGCCTTCCGCAAGGCGCTGGCGTCCGCCCCGTTCAAGTCGGTCCGCGGCTCCTTCACCTTCCAGCCCAACGGCTTCCCGAAGCAGAACTTCTACGTCGTCAAGGCGGTGAAGCGCGCCGACGGCAAGTTCGCCACCGAGATCGTCGACAAGGTCTTCGACAAGGCCGGCGACACCTACGGTGCGGAATGCCCGCTGAAGTGAGGCGACGCGCCCGGCACCCCCTCCTCCCCCCTCGCGGGGGAGGTGGCCCGGCGAAGCCGGGTCGGAGGGGGTAGCTGCCGCACGCAGGGATCGGGCGCCGTCGTCCGAGCCCGTCGAACGGGATGCCCTCGCGAACCTTCACGACCCCCTCCCCGACCCTCCCCCGCGAGGGGGGAGGGAGACGACGCCCCCACCAGATCGTCTTTCCATGTCCTTCACGCTTCTCGCCGTCCAGATCCTCAACGGGCTGCAGTTCGGGCTGATCCTGTTCCTGGTCGCCGCCGGGCTGACGCTGGTCTTCGGCGTGATGGACTTCGTCAATCTGGCGCACGGCGTGCAGTACATGCTCGGCGCCTACCTCACCTCGGTCGCCGTGGCGAAGACCGGGCATTTCGGCCTCGGCCTCGTCCTCGGCCTCGGCGGGTCGCTGGTGCTCGGCTTCCTGTTCGAGATCCTGCTCTTCCGACACCTCACACGGCGCGACCATCTCGAACAGGTGCTCGCCACCTTCGCCGTCATCCTCGTCGTCACCGATGCGGTGAAGGCGATCTTCGGCGCGGCGCCCCTGCCCTTCCGCCTGCCGGCCGGGCTCGACGGCTCGGTGCAGCTGATGGCCGGCCTCGCCTATCCGGTCTGGCGCTTGATGATCATCGGCTCGGGGCTCGCCGTCGCCTTCCTCCTGTGGTTCCTGATCACCCGGACGCGGACCGGCATGCTGCTGCGCGCCGGATCGACCCACCCGTCGATCGTCTCGGCGCTCGGCGTCGACATCGACCGGGTGTTCCTCTTCGTCTTCGCCTTCGGGGCGATGNNGTGCTGATCCTCGCCTTCGTCGTCATCGTCATCGGCGGCATCGGCTCGGTGCGCGGGGCGCTGGTCGCCTCGATCATCGTCGGCCTCGTCGACACGCTGGGCCGGGCCTTCGCCACCGACATCCTGCGCCTCGTCGTCGATCGCTCGACCGCGGCGCAGGCCGGGCCCGCCGTCGCCTCGATGGCGATCTACGTGCTGATGGCGATCGTGCTGATCGTGCGGCCGACCGGGCTCTTCACCGGTGAACGCGCCTGGACGCGCACGCCATGACCGAGACCTCGTCCCCCACCCTCTCGGACCACCTCGCGCGCGTCCTCCTCCATCCGGCGACGGCGATCCTGGCGCTCGCCGCCTTCACCGCGGCCGGGCAGTTCCTCGGCGAGAGCTTCTGGGTGACGCTGGCGGCGCGCGCGGCGATCCTGGCGCTCGCCGCCCTGTCGCTCTCCTTCGCGCTCGGTCAGGGCGGCATGGTCGGCTTCGGCCATGCCGCGCCCTTCGGGCTCGGCGCCTATGCGGTGCTGATCGCCGGCGAGATGGGCCTGCGCGACGTGACGGCGCTGCTGCCGCTCTCCTTCGCGGCGGGGGCGCTCTTCGCCTGGCCGACGGGGGCCTTGGCGCTGCGCACGCGCGGCGTCTACTTCATCATGATCACCCTCGCCTTCGCGCAGATGGCCTATTTCGTCTTCGCGGCGCAGTCGGCGCTCGGCGGCGACGACGGCATGTCGATCGCCGGCAAGGCGACGCTGTTCGGCGCCAAGTTCTTCCGCTGGGAGGCGAACGTCGCCTGGGTGGCGATCGGCTGCCTCGCCGTCGCCTCGCTCTTCCTCCACGCCGTGGTGCGGGCGCGTTTCGGCCTCGTGCTGCGCGCGGCGCGCGATGCCGAGGCGCGGACGACGGCGCTCGGCTTCCCGGTCTTCCGCGTGCGGCTCGCCGCCTGGGTGCTGGCGGCCGGCATCGCAGGGGTAGCCGGCGGACTGATGGCCGAGCAGACCGGCTTCGTCTCGCCGCAGCTGATGAACTGGCATCGCTCGGGCGAACTCATCGTCATGGTGGTGCTCGGCGGCGCACGGCGGCTCTCCGGCGCGGTCGTCGGCGCGATCGCCGTGGTGCTGGTCGAGGAGTTCCTCGGCTCGGCGACGGAATACTGGAAGGCCGGGCTCGGCCTGCTGATCCTCGCCGTGGTCTTCGCGCGGGTGATCGACTTCCGCGCCCTCTGGCCTCGGAGGGCGGCCGATGGCTGAGCCGATCCTCGCCCTCGACGGGCTCGTCAAATCCTACGGCGCGCTGCCGGTGACCGACCACGTCTCGCTCACGGTCGAGGCGGGCGAGATCCATGCGCTGATCGGGCCGAACGGCGCCGGCAAGTCGACGCTGGTCGGCGAGATCGCCGGCACCATCGCCCCCGACCGCGGCCGGGTGATCTTCGCCGGGCGCGACGTCACGCGGCTCGATGCGGCGGCGCGGGCGCGGGCCGGCCTCGCCCGGGTGTTCCAGACCGCCCATGTCGTCCCCGGCTTCACCGCGCTCGACAACGTCCAGCTCGCCGCGATCGCCAAGGACGGCTCGCCCTTCCGCTTCTTCCGCCCGGCGACCTCCGAGGCGAAGACCCGCACCCGCGCCCGCGAGGCGCTCGACCGCGTCGGTCTCGCCGATCGGGCGAACATCGGGGCCGGCGCGCTCTCCCACGGCGAGAAGCGGGCGCTGGAACTCGCCATGGGGCTGGTGCAGGAACCCAAATTGCTGCTCCTCGACGAGCCGATGGCCGGCACCGGCCGCGAGGAGACCGATCGGCTGACCGAGCTTCTCGCCTCGCTGTCGGGCTCCGTGCCGATGCTGCTGGTCGAGCACGACATGGCGACGGTCTTCCGCCTCGCGAGCCGCATCACCGTGCTGATCGCCGGCACTGTCGCGATCACCGGTTCGGCGGAGGAAATCCGCGCCGACGAGACCGTCCGCCGCGCCTATCTCGGGGAGAGCGCCGCATGACCGCCCTCGTCGCCCTCGAAGGCATCTCGGCCGGCTACGGCGAGGCGCGCGTGCTGTTCGACCTCTCGCTTTCGGTCGCCCCCGGCGAGACCGTGACGCTGATGGGGCGCAACGGCATGGGCAAGACCACGACCATCCGCACGCTCTTCGGCCTGCTGGCCCCGACCGCCGGCCGTGTGACGATCCGCGGCCGCGACATGACGCGCGCGGCGCCGCATTTCCGCGCTCGCGAGGGGCTCGGGCTGGTGCCGGAGGGGCGGCAGATCTTCCCCCGCCTCAGCGTCGAGGAGAACCTCGTCGCCACCGCCTCGCGTAAAGCCGGCGCGGCGTGGACCGTCGAACGGGTCCACAGGCTCTTCCCCCGCCTCGCCGAGCGGCGGCGCAACATGGGCGACCAGCTCTCGGGCGGCGAACAGCAGATGCTGGCGATCGGCCGCGCGCTGATGACCGATCCGGCCCTGCTCGTCCTCGACGAGGCGACGGAGGGCCTCGCCCCGGTGCTGCGCGACGAGATCTGGGCGGCGCTCGCGGTTCTCAAGCGCGAGGGGCTCGCCATTCTGGTGGTCGACAAACATCTCGACGCCTCGGCCGCGCTCTCCGATCGCCACGTGGTGATGGAGAAGGGCCGCATCGTCTGGCAGGGTCCGTCGAGCGAGATCGCCCGCGACCGCAGTCTCGCCGCCCGCCACCTCGAACTGTGAGGCCGTCCATGACCGATGCCGCGATCGATCCCGCTGCCGAATTCGACTTCGTCGGCGGTCAGGTGCAGCCCTCGTGGCCGCCGCTGATCGAGGGTTTCGCCCGCGCGAGCGCGGCGACGGCGGAGCGCGCCGGCGTCCGCCGCGACGTCGCCTATGGGCCGCATCCGCGTCAGGTCTTCGATTTCGTCCCGGCGAAGGGGGCGCCGCGCGCCGTCGTCGTCCATCTCCATCCCGGCTGGTGGCAGATGCGCGACAAGGCCCTCTTCCGCTTCATGGGGGACCGCTTTGCCGACCTCGGCTGCGACACCGTGTTGCCGAACTATCCGCTCGCCCCCGACGCCTCGATCGCCGAGATCACGGAGGCCGTCCGCGCGATCGTGCCGGCGGTCCGGGCGGAGGCGCAGGCGCGCCTCGGGCACGTGCCGCCGATCGTCGCCTCGGGCCATTCGGCCGGAGCCCATCTGGCGGTGGAACTCGCCCTGACCGATCCGGCGGAATGGGGGCTCACGACCTCGCCGATCGCCGCCGTGCTGGCGCTGTCGGGGGTCTACGAGCTGTCGCGGCTCGTCGGGACCTCGCTCAATCGTGCCCTGAAGCTCGATTCTGAAACGGCGCGGGCCGCTTCACCCGTTCACCGGGCGGCGCATGCGCCCTGCCCGGCGCTCTTCGCGGTCGGGGGCATGGAGACGCCCGCCTTCGTCGCCCAGTCGCGCGGCATGGCCGCGGCGTGGGAAGCGGCGGGACGCGCCGCGCCGCTGATCGTCTCGGAGGGCGCCGATCACTTCACCCTGCTCGAGCGCTTCATGGACCCGGCCGATCCGCTCGGCCGTGGCGTCGCCGATCTGATCGACGGCGTCGCCTGAGGCGCTCAGTCGCCGCTCGCCGGGTCGTCGTCGCGGGCGGCGACGTGGTCGAGCGGGCGGCGCAGGTTCCAGTCCCACTTCATCGCCATGAAGCGGACGCCGGTCGCCAGGACGGCGCCGACCGGCGCGGTGATCGCGTCGGGCAGGCCGATGCCGTCGCCGAGCGCCAGCACCAGCGCGCCGGCGAGCGCGGCGACGGCGTAGATCTCCTTCTGCAGCACCATCGGCGTCTGGGCGGTCAGCACGTCGCGGCCGATGCCGCCACCGATCGCCGACATCATGCCGAGCAGCGCCGCCATCGGCGCCGAGAGGCCGGCATCGAGCGCGATGCGCGTGCCGACCACGGCATAGAAGCCGAGGCCGATGGCGTCGAAGATCGCCACCGGTGCCGCGAGGCGCGCGATCTGGCGATAGGCGAGCGAACAGGCGAGCCCGGCGACGCAGGCGACCGCGGCATAGTGCCAGGTGGCGATGGCGGTCGGCGGGACCCGGCCGATCAGCAGGTCGCGGACGATGCCGCCCGAGGTCGAGGCGACGAAGGCGAGGAAGACGATGCCGAACGGATCGAGCCGCCGCTCGACGGCACGCGTGCCGCCCGAGAGCGCGAAGGCGAAGGTTCCGACCAGATCGAGAAGCGTGAGGAACATGATGGTCCGCGTCGTTGGATCGCTCCTCTGTGACGCATTCGGGCGGCGGTTTCCAGTCGCGGCGGGGGATTTCGGGCGGGCGGAGCGGGAAAAGGGGCGACGGGCGGGGTGAAATCGCGTTTCCGGCGGCGCGGCGAGCGGAAAGCGGAAGCGGGAGCGCGTCGACGTCGCCCCCGCCGCTCGGCGTCCCGCCGCGGCCACCAGCTCCGCTCCACCCTCACCCCCTGCTGCCTCCTGCCCCCTTCCCCCTTCCCCCTTCCCCCTTCCCACCCGATCCCACCTCCGACTTGTTCGGCATGCGATACTTGTTCGCATGACGGACACGTGTTTCGTTGACCGGGGGCGGGGGGGACGGCACCGTTTTCGGCAAGAACGGCGAGGAAGCCGACAGGGAGGACAGGGCGAAAGCCGACAGGGAGAACGGGGCGGAAGCCCACGGCGAACACGGGACGACGGCGCGGCCACGGAACGCGGCCGGCATCACCGAAGGCGCAACACCACCAAAGGCGGGCGCCGACATTGCCGGAGTAGGCGACCGACGTGGCGACGGCGCCAAGGGCGGGCCGGTGGCCGGACCGGGCGGTCGGCCGGATCTTTCGGACGGACCGGACGTTTCGGCCGGGAATGGCGCCGCGGCGATCGGCGACGTCGCGGCGACGTGCTCCGCGGATCGGCAGCACGCCGACGGACCGGATCGAATCCGCCCGTTCGGCACTCGCCACCTGCGACGGCCCCCGAGACCGCCCGCCCCTCCCATCGGCCCACGCCCCACGAGACCGACGAGAGCAGAGACCATGAGCGAAGAGACCACCCGCATCACCTACGAGATCCGCGATCGCGTCGCCCTGGTGGGCGTCGATCATCCGCCCGTCAACGCCGCCTCGCAGGCGGTTCGGGCCGGGCTGGTCGCGGCGATGGTGCGGGCGGGCGCGGACGACGGCGTCGACGCGGTCGTCCTCCATGCCCACGGCCGCACCTTCACCGCCGGAGCCGACATCCGCGAATTCGGCAAGCCGCCGGCGTCCCCGATGCTGTTCGAGGTCTGTTACGCCATCGAGGACTGCCCCAAGCCGGTCGTCGCCGCGGTCCACGGCACGGCGCTCGGCGGCGGCTGCGAACTGGCGCTGGCGGCCCATGCCCGCGTGGCGGCGGCGGATGCGAAGTTCGGCCAGCCGGAGGTCAATCTCGGCATCATCCCCGGCGCCGGCGGCACACAGCGGCTGCCGCGGCTCGTCGGCATGCTCCGGGCGATCGAGATGAACGCCTCGGGCAAGCCGATCGGCGCCGGCGAGGCGCACACGCTCGGCCTCGTCGACGCGATCGCCGAGGGCGATCTCCTGGCGAGCGCGATCACCCATGCCCGCACGCTCGTCGGCAGGCCGCCGGCCCGCGTCCGCGATCTCGCCGTGCCGCCCTTCGACCGGGCGGAAGCGGAGGCCGCCATCGCGGCGATCGAGAAGAAGGCGCGCGGCCAGATCTCGCCCGGCGAGGCGGCGCGCACGACGCTGCGTGCCGCCAATCTTCCCTTCGCCGAGGGGCAGGCGGCGGAACGCGCGGTCTTCCTGCGGCTGGTCGCCTCCGACGAGGCGGCGGCGCTACGCCATGTCTTCTTCGCCGAGCGCGAGGTCGCCCGCGTCGCCAAGACGGACGGGGTCGTCCCCCGTCCGGTCACTCGCGTCGGCGTCGTCGGCGCCGGCACCATGGGGGCCGGCATCGCCGTCGCCTTCGTCGATGCCGGCTACGCCGTGACGGTGGTGGAGACCACCGACGACTTCCTCGCCAAGGGGCGCGAGCGCATCGCCGAGGTCTGGGGCCGCGCCGTCGCCTCCGGCCGGCTGAGCGAGGAGGCGCGCGCGGCGAAGCTCGCGTCGATGACTTTCGCGACCGATCTCGCGGCGCTCGCCGACGCCGATCTGGTGGTCGAGGCGGTGTTCGACGATCGCGACGTGAAACGCGATCTCTTCGCCCGGCTCTCGGGCGTGGTCGGCCCCGACTGCATCCTCGCCACCAACACCAGCTATCTCGACCCGAACGATCTCGCCGAGGTGGTCGCCCGGCCCGAGCGCTTCGTCGGCATCCACTTCTTCTCGCCGGCCAACGTCATGCGACTGGCGGAAGTCGTCGACTGCCGCGCGACCTCGGCCGAGACGCTGGCGACCGCACTCGCCGTCGCCAAGCGGCTGAAGAAGCTCGCCGTCGTCACCGGCGTCTGCGAGGGCTTCGTCGGCAACCGCATCTGGGCGCGGTTCCGGCGCGAGGCGGAATACATGCTGGAGGACGGCGCGCTGCCGCAGGAGATCGACGCGGCGATGGAGGGCTTCGGCCTCGCCATGGGGCCCTTCGCGGTCTTCGACCTCTCCGGCCTCGACATCGCCTGGGCGCTGCGCAAGCGCAAGGCGGCGACGCGCGATCCGGCCGAGCGCTACGTCGACATCGCCGATCGGCTCTGCGAGGCCGGCCGCTTCGGCCGCAAGACCGGGCGGGGGTGGTACGCCTATCCCGAGGGGAAGAAGACCGTCGACCCGGAGGTGACGGCTCTGATCGAGACAGAATCGGCGCGCAAGGGCATCGCCCGCCGCGCCTTCACGGCCGACGAGATCGTCGACCGGCTGGTCGCCACCATGGCGGCGGAGGGCGAGGCGATCCTCGCCGAGGGCATCGCGGCGCGGGCCTCGGACATCGATCTCGTCTTCCTCAACGGCTACGGCTGGCCGGCGCGTCTCGGCGGCCCGATGTTCCAGGCGGCGAAGCGCCGGCAGGGCTGAAGCTCAGGTGGAGAGTCGGGCGATCGGGCGCGGTGGGCTGCGGCTTCCGCGCGGCCGCCTCGCGTGACGATTCCGGCACCTGCGCGCCCGCCTCGCGCATCGATTCAAGCGGCTCAGAGACCGATTCAAACCGCTGAGAGACCGATTCAAGCGGCTGAGACTGTGATTCAAGTCGCTCTTCGATCGATTCCACGAACACGCCCAAGTGCCTGATCGCGAATCGCTTTCACCCTCGAAGTTCATGTGCGGGGCGATGTCGCGCCACCGGCTTTCGGGCTTGCGGGCACGGCGGCTCTCGAGGTCTGATGGGGCGTCCGTCGCGCCCACCGGCGGGCTCGTTCGTCCGATCCCGACCGAGGAGCCCCCATGAAGATCGCCGTACCCACCAGGGACTGGGAAGCCGTCGGCTCCCACGCCGGACAGGCGCGCCACTGGCTCGTCTTCGACCTCGCCGACCATCGCGAGGGTCGCCCCCTGCCCGCCCCCGCCCGCGTCGAGCTGAGCAAGGATCAGGTCTTCCATCACTTCCGGGACGAAGGGCCGCATCCGCTCGACGGCGTCGACGTGGTGGTCGCGGGCAGTGCCGGCGACGGCTTCGTGCGGCATCTGAAGAAGCGCGGCACCGAGGTGCTGCTGACCGGCGAGACCGACCCGACGAAGGCGATCGAACGGATCATCGCCGGCGAGGCCCTGCCCGATCAGCGCTTCGACATCACCACCACGCTGTGCAAGCTCAAGGACCTGTTCTCGCGGCACTGAGCGGCGCGGCCATCAAGCGCGTCGGACCTTTCCAGTGGACGCGCCTCACGCGCGTCACACCTCTCATTGGACGCGCTTCACGCGCGTCCGGGGGCGAGGCGGAACTCGAGCACTTCGTGCGAGCTGGCGAGATCGTTGACCAGCGCGTCGGCGCGGCCCTTGCCGTCGGCGCGCAGCACCAGCTCCCAACGCACGCGGCCGGCCTTCTGGGCATAGTCGTAGGTCCAGTCGGCGACCTCGAAGCCGTAGTCGCGCATCACCGCGCGGACCTGCTCGCCGGTCGGCACGTCGTCGTGCGGGTAGGCGAGCGTCAGATGCAGCGTCGTCTGGTGCGGCAGTTTCTTCTCGAGATCGCCGAGGCCTGTCATGGCGGCGACGGTGATCACCGTGGCGCCGAGCGCCGTGCCGTAGAAGCCGACGCCGATCAGCACGCCGATCGCAGAGGTCATCCAGATCGAGGCGGCGGTCGACAGGCCGCGGATTGTGAAGCCCTCCTTCATGATCACGCCGGCGCCGAGGAAGCCGACGCCCGTCACGATGCCCTGGACGACGCGGGTCGGATCGGCGGCGAGCGGGCTCGCGGCATGGCCGCCGTACCACTCGGCCGGATAGCCACAGATCGCCGTCAGCATGGTGGCGGCGACGCAGACCAGCGTGTAGGTGCGCATGCCGGCGGCACGGCCGTGATAGGTACGCTCGTAGCCGACCAGCAGGCCGACGGCGGTGGCGCCGAGGAGGTGCAGCAGCAGAAAGGCATTGGCGACGAGCGGCGCGCCCGTCCAGTAGTCGAGCAGTTGCTGCGCCATGGTGTCCTCCCGCGGGGCCGGTCGCAATGGCGCGCGAAACGGCCCCCTCCCCTTCGTCGGCGAAACGGATTTCACGCGGCCTGCGCGCGGCTTTCTCCGACGCGGCGATGATGCGCCGCGAGCCGTGAAGGATCGGTATGCGTGGCGACGATGGCGGGGACGCGGCGAACGCCCGTCCCTTGTTCGGCTTCACCTCGAGGCGCGAGCGGAACGAGGCTCGAGAGGGCCTCTCCGTCATTCCACAAGCGTTCGGATCGACGTCCGTGCGCGATCCTTCGAGACGCGCCTGCGGCGCT
>DBMN01000275.1 GCA_002298965.1 Rhizobiales bacterium UBA697 | reverse complement strand
GCCGCCGCGCCTGAAGCATCGACCGCCGCGACCGACGCCTCGCGCGGCGTCGCATCGACGTCCGCTCCCGGCGTCTCGCGCCGGAGGACCCGCATCATCGGCACCGTGTCGCCGCCGATCCTCGGATCGACCGCCGGGCGCCGGGGCGTCGCCGCCCCTGGCCTGCGTCGGGCGATGGGCGCCGCGGCGACCATGGCTCAGAACCGGACGGTGGCGGCGACCGCGAAGGTGCGGCCGGTGGCGCGATAGGTCTCGAGCAGCGGATCGGACTTGGTCAGGCCGGCGACGTCCTGGGCGACGAAGTAGCTCTTGTCGAGCAGGTTGTAGATGCCGGCCGACAGCGTCAGCCGCGGCTTCCATTCCCAGGTGGCGAAGGTGTCGAAGGTCGCCCAGCCGCCGGGCTTCACGACGGTGGCGTCGTCCGACACCCGCGTCTTGCCGCCCGCCGCGCGCATGCGGCCCTCGATCGTCCAGGCGTCGTCGGGACGCCAGACGACGCCGAGGACACCGGAGACGGGATCGACCGAGTCGATCGGCCGGCCGGTCTCGAGGTTCTGTCCGTAGGCATAGGCGACGGCGGCGTTCAGCGACCACTGCCGGTTCACCTTCCACTCGCCGCGCGCCTCCGCGCCCCAGATCTCGGCATTGGCGACGTTGGTGTACTGGTACTGCGTCAGTCCACCCGACGTGCCGACGATCTTGGTGTCGATGAAGTCGCGGTAGTGGTTGTAGAAGACCGTCGCCCGCGCGCTCGACCCTTCGGCGAAGGAGGCGCGCACGCCGACTTCGAAGCCGTCGCTGGTCTCCGGCTTCAGATTGCCGTTGGGCAGGATCTGATAGCCGTACATCGGGTTGGAATAGGCGAAGTTGGCGCTGTCGTAGGGCGGCGCGCGGAAGCCGCGGGCGTATTGGGCGACGAGGCGCCAGGTCTCGTCGATGTCGTAGGAGAGGCCGAGCTTCGGCGACAGCGAGACGTGGGTCTGCGCGGAGACCGGCGAGCTCGAGCTGTTGAGCAGCGCCTGGTCCGACGACGGATCGAGCCGCCAATGGTCGAGCCGCAGCGCCGGGGTCAGACGGAAGGCACCCCAGCGCACCGTGTCCTGGGCGAAGATCGCGAGCTGCGTCGTCGTCGTGTCGGGGAACAGCTTGTTGGGATAGACGTCGCCGGTGAAGGTCCGCGTCACCGCGCCGGTCGACGAGTTGATCTCCCAGCGGTCGCGCAGGCGTTCGGTCGAGGTCACGACCGCCGAGGCGCCGTAGACCAGATCGTTCGGCAGGCCGAACCAGTCGCGATGAAGGCCGAGCTGGACGTCGCCGCCCCAGATCGACTGGTTGTAGTCGGCCGTCGTCGTCCGCCAGCGCACGATGCCGGAGGAGAGGCGGGTCTGCGGATTGACCTCCTCGCGATCGAGCCGGCTCCAGTAGACTTTGGCGTCGACCGTGTCGGCGAAGGCGAGATCGAGAGCCTGCGTCCAGTCGAGGCTGATGCGCGAGCGCGTCGTGGTGTCGTCGGCGGTCGAGCGCAGCACGGAGGCGCTCAGATCGCTCTTCAGATCGGTCCAGTCGCGCCGATGCATGTGCTCGAAGGTCAGGCGGATGCGGCCGGCGTCGGGCGTGTCCCAGACGATCTTGCCGAAGACGTCGTCCTTCTGCCGGGTCTGCGCATTGAGCGCCGCCGAGGTGTTCGCCCGGGTCTCCTCGCCGTCGCGGCGCGAATAGGAGACGACGGCCGACCAGGGACCCGCCTTGCCGGCGATCGTGGTGTTCTCCGTGAGCGAACGATCGGCGCTGTCGTAGGCCGCCTTGAAGCCGAGGTACCAGTCCTTGCCGACGAGCTTGAGGAAGTCCTCCGGGTCCTTCGTCACGAAGGAGACGACGCCGCCGATCGCATCCGAGCCGCGCAGCGCCGAGGCCGGGCCGCGGATGATCTCGACCTGCTTCAGATTGTCGAAGTCGACGAAGTCGCGGGTGTACATGCCCGGGCCCTTCTGGCTCTCGGGATAGTCCTGCACGCGGATGCCGTCCTCCTCGACGAGGACGCGATTGTCGCCGATGCCGCGGATCGTGTAGCTGCCGGCGCCCGCCCGCTTCGGCGAGGAGCCGACCGAGACGCCCGGCTCGTCGGCGACGAGATCGGTCGGACGCGTCGCCAGATGGCGATCGATCTCCTCGGAAGACTTCACCGACACCGTCGCAGAGGCGTCCTTGACGCTGGTCGGCCGCCGCTCGGCCGTCACCGTGATGTCGTCGAGTTCCGTCGGCTGGGCCGCCGGCTTGTCGGCGGCGGCGAAGGCCGGCCGAACGGGCGACGCCGCCAGCGCGACGGCGAGGACGAAGAGAGAAACCGAACCGATCGAACGGGCACGACTGCCAGCGAACATCACACCTACCCCTGTTGGACATGCGGGTCGGCTGGCGACGAGCGCTGGGCTCCGGCTGGCACCGTCTTGCGCGAGACACTGTTGCAAATGCCTCGCAATCTTGACTGAACCTACGAGGCGTGATTGAGCTTGTCAACGGACGGCGCAGGCAGATCGCCGTCTGGAATTGGATCAATTCCAGAATTCACCGAAGCAGATGGAGATTTCGTCTTGAAGAGCGAAGAGGGGAGAGCGTTTTCGCGGCGATCGTCGCCGGTCGATGCATCGGTCGATGCGCAGAGCGGCGCGGTCGCGCCGTCGCCGATCGCCGAATGGTCGATCCGCGAGCTGACGCGGGGCGGTCGCGAGGCGCGGATTCTCCATGCCGGTTCGCTCTACGTGCTGCGCATCACCTCGAACGACAAACTCATCCTGACCAAGTGAGGCGTCATGCTCGCCGTCCCCGAAGTCCCGCGTCGCGTTGCCGATGCCTCCGACGCGACGGCGGACGGCGCCGCGCTCGAGGACCGTCTCGCCGGTCTCGCCCGCCGTCGTCGGGCCCGTCTCGTCGTCACCGCGGCGGTGCTCACCGTCGTGGTCGTCGTCGGCGTGGTGATGTCGATCGGCATCGGCGCCCATGCGATCGCCCCGTCGCGGACGCTCGAGGTGCTGTTCGGCGGCCTCGGCGGGGCCGATCGCGATGCCGTCGTCGTCCGCCACATCCGCCTGCCGCGGCTCGCCGCCGCCGCCCTCGTCGGCGCGGCGTTGGCGGTCTCCGGCGTGACCATGCAGGGGCTCTTC
>DBMN01000281.1 GCA_002298965.1 Rhizobiales bacterium UBA697 | reverse complement strand
GAGGACCATCCCGACGTCCTGGCGATCACCCGCCAGCGCCTCGCCGCCCTCGGCTACGACGTCGTCGAGGCGGCCGACGCGGTCGTCGCCCTCGCCCGGCTCGAGGCGGGCGAGGCGATCGACCTCGTGCTGTCGGACGTCGTCATGCCCGGCGGCCTGTCGGGCCTCGATCTCGCCCGCCGCGTGCGCGCCAGCGGGCGGACGACGCCGATCCTGCTGACCACCGGCCACTCGCCCGAGATCGACGATCCCGCCGCGCGGCGCGAGACCGAGTTCCGCGTCCTGCGCAAGCCCTACACCCAGTACGATCTCGCCGTGGCGATCCGCGCCGAGCTCGACCGGCGCAGCGGCGGCAAGGCGTGAAAAGAATCGGTTGATGGTTTTCCACCGCGACCTCCTGACCCGGGCCGCGGTCTTTCCTTCCGCGACGTCCATGGAATAGTGGCCGCCGATCCGGACGCCGCGCGCGGCGAGTCGGCCCTTTCCGCACGAGATCGAGGTCCCCATGACCGACGAACGCACCACCGGCTGGTTCCCGAAGTGGACACTGACGACCGCCGACCACGTCGCCCCCGACGAGCGCCTGCCCTGGACGCAGACGATGATCGCCGGCATCCAGCACGTGGTCGCCATGTTCGGCTCCACCGTCCTCGCCCCGATCATCATGGGCTTCGACCCCAATGTCGCGGTGCTGTTCTCCGGCATCGGCACGTTGATCTTCTTCGTGATCGTCGGCGGCCGGGTGCCCTCCTACCTCGGCTCGTCCTTCTCCTTCATCGCGGTGGTGATCGCGGCCTCGGCCTATTCGGGCTCGGGCGCCAACACCGGCATGGCTGTGGCGCTCGGCGGCATCGTCGCGGCGGGCGTGGTCTATCTCGCCATCGGCCTGGCGGTGATGAAGGCCGGCTATCACTGGATCGAGAAGCTCATGCCCCCGGTCGTCACCGGCGGCATCGTCGCGGCGATCGGCCTCAACCTCGCGCCCATCGCCGTCAAGAACATGTCGGGCTCCGAGTTCGACCGCATGACCGGCCTCGTCACCATCGTCGCGGTCGGCGTGGCGGCGGTCTACGCCCCCGGCGTGCTCCGCCGCATCCCGGTGCTGATCGGCGGCGCCGCCGGCTATCTCTTCTATGCGATCGGCGCCGGCGCCTTCGGCATGGGCAAGGCGATCGACTTCTCCGGTCTCGCCAAGGCCGACTGGTTCGGCGCGCCGCACTTCGTGACGCCGACCTTCGAATGGGGCGCCATGGCCCTGATCGCCCCCGTCGCGGTCATCCTGGTCGCCGAGAACCTCGGTCACATCAAGGCGATCGGCGCCATGACCGACCGCAACCTCGACCCCTATGTCGGCCGCGCCTTCGTCGGCGACGGTCTCGCCACCATCCTGTCGGGCTTCTTCGGCGGCACGGGTGTCACGACCTACGCCGAGAACATGGGCGTGATGGCGGTGACGAAGATCTACTCCACCATCGTCTTCGTGGTGGCGGCGGTGATCGCCATCCTGCTCGGCTTCTCGCCCAAGTTCGGCGCGCTGATCCTGACCATCCCGGTGCCGGTGATCGGCGGCCTGTCGGTGGTGATCTTCGGCCTGATCACGGCCACCGCCGGCCGCATCTGGGTCGAGAACAAGGTCGACTTCTCCAAGACCAAGAACCTGATCACCACCGCCGCGGCGGTGATCGCCGGCGCCGGCGACCTGACGATCAAGCTCGGCGGCTTCACGCTGGGCGGCATCGGCACCGCCACCTTCGGCGCCATCCTCTTCTACGCCCTCCTGAACCGGAAGGGCCACGACGAGGACACCACGGCGATGCCGGCGCCCTGAGGCGACGGTTTCGAGCGGAGAACGAGACGACGGCGGCGGGGGAGACTTCGCCGCCGTCGGTCATGAAGAGCGAGGAGCGCCCCGATGATCACGGCCCTGAGCCATACGCTGATCCCCATTCTCGCGGCGATCCTCGGCGGGATCCTCACCCTGATCCGCCGACCGTCCCACGGCGTCGTCTCGGCGATCCAGCACTTCGCCGCCGGCATCGTCTTCTCGGCCGCGGCGGTCGAGATCCTGCCGCACGTCAAGCATCAGGGCGCGATCTGGCCGATCGTCATCGGCGGCGGCCTCGGCACGCTCGCCATGCTCGGGCTGAAGGTCGTCGGCGAGCGGGTCCACGGCAAGGCCGGCCTCGTCTCGCTGATCGCCGCCGACATCCTGATCGACGGCGTCGTGCTCGGCCTCGCATTCCGCGCCGGCGACAAGGCGGGTCTCCTGCTGACCGTCGCGCTGACCATCGAGATCCTGTTCCTCGCTCTCTCGGTCTCGGTCGAGCTCGGCGACGGCGGCAAGGCACGGCTGCGCGACGTGGCGACCACGGCGGCTCTGGCGCTGATGCTGCCGGTCGGCGTCCTGCTCTCCGCCCCGCTCGCCATGGCGCCGTCGGCGGTGGTGACGGGCGCCTTCGCCTTCGGCCTCGTGGCGCTGCTCTATCTCGTCACCGAGGAACTGCTGGTCGAGGCTCATTCGGTCGAAGACTCGCCCTGGGCGACCGGCCTGTTCTTCGTCGGCTTCCTGATGCTGCTCCTGCTCGAGGAAGCGATCTGAATCGGCGCAGCCGGCCGCCTCGCCTATGGCGCTTTCGCCCGCATTTCGCTATGAGAGGCCGCGAAATCCGCCGCGCGTCGGCGTGGTCGTACGAGGGTTGCCGCTTCCCATGCTCAAGAACCGGGTCATTCCCTGTCTCGACGTCAAGGACGGCCGCGTCGTCAAGGGCGTCAACTTCGTCGATCTGATCGACGCCGGTGATCCCGTCCAGGCCGCCGCCGCCTACGACGCCGCCGGTGCCGACGAACTCTGCTTCCTCGACATCACCGCGAGCCACGAGAACCGCGGCATCATCCTCGACGTCGTCCGCCACACGGCGGAGGTCTGCTTCATGCCGGTCACCGTCGGCGGCGGCATCCGCACGCTCGACGACATCCGCCGCCTGATGGAGGCCGGCGCCGACAAGGTGTCGATCAACACCGCCGCGGTGAAGGATCGCCAGTTCGTCGCCGACGCGGTGCGTCAGGTCGGCGGCCAGTCGGTGGTCGTGGCGGTCGACGCCAAGCGCGTGTCGGAACCCGGCGAGGCGCCCCGCTTCGAGGTCTTCACCCACGGCGGCCGCAACCGCACCGGCATCGACGCCATCGACTACGCCCGCGAGGTCGTGGCGCTGGGGGCGGGCGAGATCCTGCTCACCTCGATGGACCGAGACGGCACCAAGATCGGCTTCGATCTCGAACTGACCCGCATGGTCTCGGACGCCGTCACCGTCCCGGTGATCGCCTCCGGCGGCGTCGGCAACCTCGACCATCTCGTCGACGGCGTGCTGAAGGGCGGGGCGAGCGCGGTGCTCGCCGCCTCGATCTTCCACTTCGGCACCCACACGATCCGCGAGGCCAAGGAACACATGGCCCGTGCCGGCATTCCGATGCGTCTCGATCACTGAAAGCCGTGCCGCCGACGGCATTGCTTGCCGTTCGTGCCTCGCGAGGTCAAACCTATGTCGGACTTCACTCTTTCGACCCTCGAGACCATCATCGCGACGCGCGCGGCCTCCGACGACGACAAGTCGTACACCCGCAAGCTTCTCGGCCGGGGCATGCCCGTCTGCGCCAAGAAGCTCGGCGAGGAGGCGGTGGAGACGGCGCTCGCGGCCGTCGTCGGCAGTCGCGAGGAACTGGCGGCGGAGTCCGCCGACCTGCTCTACCACCTGCTGGTGGTGCTCAAGGCGGGCGGCGTCTCGGTCGACGACGTGATGACGGTCCTCGCGGGCCGCACCGGGCAGACGGGCCTCGAGGAGAAGGCCTCCCGCCCGAAGGATTGAGGGCGGACGGATCGCGGCGCGATCCGCCGACGAGGGGTCCGACGGATCGCGGTGCGATCCGCCCGGGCAAACAGCGGGGGCCTCCGTGCGCCCCGCAGGGGAAGGTCTCGGTGGACCAACGTTCGAACGCCCGTTCCCGCGGGGCCTCGCATCACGGCGAGGCGTCCTCCGGCGACTTCTCGCCCTATCGCCGCTTCGGTCGCGAGGAGTGGGCGGGCCTGCGCGCCGACACGCCCATGACCCTCGACGAGACGGATCTGGTGCGCCTGCGCGGCCTCAACGATCCGATCAACCTCGACGAGGTGATGACGATCTACCTGCCGCTGTCGCGCCTGCTCTCGCACTATGTCGAGGCGACGCAGGAACTCTTCCGCGTCACCGAGCGCTTCCTCGGCGGCGAGGGCTCCAAGGTGCCCTTCGTCATCGGGCTGGCCGGTTCGGTGGCGGTCGGCAAGTCGACCACGGCGCGTATCCTCAAGGCGCTGCTGTCGCGCTGGTCGTCGAGCCCCAAGGTCGATCTGGTGACGACCGACGGCTTCCTCTACCCCAACGCCGTGCTCCAGCGCGAAGGCCTGATGCGGCGCAAGGGCTTCCCCGAGTCCTACGACGTCGGCGCCCTGCTCGAGTTCCTCGCCGCGGTCAAGGCCGGCAAGGCGGGCGTTCCCGCCCCGGTCTACTCGCATCTGGTCTACGACGTCATGCCCGACGAGCACGTCGTGATCGATCGGCCCGACATCCTGATCCTCGAGGGGCTCAACGTCCTGCAGACGTCGAAACTGCCGAAGAACGGCCAGGGCCTGCCCTTCGTCTCGGACTTCTTCGACTTCTCGATCTATCTCGACGCCGACGACGCCCTGCTCGAGTCCTGGTACGTCGAGCGCTTCATGCGCCTGCGCGAGACCGCCTTCCGCAAGCCGGAGAGCTACTTCCACCGCTATGCGCAGATCTCGGCCGAAGAGGCGTTGAAGACCGCGCTCGACCTGTGGACCAACATCAATCTGGTCAACCTGCACGACACCATCCGACCGACGCGCCCGCGCGCCGATCTGGTGCTGACCAAGGGTGCCGATCACCACATCGTCTCGGTCGATCTGCGCAAGCTGTGAGGCGACCGCGCCGCGGACGCTCCGGCGTGCCTCAGCGCGCGCTGCCGCCCATGGCGATCTGCGCCGCCGCCCGTTCCAGCCGCGGCAGGAACTGCTCGACCATCGTCGCCTCGCTGGTGCGTGCCGCCGAGGCCGAGAGGTTGATCGCCAGCCGGGCGTTGGCCGGCCGGCCGGGG
This sequence comes from Rhizobiales bacterium UBA697, assembly GCA_002298965.1. Taxonomy (GTDB): domain Bacteria; phylum Pseudomonadota; class Alphaproteobacteria; order Rhizobiales; family Ancalomicrobiaceae; genus Pinisolibacter. Next base: position 3,044 of record DBMN01000281.1, on the reverse strand, counting down.
ATCGCCACCGCCAGCGACAGCACGCCGTAGTCGAGTTCCTCGCTGACCAGCGCATAGCCGCGCTGCCGCACGTCGGCGAGGCGGGCGCGCAGCTGCTCGCGCGTCGTCAGCGTGTTGGGGGTGAAGGCCTCCATCCGGCTCTCGCGCATGAAGCGGTCGAACTCGTTCTGCGACAGCTGGGCGAGCATCGCCTGACCCATCGAGGTCGCATGGGCGGGAAAGCGCGTGCCGACCGAGAGCCCGATGCTCATCAGCCGGTGGCGGGCCGGCGAGCGGGCGACATAGATGATGTCCGGCCCGTCGAGGGTCGCCGCCGAGGCGCTCTCGCCGAGTTCGCGCGTCAGATCCTGCAGGATGTCGCGCACCGTCTCGAGCTCGCTCATGCCCGAGAGATAGGAATTGCCGAGCTCGAGCACGCGGGCGGTCAGCTCGAAGTGCTTGCCGTCGGTCCGGGCATAGCCGCTCTCCACCAGCGTGTGGAGAAAGCGCCGCGCGCCGGCGCGGGTCATGCCGGTGCGGGCCGCCACTTCGGTGATCGTCTGGCGTCGCGCGTCGACGCCGAAGGAGCGGATGACGTCGAGCCCCTTGGCGAAGGAGGCGACCGTTTCGATCCGTGGGGCCATGTCGAAGACTCGTACGTCATGCGAACAACATGACCGTTTCATATCCGGCCGGGGCGCGATCTGTCCAGTGGAGAGGCCTGTACCCCCCGTCTCGAGAGCGATTGCACAGGGGAACGGGATACCCGATACTCCGCGCCGTCACGCCGCCACGGGAGCCCATCGGTGAACGACAAGTGCATCCTCGTCGTCGACGACGAATCGCAGGTCCGAACGTTGCTCAGGGAGCTTCTGACGCGCGAGGGCTTCGTCGTGCGCGAGGCCGCCGACGGGCGGGCGATGTGGGAAGCGCTCGAGGACGGGGCGGTGGCGCTGATGACGCTCGATCTCAACCTCGCCGGCGAGGATGGTCTCGCCCTGGCGCGCGAGGTGCGACGACGCTGCGACATGCCGATCGTCATGATCTCCGGCAAGGTCGACGACGTCGACCGCATCGTCGGCCTGGAACTCGGCGCCGACGACTACATCACCAAGCCCTTCAATCTGCGCGAGGTCCTCGCCCGCATCCGCGCGGTGCTGCGCCGCTATCGGAGCGAACCGGCGCAGGACGCCCGCGCCGACACCGATCGCCGCACCTTCGACGGCTGGTCGTTCCACCGCGCCGAGCGTCGCGTCGTCGACCCGACCGGCGCGGTCGTCGACCTCACCACGGCGGAGTTCGACCTGTTGGCGATCTTCGTGGAACGGCCGAAGCGGGTTCTGTCGCGCGACATGATCCTCGACCTGACCAAGGGCGCCGCCTGGTCGCCCTTCGATCGCTCGATCGACACCCAGATCGCCCGCCTGCGCAAGAAGATCGAGACCGATCCCGAGAGCCCGACCCTGATCAAGACGGTGCGCGGCGTCGGCTACGTCTTCACCGCCGAGGTCTCGGCCGGCTGAGACCGCGCGGGCCGCGCCACGGCGCGGGCCAGAGCGCTCGCCAGTTCCACCCGCGAATAGGGTTTGCGCAGCACCGGCGGCAGGTCGCTCTGCTCGTTCGCGGTCAACTCTTCGGCATAGCCGGTCGTCAGCAGCACCGGCAGATCCGGGCGCTCGCGCGCCAGCCGGCGTGCCAGATCGATGCCGCTCGTCCCGCCGGGCATGACGATGTCGGAGAAGACGAGGTCGATCTTCTCGCCCTCGGCGAGCCGCTCCAGCGCCGTCCGGACATCGCTCGCCTGGATCACGGTGTAGCCGAGTTCCTCCAGGCGATGCCGCGTCACCTTGGCCACGCCGGCGTCGTCTTCGACCGCCAGCACCACGAGGCCCTCGCCTCGTGCCGTACCGCCCGGCGCCGCGCCGGCCGCCGTGCCGGCGGACGATCCCGCGCAGGGCAGGTGGATGGCGACGCTCGTGCCGCGGCCCCGTTCGCTGGCGAGCGTGACGAAGCCGCCGGACTGCCTGACGAAGCCGTGCAGCGTGGCGAGGCCGAGGCCGGTGCCCCGTCCGATCGCCTTGGTGGTGAAGAAGGGCTCGAAGGCCCGCGCCCGGACGTCTTCGCTCATGCCGACGCCGTCGTCGCTGACCGTCAGCCGCGCGTAGCGGCCGGGCTTGGCGTGGAGCGGCAGGTCGGGCCCGTCGACGACGTCGACGCCGCGCACCTCGATCGCGATGTGGCCGCCCTCCGGCAGGGCGTCGCGGGCATTGAACACGAGGTTGAGCAGCGCCGTCTCGATCTCGGCCGCGTCGATGCGCACCAGGCAGTCCGGCTGGGCCGAGACGTAGTCGACCGAGATGGTCTTGCCGACCGAGCGGCGGATCATGCCGATCATCTGTCCGACCCGGTCGCGCAGGTCGGTGACCACCGGCTCCAGCCGGCGCTGGCGGGCGAAGGTGGTGAGCCGGGCGTTGAGGTCGGTGCCGGCGGTGGTGGCGCGCAGCGCCTCCTCGAGCCAGCGTCGGCCGGCCTCGTCGTCGATCACGTTCTCGAGCAGCTGCAGATTGCCCGAGATGATCGTCAGCAGATTGTTGAAGTCGTGGGCGATGCCGCCGGTCATGCGGCCGAGCGCCTCGAGGCGGCGGTTGGATTCGACCGCCTTGAGGGCGCGTTCCGCCTGCCGCCGCTCGGTGACGTCGGCGACGGTGCCCCAGATCTCGCGGGCGTCGCCCTCGATCCGGCGCGGCCGCGCGGTGGCGGTCATCCAACGCTCGCCCGATCCGTCCGGGCCGACGATCTCGAGTTCCAGCGTCCGCGCGGTGGCTTCGTCGACGAGATCGTGGGCGAGGGCGCGAAAGGCGTCGCGCCCCGGCGTCGCCAGCCGCGTCGCGATCGTGTCGACCGTCGCCGTCTCGCCGACGCCGAACAGGGCGCGGCTGCGCGCGTCGCAGTGGATCTCGCCGGTGGCGACGTCCCACCACCACACGCCGAGACCGGCCGCCGCCAGCGTGTGGCGCAGCTCGGCGTCGCGCTCGGCGAGGCGGCGTTCGCCGCGCTTGCGCTCG
>DBMN01000060.1 GCA_002298965.1 Rhizobiales bacterium UBA697 | reverse complement strand
AGGGCCGCGGCGATCATCGCCGCGGCCCTTCGCTTCAGTAGAAGATCCGTTCCTTCTCCATGCCCCGATAGAGCTCGGCGACCTGCGCCTCGTAGCCGTTGTAGAGCAGCGTCGGCACCGTCTCGTTGGTGCCGAGACGGCGTTCCGTCGCCTGGCTCCAGCGCGGATGGGCGACCTTGGGATTGATGTTGGCCCAGAAGCCGTATTCCTGCGGGCCGAGATCTTCCCAGAAGGTGCGCGGCCGCTTGGCGACGAAGGAGAAGCGGACGATCGACTTCACCGACTTGAAGCCGTACTTCCACGGCACCGCCAGCCGGATCGGCGCGCCGTTCTGGTTGGGCATCGGCTTGCCGTACATGCCGACCGCCAGGAAGGCCATGTCGTTCTTCGCCTCGGCGATCGACAGGCCCTCGGTATAGGGCCAGGGATAGCGCGCCGCGCGCTGCTGGCGGGCGACGTCGGGGGCCGAGAAGCTCTCCATCTGGAGGAACTTCGCCTCCGCCTTGGGCGAGGCCATGGCGACGAGCTCGGCGAGCGGGAAGCCGGTCCACGGCACCACCGCCGACCAGGTCTCGACGCAGCGATGGCGATAGATCCGCTCCTCGAGCGTCACCTTCTTCAGGAGATCGTCGATGTCGATCTTGAAGGGCTTGTCGACCAGCCCGTCGACGACGATCGCCCAGGGCGACACCTTGAGCTTCGAGGCTTCCGGCTGGATCGCCTTGTCGAAGCCGAACTCGTAGAAATTGTTGTAGTTGGTCGCGTCGTGTTCCGGCGTGATCTGCTCGGTCGCGGGAAAGGCCGGGTTCGCCTTCGCCGGCAGCAGCTTCTCGATCGTCGGCACGGCCGCCGACGCCGTCTTCGGCAGCCCGACGAGGCCCGCCGCCAGCGCGCCCGCCGCGCCGCCGAGCAGTTTCCGCCGCTCGACGAAGAGCGCCTCCGGCGTGACGTCGTTCTCGCCCAGTTCCCACGGTCGCTTCAAGAAGCGCATGTCGTTCTCCTCGGGATGTCGCCCCCTCGCGACGTCCTACGGAGATTGACGCATATTCGTTGCAATTTACTCGATCACGATCGATCGAATTGACGTGATCACATCAACCATCGGCGCCGGTGACGATCGCCGTCAGCACCCGCCCGAGCGCCGCGTCGAAGGCCGCGGTGACCGACCTGGCGTCGCTGCCCGCCGGTTCCTCGGCCGCGTGTTCCACCGTCGAGAGGACCCGACCGCTGCGGTCGTCCATCGTCTTGACCCCGAGCGCCACCACGACCTTGCCCTCGTTCGGGCGGTAGTCGAAGGCGCGGATGTCGACGACCAGCTGGCGATCGGTGGCGAGCCCCTGCCCCGGTCGTCCCGCGGCGCGGAAGCGACCCGAACGCTCGAGCGTCTGCACGAGGCGCGACTGGACCAGCCGCGGCAGGCGGTCGGACCACTGAACGCCGGAGAAATAGGCGATCTCGGTCGGGCTCGAGCGGACGAGCAGCCGTTCGGTGTCGTAGGCGCGGTCGACCACCGGCTCGGGCACCAGCACCTGCAGCGTCCGGCCCTTGGCGCGGGCCGCGACGGTCGGCGCGGTGAGGTCGTAGGTGTCGAGCGCCGAGGAGCCGAGCGCCGAGCAGCCGGCGAGCACGGCGGCCGCCAGCGCGACGCCCGCGAGCGTCCGCACCGTCTTCGCCATGCCTTCTGCCCCCGCCACGAAACTCATCGACGATTCCCCGAATACTCCGGCACGTTGCCCCCGGGGCCGCCGAAGATCAACCGCTTGGGATCGCGATCGAGATTGCCCACCGCCCGGTCGATCGTGCCGATGGCGCGGCGGCCGTCGGAGACGAGATCGCGCAGATCGCGCACGCCGGCGCCGATGTCGCCGGCCTTGCCCTGGAAGGCGGTCGCCGCCTCGCGGATCGCCTTGGCGGCGTCCTTGGCCTCGGTGAGGAAGTCCGTCGCCTTGACCGCCAGCCCCTTGCCCTCGTCGGAGCCCGCCAGCCCGTCGAGCTTGGCGAGGATGCCGTCGACCCGCTTGGAGGCCTCGTCGAGCCGCGCCATGGTGGCGTCGGCGTGGTCGACGATCGACGTGACCTTCTTCCTGTCGACCGACACGACGAGGTCGTCGACATGAGCGACCAGCGTCTCGGCGCGGGCGGAGATCTTCGTCAGAACGTCCGCCGCTTTGCCGACCGAGGCCATGAAGTCGCGCACGCCGTCCTTGTTCTCGGCGAGCACGTTGGAGAAGGCCTCGATGTTGCGCGTCGTCGTCTCGACCGACTTGGCGTTGTCCTTGACGATCTGGTCGATGGTGCCGACCGCGCTGTCGACCCGGGCGAGGACGCGCTGGGCGCCTTCCATGATGTCCTGCACCGAGGAGCGCTCGGCCAGCATCACCCGGTCGTTGTCGGGCATCGCCAGCAGCGCCTTGGCCGCCGCCGAACCGCCCCAGATCTGCACGAAGGAGGCACCCGTCAGGCCCTGGTAGCCGAGCGAGACGTGGCTGTCGACCTTGATCGGCGTCGTCGTGTCGACGGTGACGCGCGCCACCACCCGCTCCGGATCGTCGGGCGAGAAGGACAGCCGCGACACTTCGCCGACCTTGATGCCGTTGAAGGTGACGTTGGCGCCGGTGACGAGGCCGGAGACCGAACCGGGGAAGACCACGGTGATCCCGGCCCGCCCGGTCGAATCCGATCCCTTGAGCAGCCAGAAGGCCGAGCCGAAGCCCGCCGCGATCAACGCGAGCACGAAGAGGCCGACGGCGACGAGATTGGCCCTGGTCTCCATCTCACTCGGTTCTCCCCGACGCAGCGGCCATGCCCTGCGCCAATCCGTCCTGCGCGTCCGCGATCCCGCGCGCCCGCGCTCCGCGGAAATAGGCCTTCACCCAAGGATGGTCGAAGGCCAGCATCGTCGAGAGCGGCCCCTCCACGAGAACGCGCCGATTCCCGAGCACCGCTATTCGGTCGCACACCGACCGCAGGCTGTCGAGGTCGTGGGTCACCATGAAGACCGTCAATCCCAGCGTATCGCGCAGTTTGGCGATCAGATCGTCGAAATCGCCGGCGCCGATCGGGTCGAGACCCGAGGTCGGCTCGTCGAGGAAGACGATCGCCGGATCGAGCGCCAGGGCCCTCGCGAGGCTCGCGCGCTTGATCATGCCGCCCGACAATTCCGACGGATGTTTGTCCGCCGCGTCCGGCGGCAGGCCGACCATCGCGAGTTTGAGCCGCGCCAGCTCGTCCATCGTCCGCTGCGACAGCTTCATGTGCTCGCGCATCGGCACCTGGACGTTCTGCAGCACGTTGAGCGAGGAGAACAGCGCGCCGTGCTGGAAGAGGACGCCCCAGGAGCGTTCGACCTGCATCTTGACCGACGGTTCGACCCGGTCGAGGTCGTGGCCCATCACCTCGATCGTGCCGGCACGGCGCCGGTTGAGGCCGAGAATGGTGCGCATCAGCACCGACTTGCCGGTGCCCGACCCGCCGACGAAACCGAGGATCTCGCCCGCCTTCACGTCGAGATCGAGGTTCTCGAGGATCAGTTTCTCGCCGAAGCCCACGGTCACGCCGCGGCAGCGGATGATCGGTTGGTCGCGCCCGGTTCCTGCCATGGTCACACCCCCACCGCGGCGTAGAACATGGCGAAGATGCCGTCGACCAGAATGACGATGAAGATCGACTTCACCACCGCCATCGTCGTGTGACGGCCGAGCGATTCGGCGCTGCCGGCGACCTGCAGCCCCTCGAGGCAGCTGACCATGGCGATGATCATCGCCATGAACGGCGCCTTGGTGACGCCGACGAAGAAGGTCTTGAAGCCGACCGCGCCGTGCAGCCGGTTGAGGAAGGTGGCGGTCGGGATGTCCGCATAGGCGTTGCAGACGATCGCCGCCCCGAAGATCGCCGCGAGATCGGCGACGAAGACCAGGATCGGCAGGGCCAGCATCAGCGCCAGCACCCGCGGCACCACCAGGACCTCGACCGGATCGAGACCGGTGACCTTCAGCGCGTCGATCTCCTCGCGCATCTTCATCGAGCCGAGTTCGGCGGTGAAGGCCGAGCCGGAGCGGCCCGCCACCATGACCGCGGTCAGGATCACCGCGATCTCGCGCAGCGTCAGCACCCCGACCATGTCGACGACGTAGATGTCGGCGCCGAAGCGGCGGAAGTAGAAGGCGCCCTGCTGGGCGATGATGCAGCCGATCAGGAAACTCATCAGCGCGATGATCGGCAACGCGTCGATCGTCGTGCGCTGGACCTGATGCACGAAGGGGATGAAGCGCATCCGCCGCGGCTCGACGAAGGTCCGCCCGATCACCGTGGCGATGCCGCCGAGCAGCGTCAGCCCCTCGCGCAGCTCGCGCCAGAAGGAGAAGCCGAGCCGACCGAGATCGGTCAGCGCGCAGATCACCGGCCCCGGCCCGAGCGCCGGCGGCGGCGGTTTGCGATCGGCCTGCGCCACCTCGTCGCAGAGCACCCGCCGCGTCGCGTCGAGCCCCTCGACCGTCCGCCGCTCGTCCGGCACCGCCTCGGCGATGCGGTGGAAGAACAGCGCACCGGCGGTGTCGAGCCGCCCGACGGCGGAGAGATCGAGCAGCAACGCATCGCTCCCGGCCGCGAGGCGGGCCGCCACCTCGTCGACCTCCGCCTCGATCGCGCCGACCGAACGGATCGTCCAATCGCCCGCCGGGCGCAGCACGAGCCGCCCCGCGCCGGGCTCGATGGTGAGCGTCGGCGGCTTTCCCGTCCAGTCGTCGGCGGCCGAGGCCTCGTTCATTCACGCTCCCGGCGGATCGCGACCCATGTCGGCGATCGGCCCTCTCCTCGGCGTCTGACGCATGGCCCGCCCCCGTCGAGGAGACTTGTCGGGCGGCGTCGAGGCCACTTATGAATCGACGTCGAAGTGTGCCGCCCCGACACCGGGGTCCGCAAGCACGGCGAAGCATTTGTCACCGGAGCGTGACCGGGATGCGACGCCGACCGCGAGGAGATCGTCCATGGAAATCGCCCGCCCCTATCTCCTCTTCCTCGGCGACGTCCACGACGCGCTCGCCGCCAAGACGGCGCTCGGCATCGTCGACTGGCGCCCCGAGTGGTGCCTCGGCCAGCTGCGCCTGCCCGGCTGCGCCGCCGATGCCAAGATTCCCGACATGACGATCGAGGCCGCCGTCGCGGCCGGCGTGAAGACCATGGTGGTCGGCGTCGTCAACGCCGGCGGCGTGCTGCCCGAGCACTGGATCTCGACCATCGTCGCCGCCCTCGAGGCCGGCCTCGACGTCGCGACCGGCCTGCACGTCCGCCTCGCCTCGATCCCGGCGATCGCCGAGGCCGCCGCCAAGACCGGCCGCAAGCTGCACGACGTCCGCCACACCTCCGAGCGCTTCGCCACCGGCAAGGGCACCAAGCGCCCCGGCCTGCGGCTCCTCACCGTCGGCACCGACTGTTCGGTCGGCAAGAAGTACACCGCCCTCGCGCTCGAGCGCGAGATGCGCGCCCGCGGCCTTGCCGCCGACTTCCGCGCCACCGGCCAGACCGGCGTCTTCATCTCCGGCCGCGGCGCCGCGATCGACGCCGTCGTCGCCGACTTCATCTCCGGCGCGGTCGAATGGATCGCCCCGGCCGCGGCGCCCTCCCATTGGGACGTCGTCGAGGGTCAGGGCTCGCTCTTCCACCCGAGCTTCGCCGGCGTCTCGCTCGGCCTGCTGCACGGCGCCCAGCCCGATGCCTTCGTCATCTGCCACGAGCCGACCCGCTCGAAGATGCGCGGCGTCGAGCACCCGCTGCCGACGATCTCGGAAGTGATCGAGGCGACCATCGCCATGGGCAAGCTGACCAACCCCGGCATCCGCCCGGTCGGCATCGCCATCAACACCGAGCACCTGTCGGACGCCGACGCCCGCAGCGTCTGCGAATCGGCCGCCCGGCTCCATGCCCTGCCGGCCTCCGACCCGGTGCGCTTCGGCGTCGGCCCGATCGTCGATCGCCTCCTCGAACTCTTCCCCGCGGGCTGATCATGGCGCTCGCCCTCACGATCGCCGTCGAACGCTTCCCGATCGCCGGCGCCTTCACCATCTCGCGCGGCAGCCGCACCGAGGCCGTCGTCGTCACCGCCACGGTGAGCGACGGCACCGCGACCGGCCGCGCCGAATGCGTGCCCTATGCCCGCTACGGCGAGACCGTCGAGGGCGTCGTCGCCGAGCTCGAGAAATGCGCCGCCGCGGTCGCGGCCCCCGGTTTCGACCGGGCGAAGGCACAGGCGGCTCTCCCCGCCGGTGCCGCCCGCAACGCGCTCGACTGCGCGCTGTGGGACTACGAGGCCAAGCGCTCCGGCATCCCCGTCCGCGTCGCGGCGGGGCTGCCCGAGCCCGGTCCGCTCGTCACCTGCTACACGCTGAGCCTCGGCACGCCGGAGAGCATGCTCGAAGCGGCGAAAGCGGCATCGGCCCGCCCCCTGCTCAAGGTCAAGCTCGGCGGCGAGGGCGATCCCGAACGCATCGCCGCCGTCCGCGAGGGCGCGCCGAAGTCCCGTCTGGTGGTCGACGCCAACGAGGCCTGGCGCGAGGCGACGCTTCTCGCCAATCTCGAGGCCGCGGTGAAGGCCGGCGTCGAGCTGATCGAACAGCCACTGCCGGCCGGTGCCGACGACGCGCTCGAGGGGCTTTCGAGCCCGATCCCGATCTGCGCCGACGAGAGCCTCCACACCGTCGAGGACCTCGACGCGCTGGCGAAACGTTACGCCGCGATCAACGTCAAGCTCGACAAGACCGGCGGCCTCACCGAGGCGCTGCGGCTGGTGCGGGCGGCGCGCGAGCGGAAGTTCAAGCTGATGGTCGGCTGCATGGTCGGCTCGTCGCTGGCGATGGCCCCGGCCGTGCTGCTGGCGCAAGGCGCCGACGTCGTCGATCTCGACGGGCCGCTGCTCCTCGCCCGCGACCGCGACGGCGGCCTGACCTACGACGGCTCGCTGGTCTACCCGCCCGTCCCCGCGCTCTGGGGCTGACGCCCGGCGCG
>DBMN01000049.1:610-4530 GCA_002298965.1 Rhizobiales bacterium UBA697 | reverse complement strand
GTTCGGCGAGCGCGCGCAGGGTGTCGCCGTCGGGCTTCAGCCGGCGCAGGCCGTCGGGGCCGACGACGCGCAGGACGCCGCGGTCGTCGAGCGCTCCCTCGCCGAGGGCGAGCAGGCGCAACAGGCGCAGTTCGGTCGCCTCGCTCATCGCCCCGCCTCCAGATCGCAGGCGAAGTCGATCCACAGATCGGCTGCGGCCTCGACGGCGGCGACGATGCGGTCGACGGCGGGATCGTCGCGGCGTTCCTCGACGACGCGGCAGGCGTGGGCGACGGTGGTGCGGTCGCGGCCGAAGCGGCGGCCGACCTCGCTCAGCGACAGGCCGAGCCAGACGTGGGCGACATACATCGCCACCTGGCGGGCGAAGGCTATCGGCGCATGGCCGCGCGAGGCGCCGCGGAGTTCCGCCAGATCGGCGCCGAAGGCGCGGGCGACCACCGTCTCGAGACAGCGACAGTCGGCCGTGACGTGGTCGCGATCGCCGCGACGGCGGCGAAGTGTCCGCGACGTTCGCCGTCGCTCGAGCGCGCCCGTTCTGCCGATCGGTGCGCCGGCGTATCCCTTCTCCATCCTGTCGTGCGTGGCCTGCTCGAGCATCCTACGATCCCTCTCACCCTCATAATCAATAGGAATAAATACCTTTCGATTATGAGCGCGGAGGAGAAGGCGGGGATAACTAGCGATATATATGGTGAATTTGACCAATTTTTCGTTGCGTCTGAAATGACACGAGTTGTCCCCGGGCCCGCGGGGCGGGGCGACAATGCGGATCCTCGACGAAGGACCCGTGACATGCCCGATGATCGACGCCGCCGTACCCCGCAAACCGCCTCTCCGGCGATCCCGGACCTCTGGCGACGGGGCGAGCGCGAACGGATCCTGCCACGGCTGGTGCCGGTGACGCCCGCCGATCTGGCGGATCGTTCGCCAGCCGGACTCGCGCGCATCCGCGCCGTGCTGGAGCGCGCGCTCGCCGGCGAGCGGCGGCGGGCGCGGGCTCGACACTGGAGCTACAGCCTCGCCCGCCACGTCGGCCTGATCGAGGCGCTGGCGGCGGAGGATCTGCTCGGCGCCGAGCGCAAAGAAAAACGCCGCCGCGAACGGTGAGTTCGCGGCGGCGTCGAATGCGGTCGGGACGGGATCAGCGGGCGCCGCGACGACGCTGCTGGCCGAGGCCCATCTTCTTGGCCAGGTCGGAGCGAGCCTGCGCGTAGTTCGGGGCGACCATCGGATAGTCGGCCGGCAGGCCCCACTTCTCGCGGTACTCTTCCGGGGTCATGTTGTACTGGGTGCGCAGGTGGCGCTTCAGCGACTTGAACTTCTTGCCGTCCTCGAGGCAGACGATGAAGTCCGGGTTGACCGACTTCTTCACCGGAACCGCCGGCTTCAGCGGCTCGGGCGCCGGCTCCGGCGCGACACCGGCGGAGGTGCGCTGCAGGGCGGCGTAGACCTCGGCGATCAGGCCGGAGAGTTCGGCCGCGGGCACGGTGTTGTTGCTCACGTAGGCCGAGACGATCTCGGTGGCCAGTTCGATGAGGTTGGTGCTGGAATCGGTCATTTTTCACCTGTCTTGCCGGAGGGGAACCCCTCGGATTTCGGTCACTCGAGGAACGATCGAGCCATTGCCGAGAAGCGAACCGCGCCGGATTCATCTCTGACAAATGTCGTTTGAATCACTTCGACCCCCAATCGACATCTTCCTATAGGCAGAGAACGCGAGATACACAAGATCTCGTCTGCAACTTTCATCTTCGTCAGGCAGTCGACGCGAGTTGCAAACTTCGTCACGTTCGCAGAAACGTCGCAGAGATGCGGCCTTCGCGAGCAACCGTGACGACATGGAGAACATGCTGCGGCATCATGGCAGGCCGAACGCCTTCTGGAAGAGTTCGGAGATCGCGCGAGTTCTCGAGCCGCCGTTACCGTAGGGGTTCGCGACCAAGGCGGAGTGCCCGGATTGTCGGCGATCGTCGCCGCTCTAGCTTTCCTACGCGTCACCGCCCATGATCGGCGCGGCGACGCGAGGAGGACCGAGACGATGGACGACGACACCCTGAAGCGCCGCCTGACCCCCGAACAATATCGCATCACCCGCTGCGCCGGCACCGAGCGCGCCTTCTCCGGCCCGTACTGGAACGAGAAGCGCCCCGGCACCTATGCCTGCGTCTGCTGCGGCCGACCGCTGTTCGACGCGGCGACGAAATACGATTCCGGCAGCGGCTGGCCGAGCTTCTTCGCGCCGATCGCCGAGGCCGGCATCGCCGAGCACCGCGACGTCTCCCACGGCATGATCCGCACCGAGATCCGTTGCGCCGAATGCGAGGCCCATCTCGGCCACGTCTTCGACGACGGCCCGCAGCCGACCGGCCTGCGCTACTGCATCAACGGCAACGCCCTCGACTTCCAACCGGACGAAGAACCGCACGCATGACCGCTTCCCGCCTGTCGCCTCTCGCCGCCCATCCCGCCCCGACCATCGAGGCCCGACCGGTTTCCCGAACCCTCCACGGCGTCGAGATCGTCGACGACTTCGGCTGGCTGCGCGCCGAGAACTGGCAGGCGGTGATGCGCGATCCCGGCGTGCTCGATCCCGAGATCCGCGCCGTGCTCGAGGCCGACAACGCCCATGCCCGCGCCGTCATGGCGCCGACCGCGGCGCTGCAGACCCGCCTCTTCGAGGAGATGAAGGCGCGCATCAAGCAGGACGACGCGTCGGTTCCCGCCAAGGACGGCCCCTACGCCTACGCCGCGCGCCATCGCCCCGGCGGCCAGCATCCGATCCATGTGCGGACGCCGCGCGACGGCGGCGACGAGGAGGTGCTGCTCGACGGCGACGAAAGGTCGGCGGGGCTCGCCTATTTCCGCCTCTCCGGCGTCGTCCACTCGCCCGACCACCGGCGGATCGTCTGGGGCGCCGACGAGAACGGCTCGGAATATTTCACGCTGCGCGTCCGTGATCTCGTCCGCGGCATCGATCTCGAGGACAAGGTCGAGGCGACCGGCGGCGAGGCGGTCTTTTCGGCCGACGGCGAGGGCTTCTTCTACGTCCGGCTCGACGACAACCATCGCCCGTCGAAGGTCTTCCTGCACCGCATCGGCTCGCCGGCACTCGAAGACGTGCTGGTCTACGAGGAGGCCGACCCGGGCTTCTTCGTCGGGCTCGGCAAGACCCTGTCCGGCCGCTTCGTGGTGATCGCCATCCACGACCACGAAACCTCCGAGGTGCGTCTGATCGACGCGGAGCACCCGACGGCGGAACCGCGGCTGGTCGCGCCCCGCGTCACCGGCGAGGAATACGACGTCGAGGATGCCGGCGACCGCTTCACCATCCTCACCAACAACGGCGGGGCGGAGGACTTCCGCATCGTCACGGCGCCGGTCGAGGCGCCGGGGCGGGAGAACTGGGAGACGCTCGTCCCCCACGTCGCCGGCCGGCTGATCCTGTCGCAGACGGCGACCCGGCATCACCTCGTCCGCCTCGAACGGGTCGAGGGTCTGCCGCGCATCGTCGTGCGACGCCTCGCGGACGGGGCGGAACATGCCGTCGCCTTCGACGAGGAGGCCTATTCGCTCGGTCTCCTCGGCGGCTACGAACACGACACGACGAACCTGCGCTTCTCCTATTCGTCGCCGACCACGCCGGCGCGGGTCTTCGACTACGACATGGAGAGCCGCGAGCGGACACTGCGCAAGGAGCAGGAAGTGCCGAGCGGGCACGATCCGGCGGCTTACGTCGCGCGGCGGGTCTTCGCCCCGGCGGCCGACGGCGAGACGGTGCCGGTCACCCTGATCCATGCCCGTTCGACGCCGATCGACGGCAGCGCGCCCTGCCTGCTCTACGGCTACGGCGCCTACGGCATCACCATTCCGGCGGCCTTCTCGACCTCGATCCTGTCGCTGGTCGATCGCGGCTTCGTCTA
>DBMN01000049.1:473-605 GCA_002298965.1 Rhizobiales bacterium UBA697 | reverse complement strand
AGGCCGACGCGAGTTCAAGACCAACACGTTCGACGACTTCGTCGCGAGCGCCCGCCATCTGGTGGCGGAGGGCTTCTCGGCGCCGGATCGGCTGGTCGCTCAGGGCGGGTCGGCCGGCGGCATGCTGATGGG
>DBMN01000049.1:247-393 GCA_002298965.1 Rhizobiales bacterium UBA697 | reverse complement strand
TGGGGCAATCCGATCGAGGACGAGGCGGCGTTCCGCACCATCCTCTCCTACTCGCCTTACGACAGGGTCGAGGCCAAGGCCTATCCGCCGATCCTCGCCCTGGCGGGTCTCACCGATCCGCGCGTGACCTATTGGGAGCCGGCGAA
>DBMN01000049.1:0-236 GCA_002298965.1 Rhizobiales bacterium UBA697 | reverse complement strand
ACCAACATGGACGCCGGCCACGGTGGCGCTTCCGGCCGTTTCGACCGGCTGAAGGAGGTCGCCAAGGTCCAGGCCTTCGCCATCGCCGTCACGGGGACGCCGGATCTGCCGTGAGGCGGAGGGCGTCGCGCAGCACACCAAATGCCGAAGGCCGGAGGCGTCACCGCCTCCGGCCTTCTTCGTTCATGCGCCGACGATCGCGCCGGGCGCGGCGGTCATTTCTTCGCCGGGCAGGT
>DBMN01000007.1 GCA_002298965.1 Rhizobiales bacterium UBA697 | reverse complement strand
CCAACCGCCGCCACCTGCTGCCGCGCGACATGATCGACAACGAACGCTCGACCGCCATCAACCCCGGCGAGGCGACCGAGGAGAAGGTGTCGCTGTCCGATCGCTTCGGCCTGTGGCTCGGCTTCCACAAGTGCAGCCAGGACGACTATCTCGCCATGGTGCGCGGCTATGTCGCCCATCATGGTCTCACGATCGACGATGAGACGCTGGTGCGCGACAGTCTGGAATGGGCGACGACGCGCGGCGCCCGCTCGGGCCGTACCGCCTGGCAATACGTGCAGGATCTCGCCGGACGCCTCGGCGCGACGCTCTGATACGGGATCCGGCAGATCGCTCCGCGATGCCGGATCCGGCTCGCCGAAAATGCCCTTGTCCGGACAGGGCATTTTCGGCGAACGGAATGAGAAGTTCGGACCGATCGTCCGAATTTCTCATGGGGGCGGTTCGATCGGTTTGGTACGAGGAGGCACTCGATGACGCAGATCGCTCAGCTGCGCCTCATGGCGCGTTACAACGGCTGGATGAACGAGAAGCTCTACGCCGCCGCGGCGACGCTGCCGCACGAGGCGGTCGTCGCCGATCGCGGCGCCTTTTTCCGCTCGATCCTCGGCACGCTCGAACATCTCGTCGTCGCCGACACGATCTGGCTGAAGCGCTTCGCCGAGCATCCGGCCGGCGGACCGCTCGCCGCCGTGCGCGACCTGCCGATGCCGTCGGCGCTCGACCAGATCCAGTTCGGTGCGCTCGGCCCCTTGCGCGAGCGGCGCGGGCTCCTCGACCGGATGATCGAGGACTTCCTGGCCGAGCTCGACCCGAAGGCGCTCGCGACCGTGCTTTCCTATCGCAACAGCCGCGGCGAGCCCCATGCCAAGGAGTTCGGCCTGGTGCTCGGTCATTTCTTCAATCACCAGACCCATCACCGCGGGCAGGCGACGACGCTGCTGACCCAGGCCGGCGCGGAGGTCGGGGCGACCGACCTGCTGCTGCTGATCCCCGCGGCGATCTGAGGCACCCATGGCCAAGCCCGAACCGACCCTTCCGCTCGCCGACCTCTTCGCGAGCCTCCCGGCCGCCGCCCGCGTGCTGGGGCTCGACCTCGGCACCAAGACGATCGGGCTGGCGCTGTCCGACCTCGGCCGCCGCATCGCCACGCCGATGGAGACGATCCGGCGGCGGAAGTTCACCCTCGACGTCGCCGAGCTTCTCGCCATCTGCGAGAAGCAGGACGTGCGGGCGCTGATCTTCGGCCTGCCGCTCAACATGGACGGCTCGGAGGGTCCGCGCGCCCAGGCGACGCGCGCCTTCGTCCGCACGCTCCGGCCGCTGACCGACCTGCCGATCGCCTATTGGGACGAACGGCTCTCCACCACCGCGGTGACGCGGACGCTGCTCGAGGCCGACACCTCGCGCGCCAAGCGGGCGGAGGTCGTCGACAAGATGGCGGCGAGCTTCATCCTCCAGGGCGCGCTCGACCGCATGCAGGCCGACGCCCGCCGCATCCGCNNCCGCGAGGCGGCGGAAGAGGCCGCGATGCGGGCGGGGTCGGAGGGGTGAATCCGACGGCGCGAGGCATGGCGAGGGATGCGCCCTTCTCCCCTCCGCGGGAGAAGGTGCCCCGCAGGGGCGGATGAGGGGGCGCGCCGTCAGGCGCGACACGTCCCTTCTCCGCCGTCGATCGCGGGCTCGCGCCCGCCACCCCTCATCCGGCCTTCGGCCACCTTCTCCCGCAAGGGGAGAAGGGGACGTGACCCACCGAAGACGAGGAGTTCGCGGCGACTTCTCCGCCCCCTTCGCGCGCCGTGCGATGATCGCTCCCGCATGACCGATGCGGCGGACGGGACCCACCGACGGAGGTCCCTCCCCCAATGCCCCATCAACCGATCACCCGCCAAGACATCCTGCGCCTCGCCCCCGACGCGCGTTCCGCCTATCTCGCCGCCTTCGACGACGCGGGTGCCGCGCTCGGCCCCTTCGGCGTCGATGCCAACCGGCTGCGGCTCGCCCATTTCCTCGCCCAGATCGCCCACGAGACCGACGGGCTGACGATCCGCGTCGAGAGCATGAA
This sequence comes from Rhizobiales bacterium UBA697, assembly GCA_002298965.1. Classification (GTDB taxonomy): domain Bacteria; phylum Pseudomonadota; class Alphaproteobacteria; order Rhizobiales; family Ancalomicrobiaceae; genus Pinisolibacter. Next base: position 3,092 of record DBMN01000007.1, on the reverse strand, counting down.
CTATTCGGCCGCCCGCCTGCCGCAGGTCTGGCCGTCTCGGTTCTCCGATCCGGAAGTGGCGCAGGCGCATGCCCACCAGCCGGAGAAGCTCGCGAACTACGTCTACGGCGGGCGGATGGGCAATGTCGGCCCCGACGACGGCTGGCGCTACATCGGCCGTGGGCTCCTCCAGATCACCGGCCGCGAGGCCTATGAAAAGTACGGCCGCGTGCTCGGCATTCCGCTCGCCGAGACCCCGGATCTCGCCTTCTCGCCCGCGTGGTCGCTGAAGATCGCAGCGGCGGAATGGGCGGCGTCCACCCGCAAGGGGCGGACCTGCAACGACATGGCCGACGCCGACGATCTCGAGGGGGTGACGATCGCCATCAACGGCGGGCGGATCGGCCTCGCCTCGCGGCGCGACTGGCTCGCCAAGACCAAGCGCCTGTTGGGGCTCTGATCACATCAGCAGGCTGACGCGGCCGCCGGCGTGGCGCTCGAGCCGGCCGGCGATCGCCAGTTCCATCAGGATCAGGTGCAGCTCGCCGGGGCGTACGCCGGTCGCGCGCAGGATCTCGTCGACGCCCACGGGCGTCGGCCCCAACGCCTCGACCACCTTGCGGCGGGCGGTCTCGGGCACGTCGAAGGGGCGATCGAAGTCGTCGTCGCCTTCCGACGCCACCGGCGGCTCGAAACGGCGGCCGATGATCGGGGCGAGCGCCTCGATGACGTGGCCGGCATTGGCGACCAGCGTCGCGCCGTTGCGGATCAGCTCGTTCGCCCCCTCGGCGCGCGGGTCGAGCGGGCTGCCGGGGACGGCGAAGACCTCGCGCCCCTGCTCGGCGGCGAAGCGGGCGGTGTGGAGCGAGCCGGAACGTAGCGCCGCCTCGACCACCACGACGCCGAGCGACATGCCGGAGACGAGGCGGTTGCGGCGGGGGAAGTCCTGGGCGCGGGCCTGCCAGCCGAAGGGCATCTCGGAGACGAGCGCACCGCCGGTCGCGACGATCTTGTCGGCGAGGCCGGCATGCTCCGGCGGATAGAGCCGGTCGAGCCCGCCGGCGAGCACCGCGACCGTGCCGGTGTCGATCGAGGCCTCGTGGGCGGCGGCGTCGATGCCGCGGGCGAGGCCGGAGACGATGACGAAGGCGGCTTCGCCCAACGCGCGGGCGACGAGACCGGCGATCTTGCGCCCCGAGAGCGAGGCGTTGCGCGCGCCGACGATCGCCACCATCGGCCGGCGGAAGACGCCCGAACCGCCCTTGACCGCGAGGAGCGGCGGGGCGCCCTCGATCGCCGCCAGACGCGCCGGATAGTCCGCCTCGCCCATCGCCACGAAACGGGCGCCGCAGGCGGCGGCGGTCGCCGCCTCGCGCATCACCTCGTCGAGACCGGCGATGCGGATGCGGGCGCGGGCCCCGCCGCGGCGGGCGAGTTCGGGCAGCGCATCCAGCGCGGCGGCGGCGGAGCCGAAGTGGTTGACGAGCTGGCGGAAGGTGGCGGGGCCGACGTTCTCGGAGCGGATCAGCCGCAGCCAGGCGAGCCGGCTCGCCTCGGTCATCGGCGGCATGGCGGCGCGCGGCGGCGCCTGATCGGTGTCGTCGAAAGAACAGCGGTCCACGCGGCGCCCCCCCATCCGATCGGCGCACTATGGAAAGGGGATGGAGAAAATACAACCCTTAATTAAGGTCGCACGATCCGGGTTGCGGCGACGGATGCCATGGATGCGATGCCGCCGCGCCCTGCGCGATGCTTCGAGACGGGCGCCCGATGGTCGCCCTCCTCAGCATGAGGCGTCTTTCTTTGCCGCGGCATTCTCCGACGCCTCATCCTGAGGAGCGCCGCAGGCGCGTCTCGAAGGATCGCGCACGAACGTCGATCCGCGCCGTCGGACCCACGCGGGGCCTACTCGCCCTTCGGCGCCAGATGCGGCGCGACCACCGCGCGGGTGGTGGCGGAGGGCACGACCGGCACGATCTCGAAGCGGCAGCCGAGCCCGCGCCAGTGCAGCACCCACTGCTGCAAGAGGCTCGCGTCGTCGCATTCCATCAGTTGGAAGCAGCGGGCGAAGTTGGGCTCGACCCAACTGTCGACGTAGGTCAGCCCGTCCGGCAGACCGCGGCCGGCATCGCGGACGCGCTCGTAGACCGGGATCATGTCGTCGTTGGCGAAATGCTCGATCACCATGAAGAGCATGGGCGATCTCCCGGTCGTCGCGGCTCTCGCCTCAGGCCGCGTCCTTCTTCTTGCCGATCTTCGGCTCGGTGCCGGCGAGGAGGCGGGCGATGTTCTCCTTGTGGCGGTACCAGACGAGCACGGCGAGCGCCGCCAGCACCAGCGTCATCGTGCCCGAGGCCCAACCGCCGAGGAAGAGGCCGAGCGGCACCACCACGCTGGCGACCAGCGCCGACAGCGAGGAGATGCGGAAGGTGAAGGCCATGGCGAGCCACACCGCGCCGAAGGCGAAGGCCGCCGGCCAGAACAGGCCGAGCAGGCAGCCGATGTAGGTCGCCACCCCCTTGCCGCCCTTGAAGCCGAGCCAGACCGGGAAGACGTGGCCGAGGAAGGCGCCGACCGCCGCCGCCATGGCCGCGCCCTCGCCCGCGAAATATCGCGAGACGAGGATCGCCACCGTGCCCTTCAGCGCGTCGCCGAGGAAGGTGGCGAGCGCCAGACCCTTGCGGCCGGTACGCAGCACGTTGGTGGCGCCGATGTTGCCGGAGCCGATCGACCGGATGTCGCCGAGGCCGGCGAGACGGCAGAGGACGAGGCCGAAGGGGATCGAGCCGAGGGCATAGCCGAAGACGGCGGCGACGAGGATCACGAGCATCTCCGGCTTCTCCCTCAGGCGTCGAGCGTATGGACGGTGCGGCCGCCGACCAGCGTGCGCAGCACGCGGCCGGTGAAACGCGCCTCGTCGAAGGGCGTGTTCTTGGAGCGCGAGGCGAGCTTCTCGGCCTCGGCGATCCACGGCCGATCGGGGTCGATCACCGCGAGATCGGCCGCCGCCCCCGGCGTCAGCGTGCCGGCCGGCAGGCCGAGGCGACGGGCGGGCGCCAGCGACAGCGCCTCGACGAGGCGGGTCCAGGAGACGCGGCCGTCGTGGACGAGGC